>JACOTZ010000301.1 GCA_016178155.1 Acidobacteriota bacterium
AAGTTCGTCACCGACAGGATTTCGAACCGCTTGCTGACGCGCGCGGCTCAGTAAGTGCCGTCAAATCAGCGGAAGCGTTCTGAGCCACGACCGTCAGGGAGTGGTGGTGACGAACCTCGGCTAGTTGTATCCCACGCTTTTCGATGTCCCGACGGCGTAGGAGAAATTCGCGAAATCGACGTTGCCGCCCGCCGTCAGCGGCGCCGTGAAGACTCCCTGCTCCCGGCTTGCATCGGGGACCGCCAGAACCGAGAGGGTGCCGATCGCGCCGGTGCTTATATCACCGGAGACCGCTGGGAGCTGCTGCAGCACCGTCGATGGAACCGAGAGGGTGCCGGCCGAAGCCGGAGCGGCGCAACTGAATACGGCAACGTCAAAAATGGGATTGGTTTGCGTTCCACCCACCTGCGAGCCCGCAAATCCCACGGCGGTCACCAGACCATCGCCGCCCCCTGTCCAGTTAAGAGTCAGATTCTGGCTTCTCGGGATCACGGCGGGAATGGCGCTCTCGTTGGTCCAGGTGAAGGTGCCGGGGAAGTTGATGCTGGCCGTAAAGGTGCCGATATCCGCGCCTCCAGGGCCGGCGATTGTATATTGCCCCTGGGTCAGCGTGGGGCTGCCGGTGCCGCCGAAACCGCCCACACCGCTCGAGTACAGCGTGGCTAGATAGACATTGAGCCTTTGATTGGTAGCCGGATCCGTCTGGTTCGGCAGAGCCCGGTTGGAAGCGTTGGGGCCGTTCAGTGTCAACTGCGCTCCAGCGTCCAGGGACTGGGGAGCCGTTCCCGTCAGGATCGTAGTCAGGTCGCCCTTGCGCCGGAACACAAAACAGCCTCCCGCCTGGAGCAGGGAGAAGTTCGCTTCTCCGACCTGCGAGATCCCGTAGCGGGCGAAGGTGCCGCTGGCCGACTCCGAGGTCGAATCGAAGCTGCCAATGCCCGGCAGCGTGATCCTGGTGTTGATCTTCGACAGATTCAGCGCGCCGATGCTCACGGTCCCGCCCTGGTCGAGGCGCCTCAACTGCGATTCGCTCAAGGCCGGGTGCGTGCACTGCGCCTGGCCTGAATCGGCGATCGCCAGCGAGCCGATGTTGCTCAGGCGGCCGCCCGCGCGCACCTGCAGACTGACGTTACAGCCCCTCGTGACGTTGCCCGGCAGTGCGAAGTTGATCTGGTCGAGGCCCGGCGAGCCGCTCGAGCGGCCGGCATAGCCCGGGGTGATTTCGACGCCACCGACAATCACGCGGACGCTCGCCGCCGAGGTCTGATCGCCGGAGGTGCCCCCGTCGAGATCGGACTGAGGGTCGGAGCCGAGGCCCGTGCCCCAGAGGATCAGCGTCTCGTCCGGATAGGCGGGCCGGTGTTGCCACTCGAGGTTGTTGAAGCTGATCGTCCCGGAAGTGAACCGGACGAGGCTAACGCCGTTGTTCAGATTGGCATTGGTGGCCTGTGCGGGCCCGGCGCCGTTTTGCGCGACCGTGGCGAAGCCGAAGTTCCGCTCCACCACTCGCACCCGCCGCGGTGCGCCGGCCTGGCCATTGAAGGTCACGCGGACGTCGAAATCTCCGGCGGGAGTGCTCGACGGCAGCAGGCCGGCCAGTTGCGTCGCGCTGGTGTACCACAGGCGAGCGGTGACGGCCGTGCCTCCGGCCGCCGGGGTAAAGGTCACGCTCGTTCCCGCGAGCTGGGTCGGGAACGGCGCCCCGGATGCGAGAGTTAGGCCCGCCGGCCCCATGTTGCTCCCGAAAACCACGAACCACGAACCACGCGCGACATCGGCCTGATAAGAACTCGCGTTCAGGACTCCATCCTCGCGAATTGCGGGTTGCGCAAAGGCCGGAACTAAAGCCGCAAGCCCTCCAATAAAGCATAGAAGCGTTCTATTACACATCTGTATCCTCTCTCAAACCCGGGTCTTTCAGTGCGTTGGCAGTAACAGTATAACGGTATACCCGGCGGCGGGCCTTGGCAAGTATCGCGTCCAGGCGGCGCTGGGGCGGGACATCGGTCCCACAAAACCCTTGACAACCGCTCGCTCACGGCGCGCGGCTCGGAATCCGCGTTGCATGTCGCGCGTGGCAGCAAACCGCATGGCGGAGCGCCGTCAGCACTGGCGGTCGCCGAGGTTAAGGGGCAGACTCGAACGCGCCGGCCCGGGCGGCCGTAATCTCGCCCACGACCACGTTGGGCCGCGCGAACGAAAAGTAACGAAGGTTGCTGGCGCCTTCTTCGAATTCGGAATACGAGAAGGGCTTGTTTGGATCCTCGAGAGCCGCGGTCTGAATCTGCTTGTAAATTCTGTCGATCTCCTGCTCGAGCCAGCCGCCCGGTCCTTCAGCCAGCGCGGCTGCGCGCTCGAGCGCCTGCAGGTACTGCTCGCGAATGTCGGGCACGCTAAGCAACCTCCGGGTCAGGACGTTGCGTTCGGAGTTCTGCCAGATGGGCCGGCCGGCGTCCCGGAAGGTGACATCCTTGTCCCAGGGGATGAGCATGAACGCGTTGGTTCCCTGAAACTGGTACAGATAGAAGTTGTTCAGGCCCCAATCGCCGAGCACGCCGTCCATTTCGCCGATGTAGGTTTCAATCGCGAGGTAATCGAGGAACTGCTTGAGGTCGAGATAGGCGGAGACGTTCGGGATGAACTCCGCGTCCGGACTCTCATTGATGGCGCGTATCATCTGCTCGAGGGCGCGGGGATCCGGGTTCTTTTCGTTGGTCTGTGGCTGGAACGGGTACGGCGAGTAGGCGGCAGGGTCGCTGCTCGAGTACTCGAACCAGTACTCGCCGGCCCACTCGTAATCGTAAAGATAGCCGCCATCCTCGCCCAGCGTGCGCTTGAGGAAGTTCTTGTCGACCGGCTCGACAATCGTGTAGAGCCCGGCGTACGCGCCATTGACGTACAGGCGCGCATGCGCGACGCGGGGCGCCGGCAAGCCCATACGGCGGAACATGGCCATGCTGAGCCGCTCGGTCATCATGCTCTGGTCCTGGGTCAAGTTGTCGAGCACCAGCGCCTTGAGGCCCAGGAACTCCCGGCCGGCCGCGAAGTGGTTGAAGTCGACCTTCAGACCGGGCTTATTGCCGTTGCGGCTGCCGTCTCCGCGCGAGCGGACGGCTATGTCCTCGATGGTGAGCCCGCCCCACTCGAGGATGGCTGCGTAGTAGGTGTCCTCGAGATAGGTGTCGCGAAGCTTCTGCCAGTCCGAGGCGTGGATGGAGAGCCGGATTTCGTGAACCACGGCGTCATTGAAAAGATCATCGGCCGTGGCCGCGCCGCCCCGAGAGGCGGCGAGGACGAGGGCGACGATGGCGGCTCCGCGGGATCTCATGCGCTTCTACTGGGCAGCCGGCATGCCATTCGCCAAATCACTGATTTACAAGCCGCTGACGCTCAGGTTGCGATTGAGTGTCAATGCTGCCAGGTCAGCCCATTGACGTGGTGTCAAGCTGCCGACACGCGCGTATACTGTGTTTGTGTCCCAGGCGTACGGGTCCGTTTTAGAAGGCGAGCGGGCCCTGTTGGACGTGATCGCGTCGGTGACCTCGCAGCCGACGGTTCACGACCTGTTCCGGGATCTCACGGACAAGCTGAGCCGGTTCGTGCATTTCGACCGGCTTGGGTTGCTTCTCCACGACGAAGCGTGCAACGAGATCGTGCTGGCCGAGCTATTCTCGACCTTGCCCCACGGCGCCCACTCCGGCATCAGGTTCCGATTCGATGAAACGCCCGTGGGCGAGGTGATCCGCGATCAAAAGCTTTTCCATATCCCGGACGTGCCATCGGAGAGCCGCTATCCGGTGGTGTTGGAGCTGCTGCGCCAGGAGCGGCTGCGCACGTTCTGTTACGTGCCGCTGAGCACTCCTTCGCACCGGCTGGGAGCGCTGGGCATCGGCACGCGCGCGGAGGTGCAGTACTCGGATGCGCAACTGGCGCTGCTCGAGCGTGCTCTGAGGCCTGTTGCCATTGCCGTCGACAACATCGTCAACCGCGAGCGCCTGGAGCGCAGCCACGACCGGCTGAAGCTGCTGCTCGAAGTGAACAACGCATTAGTCACCGAGCACGACCCGCAGGCGCTGTTCGAGGGCATATCGAGACTGCTGCAGCGATTCGTATCCCACGAGTTCATTGCGGTTGCAATCTGGGTGCCCGAGGAGTCGAAGCTCCGGCTTCGCTACGCGGCCACCCGCGAACCGGCGCCGCTCAGACATCCGGACCACCCGCTGGGGCTGGAAGATACGCCGAGCGGCCGGGCGTTCGTAACCGGCAGTTTACAGTGCTACGACCACGAGCAGCTCGCGAGAATGGCGGGCATCATACGAGACATGGCGGCGGAGCTGCGGATCCGGTCCATGTGCAGCATGCCGCTGAAAACGGCCCGAGGCAAGATCGGCACCATCAGCATCGGAAGCCGCCAGGACGGGGCGTTCCCGCCGGAGAAGACCGGGATCCTGCAGGCGCTGGCGGGGCAGGTCTCGATCGCGGTGGAGAATGCGCTCTCGTTCGCGCGCGTCGAGGAATTGAACCGCCGGCTCAGCGAAACGAAGCTCTATCTGGAGGAGGAGCTGCAGGCGGTCGCGCCGTCCGACGAGATCCTGGGCAGTAGCGCGGCAGTCCGCAAGGTCCTGCAGCAGATCAAGACGGTTGCGCCCACTGACGCGACCGTCCTGATTTACGGTGAGACCGGCAGCGGGAAGGAACTCGTCGCGCGGGCCTTGCATCAGCAGAGCCCCCGCGGCCGCGGTACCTTCGTCAAGCTGAACTGCGCGGCGATTCCGTCAGGACTGCTCGAGAGTGAGCTCTTCGGACATGAGAAAGGCGCCTTCACGGGCGCCATCGCGCAGAAGATCGGGCGCTTCGAGATTGCGCATCAGGGCACGCTGTTTCTGGACGAGATCGGGGAGATCCCGCTCGAGTTGCAACCCAAGCTCCTGCGCGTTCTGCAGGAAAAGGAATTTGAGCGCCTGGGCGGGACGCGCACCATCCGCAGCGATGCCCGCCTGGTTTCGGCCACGAATCGCGATCTCAAAACGATGGTGGAGACGAATCGGTTCCGCGGCGACCTGTTCTACCGGTTGAACGTGTTCCCGATTGCCGTCCCGCCGCTGCGCGAGCGCAAGGAAGACATTCCCTATCTGGCGATGCACTTCACGCAGGAGTACTCGCGGCGGCTGGGCAGGAAGATCCGCTCGATCGCGGCCGAGACCATCGAGCAGCTCGTGCGCTACCCATGGCCGGGGAACATTCGGGAGCTGCAGAACCTCATCGAGCGCTCCGTCATTCTGACGGCGGGTGACACGCTGCGGATCCCGGCGCAGGAACTGCAGGCTGAAGGACTCGCCGCCGTGGCGCCCGCCCCCACGCCGCTGGCAACGATGCAGGATGTCGAGCGGGAGACTATCGTGCGCGCGCTGCGGGAGGCCAAGGGCGTCGTGGGCGGGCCGAACGGGGCCGCGGCGCGGCTGGGCATGAAGCGAACGACGCTGCTCTACCGGATGGAAAAGCTCGGCCTTGCCAAGCCGGGCGCCTGAGGCGTGTCGGATGTCCGACCTGCTGTCGGCCCGCCGTCACGGCAAAGTTCGACATCCTTTTCACTCATTCAAATAAGCGGAATCAAGTGCATCATTTCTCTTTTGGCACGATTCGTGCACCGGACTGGTTATGCTTCGCATTACCACGATCGAGAGCGACGATCACCTCCGGATCAAGCTCGAAGGCAGGCTGAGCGGCGCCTGGGTGGCCGAGCTGGACCGCGTCCGTGCAGGCAATCGTTCGCTTCTGCGTAACCGCAGGATCGTGCTGGACGTCCAGCATCTCACCGGTGTCGATGCCGCGGGCCGGCGCCTGCTGGCGGCGATGCAGGAGGAAGGAGCCGCAATCGAGAATGCCAGCCCACTGGCGGCAGTGCTGCTGGGCCGCTGCGCCGTTGCGGAAAGCTCGGAGGTCCCGCGGTGAAGAAGCTCTGGGACATCATATTGGGGTTGGCGCTGGGCGTGGCCGTGGCGCTGGTCCTGCGTTTCACGGTGCTGCAGCGGCCGGCCAGTCCCCCGCCGGCTCCGGCGCCGGAACGCACGCCGATCCACCTGGAGCGGAAGAGCACGCCGGGGCTTCGCTTTGCGGCGGCTCCGGTCGAGGCCGTCTCGGAGGCACGCTCATGAGCGGACTCCGTCTTGTCGTGCCGGCGGCCACGCGGGACCGCGTGGTGTGCAAGCCCGAGGCGAGAAAGAATGCTGTGCTCGCGTTCATCCGTGGCGCCCGCCGGACGCTGCTGCTCTCGGTATTTCGCTGCGACGATCTCGAGATCCTGCACGAGCTCGGCGAGGCAGTAACGCGCGGTGTCCGGGTGGAGGCGCTGGTGACCGGGCGCGCAAAAGGTTGGGGCAAACGGCTGGGGCCGCTTGCCGGATGCCTCGAGCGGATGGGCGTGCGCGTACACCGCTTCAGCCGCGCCGGCATGAAATATCACGCGAAATTCATGGTGGCTGATGGCGAACGCGCGCTGGTGGGGACGATGAACCTGACGCACAGATGCTTCCGCCGGACGCGGGACTTCGTCCCGATGGCGCGTGGCAGCGGCTGGAGGCGCTTCTCGCCGGCGCGCGGCGTTCCATCCGGATTCTGGACCATAAGATATCGGACCCTCGCATCCTGGCGATTCTGCGCGACCGCCAGCGCCACGGCGTGGTAGTGGAAGTGGAGAGCAGCGACGCGGGCGGATCGGTAGCGCCGCATGGCCGGCTCGTCGTCGTGGATCACGCGCTCGCCGTGGTCGGAAGCTTCGCGCTATCGGAGGCCAGTCTCGGCGGGCGGCGGGAGGTGGGGCTGGTGATCCACGAGGCCGAGCTCGTGAAAAAGCTCGACAAGCAGTTTGATAAGGCGTCGCGCAGAGCGGTAGAAGCCGCCGCCTGAGCGGGTCTGCGATTTCTCTGCCGCCAGGGCGTCGAACCGACCAATCTCTCACTTCACCGGCAGTGTAGCCGGCTTTCAGACATCGGGCAGACGTAAGGGGCGCATTACGCGGCGCGCCCGGGCCCTCATGGCAGCCTCACGTAAGATGCGAAAGAAAACCACGGCCCGAAAAGGCAGCCTTGGTGCGGACCTGATCGAAGGCATGAAGCTCGTTCTGGCGCACCAGCGCGGCCGGGCCGCAGCAAAACGCGCCTGGCGGTGAAGGCATTACTGTGTCAGTTGATCCTCACCGCTCTTCGCGCGTCGTAGTCCGTCCAGGAACGTGAACCTTACGCAAGAATTCCGCGCCGGGTCATGTGGTCGATGAAATGCGACGCCAGCCTCGATCGCGTAACGGAACCCCTCGATGATGTTCTCGGGAAGCATCGCTCGCGCGCCCCGGTGTCCGTGAACCACAACGCGCCGCGCGGACAGCGCCGCGCGCACATCGCCAACAGGCAGCCCCGTATACGGCCAGGCAGCCAGCGGCGGAGCGGTGCGCCTTCCTTTATCCTCAAAACCCTCGCCCGGTCCGGGGGCATTATCGAAAACTTGCCCGATCCCCTCTCCTAAAGCGAGTCCGGAGATCTTGACGTTCTTGACGTTGTGCTCCAGACGAAAGACGCGCGAAGTCTGGTAAACCGTGTTGTTTCGTGCCGTCACCCAGGCGCTCCCGAGGGTGCCCCGGCAGCGAAACGCGATGTCATTCTCCACGAAAACATCGTTCTCCACGATCGCGTGGATTTGTTCCTTTAGATTGAGAGCGGCTCCGTTGCCGATCTGTCCATGGCCCCATCCCTTCATCAATGTGTTCCGGATCGTGATCGTGGCGCGCGGAGCTTTCGGATCGACTTTGCTGTCGAACGCGTTTTCTCCCGGACGTTCTCCCTTCCGGAATCCCGCGTAATCGGCATCGAGCGGCCCAGTCCAGAGGAAGCAGTTCTCGACGAGAACCTTGTCCCACGGATACGGCTCGCTTTTGCGGCTGGGATCGAACTGGATCGCGTCGCCGCTTACGTGGGAGATCTCGGTATTGCGAACAACGAGATTGAGGGGCCGGCCAGTGATCCCGTGCGAGTCCTTCTGCTCTTTGAACGTCTGGTTCAGCAGATGGTGAATGTGGCAATTCTCGATGCGCACGTTTCGCGCGTACACTTCGATACCGTCGCGCTGGCCATACCGTATCGTGCAGTTGCGCAGCACGACATCATCCGCGAGAATGCGCACGAGATCGTGCTGGCCCCACTCGCCATCCACAAGGATGTTTTCGTAGACGCCGGACTCGGTAATGCGGAGTTCCTTCACGCGCTTCGCATTTGCGCCCGCCCCGATCCTGCCTGCGAGTCCGGCGTATTCCGCGGCAGTTGCGCTCACTGCAAACAGCGCCGCCGTCAACACCAGACAAGAAGTTGAATAAGTCGTGTTCACTGCTTCGTTGCCTCACTTCGCATTTCGCGGCGCCAGTCCTCAAATAACCGGTTCAGGCGTTCGACCACGCTGGGGTTCGCTTTCGAGACATCGTGTTGCTCTGCCGGATCTTTCGAGAGATCGAACAGGGCAGGGCTGGCCTCCGCCGAATCGCCATCGTAGATGATCTGGTGCGTCCGCGGTCCGCCCGGAATGGGACTCCGGACCAGCTTCCATTCGCCGCTCGAGACGGCCCACCGGTCTCTGTAATGCCAGAACAGCGGTCGGCTTCCGGTGGGCGACGGTGCTCCCGTCTTCGCCGGCTGCAAAAAGCTCTGGCCATCCAGCTTCGCAGACGGTCCGACAGGGATATCGGCCGCCTCGAGACAGGTGGGCAGCAGGTCCAGCGTGGAGATGCGGTACGAGTACGTCTTGCCGGCTGGCAGTTTTCCCGGCCACCGCATCATGAACGGCACCCGGATCCCGCCTTCGAACGTCGTGGACTTGGTTCCCCGCAACGGCCGGTTGCATCCTCCGCCATGCTGCGTGCCTCCGTTATCTGAGAAGAAGACGAGCAGCGTGTTCTCCGCGAGCTTCAAGCGGTCCACAGCATCCAACAGACGGCCGATGTTGTCATCGAGGCATGCCAGATTGGCGAGGTAGTACTTGCGCATTTGATCATTGGAAATAGCGCCGAGCTGAGCGTACTTGTCGTAATAATCGGCATACTTGCCCATGGTCTTCGGATCGTACTTCGGTATCGGCTTGACACCGAATTTCTCGGCATAACGATCCGGGACTTCGTGCACCAGCGAGTGTGCGGAATTGTAAGCGATGTGGAGGAAAAATAGCTGACTGCGATGGCTTTCGACAAACTCGATGGCACGATCAGTGAAGATGTCGGTAAGGTATCCTGTTTCGAAACTCCTGCGGCCCCGGTTCTCGAACAACGTGCCGAGCGCGGCGCTATGGCCGTGTGGGTCCGGCGTGGACTTCTCGATGCGTTCCGAGAGCAGAAAGTAATCGTGGGCATGCGACGAGAAGCCGAGAAACTCGTCATACCCATGGTTCAGCGGGTACTCACGTCCATGCTGCGAGTGGTAGCCGCGGCCGAAGTCATTCTTGCCGATCTTGCAGGTAGCATATCCGGCGCTCTTGAAGTACTCCGCTATGGTCCTTCCGCCGCTCGGAAGTCCCGGAGTCTGGCCGAGTTTCTGATCCCACCGCTGCTGATAACGCCCGGTATTCCAGCCTGCGCGCGAAGGACTGCAGACGGGAGCAGTAACGTAAGCGCTCGTGAAGAGCACGCCCTTCGCTGCAATCCGGTCCATGTTTGGCGTGGACACATCCGCGGCAGCGTGGGAATACGCGCTGAGGTCGCCATATCCCTGGTCGTCTGTGACGATCACGACCACATTCGGCCGCGCTGCCGCCGAGGCTGTAAAGACCGGGAGCCCGGCGAACGCACC
>JACOTZ010000302.1 GCA_016178155.1 Acidobacteriota bacterium
CCCGGCCTGCGCCCTCCGGACATCGCCGGCAAGCCGGAGCTGTACCGCGCCATCCGCCGGAGCCGGCGGCTCGACAAACTGAGCGAGCGCGATTTCCGGACCATCAACGCCGTCTATCTCGGCATGATCAGCTATGCCGACTGGCTGCTCGGCGAGTTGCTCGAAGGGCTCGAGAAAACCGCAAGTCTTCCGCTACGGCCGTGATCCTCGCCTCCGATCATGGCGACTGGGCCGGAGATTACGGCCTGGTCGAGAAATGGTCGAATGCGATGGACGACACGCTGCTGCGAGTCCCGCTGATCATTCGTGCTCCTGGCTGCGCCGCCGGCCATGTCGTACACGAGCCGGTTGAACTGCACGACATCATGCCGACGTGCCTGGAGCTGGCGGGCGTTGAGGCGCGGCACACGCACTTCGCCCGCTCACTCGCCCCGCAGCTTGGAGGAGCCGCGGGCGATCGAAACCGCGCCGTCTTCAGCGAGGGCGGCTACAACACGTCTGAGCCGCACGCCTTCGAGCCGCTTGCGAATTTCCCGGAAGCGCACATCTACTACCCGAAGATTCTGCTCGAGAACAAACGGCCCGAGCTGATCTCGCGCACCACCACAATCCGCACGCGCGTCGACAAGCTCGTGTTGCGCCCCGCCGGCGAAAGCGAGCAGTACGACCTCCAGCGGGATCCACGCGAGCTGCACAATGTTTTCCACGACCGCTCGTACGCCGGCCGGCGCGAGGAGATCCGCGCGCGGATGCTGGATTGGTACATCCGCACCTCCGACGCAGTCCCCTTTGAGCGCGACGACCGCAGCTTGCCCGCAAGGAGAAAGCGATGATCCGCGGAATGCTGGCTTACGCATTCGTGCTCGCCCAAACCGTCCCGGCGGCGCAGTCGAATGGCATCACATCTCCAGCAAGAATAGCGGGATTCCATCCCCGCCAGCGTCCTGGCGCGAGCAGACGGCCTGCCTGGTCCTCGACGTCGACCGCGACGGCAAAGATGATTTCATCCTCACCGAGCGCAATGCGGCCCCCTCTGTGCTGTGGTACCGCCGGACGGCGAAAGGCTGGGATGTATACGTTATCGATGATGCGAAGGTGCCGATTGGCGCCGGCGGCACGGTTGCCGACGTCGACGGCGACGGCGATCTCGACATCCTGTTCGGCGGCAAATTCAGCAGCAACGAAATTTGGTGGTGGGAAAACCCGGCGCCGCGGTTCAATCCCACGCAACCGTGGACGCGCAGGACCATCAAGAAATCCGGCGATCGAGGTCATCACGACATGATCGCGGGCGACTTTGACGGCGACGGCAGGCTGGAGCTGGCCGCCTGGAATCAAGGCGGCAAGAAGTTGCTCATCCTGAACGTGCCCGATGACCCGAAAACCGCCGGCGAATGGTCTTACAAAACAGGGTTCACCTATACAGGCGGCGTTCAGCACGAAGGCCTGGCACGCGCCGACATCAATCGCGACGGCAAGCTGGACATCATCGGAGGCGGCTACTGGTTCGAGCATCAGGGCGGCATGAAGTTCACCGCACATCTGGTCGACGACGCGCAGCACTACACGCGCGCCGCCGCCGGCGACCTCAAGACAGGCGGGTTTCAGGAAATCGTATTCGTGGCCGGCGACACCAGCGGGCCCCTGAAGTGGTACGAGTGGAACGGTCGTTCGTGGGTGGGCCACGACCTGCTCCGGTTCGAAGTCAATCACGGCCACTCGCTCGCAATCGCCGACGGCGACGGCGACGGAAACCTCGACATCTTTTGCGGCGAGATGGGTAGTTGGGGCAAAGAGGGAAATCCGAAATCGAAAGCGTGGGTATTTTATGGCGATGGCCGCGGCGGGTTCAAGACAACGCTCATCTCCACCGGCGTGCCGAATCATGAATCGAGCTGGCGGATCTCAACGGCGACGGTTTCCCGGACATTGTTTCCAAGCCGTTCGTCGCCGCCACGCCGCGAATCGATGTGTTTCTGCAAAAGCGTCCCGCACCGGCCGGCGGCACCTTCTCGCTCGACAGGTGGGAGCGCAAGGTGATCGGCGAGAAAGACGGGCGGTCGATGTTCGTTCAGTCAGCCGACATCGATGCCGACGGCCGCACGGACGTGGTGACCGGCGCCTGGTGGTTCCGAAATCCGGGCGGTGGCCAACCCAACTGGGAGCGGCGCAACGTCGGCGGGGCCTTTCGAAACCTGGCAGCGGTTTACGACTTCGATAATGACGGCGACCTCGACCTCTTGGGGACCAAAGGCGCGGGCTCAACGCGCAACTCGCAGTTCGTCTGGGCTCGCAACGACGGCGCAGGCCAGTTCCAGGCGTTCGAGAACGTCTCGCAGGGCGCCGGTGGGTTTCTACAGGGCGTCGGCGTAGCGCGGTTCAATATTGGCGATCCGCTGAAGATCGCGCTCTCGTGGCATACGCCGCCTGGCGAGTTCATACAGATGCTCACCGTGCCCGCGGATCCATCGAAGCATCTCTGGCCCATCGAGAACATCTACAACTACCACAAGCCGGCCAAGCAACTCGATATCGGCGACATCGATCGCGATGGTAACATCGACATCTTCTTCGTCGGCAATGCGGGCGGCGGCGATCTCGAGTGGCTGCGAAATGAGGGCGGCCGCCAATGGAAACCCTTTGTCTACTTCAGCGGTGCCGGGAACAAGAGTCACCGCACCGTGCTCGCCGACATCGACCGCAACGGGCGCATCGACGCCGTGGTTGGGCACTATCGCGAAGACCCCGGTTATCTGGCATGGTACGAGCAGCCGGCCTTGGCCACGTCGAAGTGGACCGAACACGTGATCGCTACACCCGCCGGCGTGTACGGTCCGATGAGCCTCGAGGTTGCGGATATGGATCGCGATGGTGACCTGGACGTCATTGTGGGTGAGCATCGGCTGGAGAACATGGAGGCCGCACGCCTGTTCATCTTCGAGAATGTCGATGGCGCGGGCAGGCAGTGGAGGAAGCATCTCGTGCATCAGGGCGACGAGCACCACCAGGGCGCTCACGTTGTCGACATCGACCGGGATGGCGACCTTGATATCGTTTCGATCGGCTGGACGCACAATAAAGTGCTGCTGTACGAAAATAAATCCGTCGACCTCCGGCCGGTTATCAACGTCTGGTATGGCGATGAACAGAAGTTCGGCCGCCTCGGTAACCCGCAGAA
>JACOTZ010000204.1 GCA_016178155.1 Acidobacteriota bacterium
ACGCTGCCCACCGACCTGGAGCGGCAGGGCGACTTCTCGCAATCGCGCAACATCAGCGGCGGGCTGCGCACGATTTACGATCCCTGGACCACGCGGCTCGATCCGGCGAGGAATGAGGCCAGCCGCACGCCGTTTGCCGGCAACATTATCCCGCGCTCGCGCATCGACCCGACTTCGGCGCGGATCATGCAGGACGTGTGGAAGCCGAACGGCCCCGGGCTGGATATTACGGGCGTCAACAACTTCCGCATCGGCTACGCCTGGCCGATTCGCCACTGGAACTTCTCCGAGCGCGTCGACTGGAGCATCAACGACAACCTGAAGGTCTTCGGCCGCTACAGCCGGGTGCGCACGGACCTCGACCAGACCGAGTACGTGAGTTCACCGGCCGTGACCAACGATAACGGCGGGTTGATGAACAACCGCAACATCGCGGGCGACGTGGTCTGGACGATGAACAATACCACGGTGTGGAACTTCCGCGGCAGCTTCGCCTCGCTTGAGGACGACTACAGCGCCCCGAAATCCGCGGTCGGCGAAAAAGGTCTCGATCAGTTCTGGCCGGGCAACGCCTGGTACAAGCCCTACATCGGCGAGATGCCGCTCGTTTACTACCCGTTCGTCCAGGTAGGCGGCGGCTCGTTCGGCAAAGGGAGCTATTGGTACCAGCATCCGCGCAACCACACCTACGAGGCGAGCGTGCGCAAGAGCATCGGCACGCATAACCTCAAGCTGGGGGCGCAGACACGGCGGCACCGGGCCGATGGCATCTTTCCGTACCTGATGCTATTCCGGTTTTACAAAGATACGACGGCGGCGACCTACATCTCGCCCGACCTCAAGGTCAGTGGCGACGACTGGGCAAGCTTCCTGCTGGGCGCGATCGACAGCCGCTCGCAGGCATCCACCTGGCCGTTCCAGCGGATCGCCGTGAACTTTTGGGGCGCGTTCGTCCAGGACGACTGGAAAATCAGCCGCAACATCACTCTGAACCTTGGGCTCCGCTACGAGTACGAGGGCGGACCGGTCGATTCGGAGAACCGCATTTCGCGGGCGATGGATGTCGGCAATCCCATTCCAGAAATGCAGCAGAATCCTCCAAACATTCCGGCGGAGGCGCGCGCGCTGATGAACGTCCCCTACAAGTTCAACGGCGCGTGGGTGTACGCGGACGAGAATCATCGCGCCATGTACGATGCCAACAAGCTCGTGTTCATGCCGCGCGCCGGCATCGCGATCCGGCTGAACGACAAATCGGCCCTACGGTTCGGCTATGCCAAATACGTAACGCCGCCGCTGGTGACCTCGAACACGATCTCGCGCGTTCCTATGTACGGCTTCAACCAGACCACGAATGTGGCGCCGCAACTGCAGGGCGTACCCGGCGGGCGCCTGAGCGATCCCTTCCCGTCCACGAATCCGCTCATTCTGCCCGTGGGCAAGAAGTACGGCCGCTACACGAATCTTGGGGACAACCCCGACTGGATCGAGGGCGATTTCCGGTCGGCTGTGAATGACCGGTTCAACTTCTCGTTCCAGCGCGAGCTGCCGAACCGCATCCACTTCGACGGCACCTACTTCATCAACCTGGGCCACGATCTGCCCTATACGCTCGATCTCAATATGGTGGATCCGCAGCTCAGCTATACGAACAAAACGGCGCTCGACAAGCTGGTTCCGAATCCGTTCTATCAATATGGGACTCCGGAGACCTTCCCGGGCCAGCTTCGCAATCGCCAGAAGGTCACTGTCGGCAGCCTGCTGAAGCCATATCCGCAGTATCTCGGGCTGCGGCAGAACCAAACCGCCGGCTTTAAGAACCGCTACCACGCCATCCAGTTGCGCGCGCAGCGGTCGTTCGCGGCGGGCTACAGCTTCCTGGTCGCGTACAACTTCAACCGCGAGAGGAACACCACTTTCTTCAACAGGGACGATCAGTACATCGGCGAGCAGACGTATCTCGACAGCAACAACCCGCGCCACCGGCTGAGCATCGCGGGCACCTATGACCTGCCGTTCGGCAAGGGACGGCAGTTTGGCAGCAACATGCATCCGCTGCTGAACGCGATCCTCGGCGGCTGGTCGACCAGCCACATCATGTGGTACAACTCGGGACCGTTCATCCGCTTCGGACAGATGATCGTCGAGGGCGAGCCGCACATCGACAATCCGGACCGGAACCGCTGGTTCAACACCGCCGCGTTTCGCAAGGCGGAGCCGTTCACGCCGCGCACGAACCCCTACCAGTACGGGGGCATCACCGGCCCGCGCTACTGGCAGATCGATTCAACGCTGAAGAAGGCCTTCCCGGTTCGCGAGGGCATGAACCTCGAGTTCATGCTGGAGGCCTACAACCTGACCAATTACTTCCAGCCGAACATGCCGAACACCAGCGTGACCAGTTCGCTGTTCGGCCGCTCGACCACGCAGCAGAACCGCGGACGCGAGATGCAGTACTCGATCCGCCTGATCTTCTGAGGTCCGATGAAAAGGGAGGCGCTCCGGCGCCCCTTCACCCTGCGAGAGTGCTGATGCGCGCGGACGAACGGTTGGGGGGCGGAGAGGTTTCAGACGCCCTCCTGTCCTGGGGATGGCGGGAAGGTAGCGAGTGTCACTCCACGCGGAAGGGATGCTCGCTGTCGATTTGCTGATCGCCGATCTCGTCGCGCAGGAAAACGACCAGCGTATAACGGCTCGGCTTGATCGTCTTGTCGAGAGACAGGCTGAGCAGACCGCTGACGTAGAGCTTAGGGTAGAACGATGCTTCTGATTCCGCGGCTGCTTTAGGCTCGCGGAAGAGCACCTTGCCTTCGAGGTCGCGCAGCTCCACGCCGTATGAGATCTTGTAGCGGTTCTTGGCGGCAAACTTGTAGCCCGTCATCTCGAACCGCCCCCACACCATGTCGCCGGGCTGGAAAGAGCCGCCGACCGCCTCAGGCCCGTTCTCACCGCGCAGAAAATGGAAGTTCGTCAGCTTCAGGCCCTCCGGAGCGGAGTGATACGGCGATTCCACCTCAAAAGCGAACTCCTGTTCCGCATCCTTCTTCCCGAGCTTGTCCGATACTCTTACGAGCACTTTGTACTCACCCGCCTGAGGCGCTCCCGGCACCTGAAATCCGTGCCGGATTTTGGGCATCCACTCTTTGTCCTCTGGTGCGATCTGAGCTTTGACCTCGCCCGATTTGGGTGGCGCGACTGGGCGGCCCGCAGGATCTCTCACCTCAATCTGATACCGCACGTGCATTTTCGGCTCATCGCCGACGGCCTGGAAGCCTATGATCCGGAAGCTCAGGTTCACATTCTCGCCGGCCTGGAACAACGGGCGCACGGCTAGGGGCGGCGAATCTTCGTAGGAATGGAAATGGAACTCGGAGAGGGCAAGCTCGGCGAGACAGGCCGGGGCGAACAGGACGAGGAGAAACAACAGCATTAAAGACCCCTCAAGGGTCCTCTCTCATTGTAGGGTTCTGATCTGCCTACGGTAGTTGTGCGAGCCGGCGGGCGCAGCGCATACCTTGCGTGCGCGCATTTCGCGGGGGATGGCAGGTGTTACCGGATCTCGTAAGGGATCTCGATGGTGGCGGTCTTTTCGTTTCGAATATCGCCACCATCGGAAACGCGGAGCTTGTAGGCGCCCGGCGGCACGTCAAAGACGATGACTCCCTGCTCGGTCTCGGCGGGCGAGACGTTGCGCAACAGCCCGAGCCAATGCTCTACTCCGTCGACGCCCTCGTCCAGCTCGCGATAGCTCTGGCCCTTGGCGTCCTCGAGGAACAGGAGCGGTAGGCCAACATCTCCCGAGCCGCCATTGGTGATGCTGAGCTTGATGAGCAGGAAACGGCCCTTCTGCGGCGTCCTGAGGCCGGTAGTGCTGTTTAGCTGCGACCTCCACTCCGATTCCAGGACGTTATACGTGAGTGGCCCGAGATGAACGCGCTCGCCCATGCTATAGGTGTTGCCCGCGGGACTGTCCCCGGTCTGGCGGCAGGCGGCCAGCAGGACCAGGGCGGGTAAGAGCAAGATGCGCACGTGGCGCCCTCGATAACAATGCATAGGTGAAGTTTCCTTGGAACTGTCTACTTCAGCAGATCGGGAACAGCAATGCAACCCTTCCTCGGCGGGCGGCAGGAGCGGCCGTCCTATTTCGTCAGACCCAGGACCTCGTTCATCGCACCCTGACGATAGCCCTCGAGGTCCAGGGTGATGTAGTGAAACCCGAGGGGCTTGAAGATCTGCACGAAGGCCTGCGCCATCCCGGGTGAGAGGGCGCGCTCCAGCTCCTCGCGGGCGATCTCGATCCGGGCCAGCTCGCCGTGGAAGCGGACGCGAAACTGCCGGAAGCCGAGGGCGCGGATGGCCTCCTCGCCGGCTTCGACGGTCTTGACGGTCTCGACCGTAACCGGCGTGCCGTAGGGCACGCGCGAGCTGAGGCAGGCCGATGCGGGCCTGTCCCAAGTGGGCAGGCCCGACAAGCGTGACAGCTCGCGGATGTCGGCCTTGCTCAAGTCTGCTTCGACGAGCGGCGCCCGGACGCTGTGGATACGCGCCGCGTTCTGGCCGGGACGATAGTCGCCCAGATCGTCCTTATTCACGCCGTAGATGATGTGCGGGATGCCGCGCGCGGCGCCCACCTCCTCCAGGCGGTTGAACAGCTCGTCCTTGCAATGGAAGCAGCGGTCGGCGGCGTTTTTGACGTAGTCGGGGTTGTCGAACTCGAACGTGAGGATAAATTCCTGGCGAATGCCGAATTGCTGCGCGAAGGCGGCCGCATCGCGCTTGTGCGACTCCGGGATGGAAGCCGAATCGGCGGTGATGGCGAGGGCGTTCTCGCCGAGGACGCGCGCCGCCGCCCACGCGAGATAGGCGGAATCGGTCCCGCCCGAGTAGGCGATCATCACCCTCTCAAGGCCACGCAAGATCGAGAACAGCTTCTCCTGCTTCGCGCGCAGCGCCCGGGGATCGAGGGAGTTCGGCGTGTGGAGTGCAACAAGCGCCATCTTTCCGATTGTAAGGCCTACGGGAGCGCCGGTGAAAGCCGAGGCGCCCGGCTACTGAAGCGGCACGCCGCCCTGGCCGTTCACCTTTTCGCCGTTTTTCTCTTCCCCATTCGGGATCACGGAAGCCGCCGCCACCCCGTCCTCCTGCTCCAGGTTCACCAGCCTGACACCCGAGGCGGAGCGCCCGGTCTGCCGGATCCGGCTGGCTTCAATGCGGGGTGATGATCACCAGGTCGGTGTCATCCTTGACCGAAAGTGTGCTCACCACCTTCCCGGTTTTGTGGGTGGTTTTCATGTTGATGACGCCCTTGGCGCCGCGCGCGGTCAGACGGTAGTTCTCGAGCGGCGTGCGCTTGCCATAGCCAAGCTCGGAAATCGACAGGATCAGGCCGGTCTCGCCGACCACCTCTACACCGACGACGTCGTCTTCCGCCGCCAGGTTCATGGCGCGCACACCCCGCGCCTGCCGGCCCATCGGGCGGACTTCGTCTTCAAAGAACCGAATGGCCATTCCATTATGCGAGGCAATGAAGATGTAGTCCTTGCCCGTGGTCAGGCGCGCCGCGATCAACTCATCGCCTTCGTCCAGGCTGACGGCGATGATGCCCCGCGACATCGGGTTGTCGAATTCCGTCAGCTCGGACTTTTTGATCACACCTTTCTTCGTGACCATGATGATGTACTTGTCGGGCACGAATTCGCCAACCGGCAGAAAAGCTTTGACGACTTCATCCGGCTGCAGGTTGATGAGGCCGGACACGTGCTTGCCGCGCGCAGCCGAAGCGGCGTCGGGGATCTCGTAAACCTTGAGCCAGTAGACCCGGCCTTTGTTGGTGAAGATGAGCAGGTAGGCGTGCGTCGAGGCAACGATCAGGTGCTCGACCACGTCCTCGGCGCGCGTCGCCATGCCGATGCGGCCTTTGCCGCCGCGGCCCTGGCGATGGTAGGTGTCGATCGCAGTGCGCTTCAAGTAGCCGCCCCGGGAGACGGTGACGGCAACATCCTCGACCTGTACGAGATCCGCGAGCGTGATTTCGCCCGTATCCTCGACGATCTCGGTGCGGCGCTCGTCGCCGAAGTCCTTCTGAATTTCCCTGAGCTCCTTTACGACCAGGCCGCGCAGCACCTTGTCGGAACCGAGGATCTCGAGGTACTCGGCAATCTGGTGCTGAATCTCGGCCAGTTCATCGAGGATCTTCTGCTGCTCCATGCCGGTAAGGCGCTGGAGCTGCAGCTCGATGATGGCCTGCGCCTGCTTTTCGCTGAAGCGGGGCCCGCGCGGGTCGGCATCCGCCAGCCGCGCATATTCCCGGGCTTCGGCGGGCGTGATGAAGTCCATCAACTTCTCGCGCGCTTCTTTAGGAGTTTTTGAGGCGCGAATCAACTCGATCACTGCGTCAAGGTTCTGCAGGGCGCGGCCGAAGCCGAGCAGGATATGCTCGCGCTCCCGAGCTTTGCGCAGCAGGTAATTGGTGCGCCGGCGGACGACGTCAATGCGGTGATCGAGGAAACGCTTGATGCAGTCGATCAGGCCGAGCTCGCGCGGCTGCCCATTCACGATGGCCAGCATGATCACACCGAAGTTCACCTGCATCTGGCTGTGCTTGTAGAGCTGGTTCAGAATGACTTCCGGCTCCTCGCCGCGTTTGAGCTCGATCACGATGCGCATGCCCTCGCGATCGCTCTCATCGCGGATTTCCGAGATGCCGTCGATCCTCTTATCGTTGACCATGGAGGCGATATCGGCGATCAGCCGCGCCTTGTTGACCTGGTAGGGCAACTCGGTGACCACCAGCGATTCGCGGTCTCGCCCGATGTCCTCGGTGGCGACCCTGGCGCGCATCTTGACCGAGCCGCGGCCTGTTCTGAAGTAGTCGAGGATGCCCTGGCGGCCGAGGATAAAGCCCCCCGTCGGGAAATCGGGTCCGGGCACTACTTTGAGAATTTCGGCGAATTGCGTGTCCGGCTTATGCACCAGCATGATCGCCGCGTCGACGATCTCCCGCAGGTTGTGGGGCGGGATGTTGGTCGCCATGCCCACGGCGATGCCCGAGGAGCCGTTGATCAGCAGGTTCGGGACGCGCGTCGGCAGAACTTCGGGCTCCTCCTCGCTGTCGTCGTAATTGGAACGGAAGTCGACGGTCTCCTTGTCGATGTCCTCGAGCAGGGTGGAGGCGATGCGGGACAGGCGCGCTTCGGTGTAGCGCATGGCCGCCGGCGGGTCGCCGTCGACCGAGCCGAAGTTGCCCTGTCCGTCGATGAGGGGGTAACGCATGGAAAAAGGTTGAGCCATGCGGACCAGCGCGTCGTACACAGCGCTGTCACCGTGCGGGTGGTATTTCCCCAGAACTTCGCCGACGATCTTGGCGCACTTGCGCGTGGGCCGGTTGAAGTTGAGGCCCATTTCGCTCATCCCGTACAGGATGCGCCGGTGCACTGGCTTCAGCCCATCGCGGATGTCGGGCAGAGCCCGCCCGATGATCACGCTCATCGAGTAGTCGAGATACGACCGGCGCATCTCGTCTTCGATGTTGACCGGAATCAGGCTCCTGTTTCCGTCCCCGCCGGGCGGGATCTGGCTGCCGGTGGGTGGGATCTGCGGAGGACCAGGGTTTTGCGGGTCTGACAAAAAATGCTCCTAACGGACGGGTTTTCCCACTCTCTTCGCCAGGTGCCGGATTCGAGTGATTGCGTTTTTATTTTAGCACTTTGAAGCTTGTCGCACACGTTGACTTTCGATGAAAAAACCACTATATCTGAATGGCTTAGCAGCTCATTCGATCCTGGGGAAAGGAGACGGCAGATGAACATCCGAATAGCCCTGGCGGTGGCGGTTATGGGAGGACTGGCGGCAGGCAGCGCGGCTGCCCAACTCGCCACGAAAAAGGCCCTGACGCTCGAGGCCGCAAAGCAGATCGCCGCGACCTCCGAAGCCGAGGCACGGAAGAACAAGTGGAACGTCGTAATCGTGATCGTGGACGATGGCGGGAATCTGCTGTATTTGCAGCGCATGGACGGCGTGCAGATCGGAAGCATCGACGTCGCCCAGCAGAAGGCTCTCAGTGCACTGCGTTTCCGGCGGCCGACCAAAGCCTTCGAGGACGCGCTGGCGGGCGGGCGGCACGCGATCCTGCGACTGCCGGGAGCGATGCCGGTGGAAGGCGGCCTGCCCGTCACCATCGACGGACAGGTGATCGGGGCGGTTGGCGTGAGCGGTGTGATGTCGCAACAGGACGCGCAGATCGCCAAGGCGGGCGTCGATGCGGCGGCGAAGATGAAGTAGACAGCGTCTCCAGCAGTGGCGAAGTCGGATGAGGTGCGGCCCTTCTGTATGACAGTCTCCAGTTTGTATTACAGTGGTGTTTAAAGGGACAGTCCGATGAAAACCACCATTCAGGCGCGCTTGGATTCCCAATCGAGCAGGATCCTGAATACGCTTCTGCGGCGAGGCTGGACTCAATCGAGGGCGATCCGTGAAGGCTTGCAGTTGTTGGCATCGGTCGCCGCCGGCGACGGGGAGACTCGTATCATCGGCCTGGGCAAGTTCGATTCCGGCATTGCCGACCTCGGCTCCGACAAGAAGCACTTGGGGGGATTCGGGAAGTGACAGGCGTCCTGCTCGATACGGGACCCATTGTTGCTCTGCTCGACCGTCGCGAACGCCACCACGAGAAGTGTGCGGCCGCCGTCCGCGGTCTGCGCCGGCCTCTACTCACTTGCGAGGCTGTCATCGCCGAGGCCTGCTATCTTCTGCGTGGAGTCAGCGGCGCGCCCGAGGCCATTTTGGAGAACGTGGCGCAGAGAGTGTTCCAGATGCCGCTACGCCTCACGGATCGCGCGGTTGGAGTCGGCGCGGTGCTGCGCAAGTACCGCGATCGCCACATCGACCTGGCAGACGCCTGCCTGGTTCACCTGGCGAAGGCGGCCGGCACCGGCGACATTCTGACGTTGAACAGAGATTTTCACGTCTACAGATGGAGCGGAAACAAGCCCTTCCGGTTGCTGCTCGATCTGCCACAAGAGAAACGCGCCCGCCCGGAATCACGGAGGTCCTAGTGTGCCGTCGCGCATAGCGCTTGCTGACGCGCGAGGCTCGGAAGAAGTGTTCATTTTGAGCCGCGTGACACCACACTGGCGTGTGTGCGCGCTCAGTTTTCTGCGCTCAGCTTTCAGACCGGCGCTGCCTGACCGCGGCGCACGATCGCAAGTCGAAGAACAAGTCCCGAGATTGCCCGGCTGATAGCCGTTGTGCCGGCCGGACATGCTGCTCGATCGGCCTGCCGTGCTGACTCCAGCGCGTGGCATGATAGCTGCTTGCTTGAGCTGATCCCGGTATGGTTTGGGGCGGCCTTCTGCGTGGCGGCCGCGCTGGGCGTGGGAGTGGTTTGCTCGCGCGGCTTGCGGCTGCCGGCGACGCTCGTGCTCGCCGTAGGTGCGGCTGGGCTGAGCCTCACGATTTTCTTTCTGATGCTTGCGGGCGTGGCCCGGCCTGCCGGGATGGCGGTCCTCGGCGGGCTGGCGGCAATGCCACTGGCGCGGTGGCGGCCCGTTCTGAAGAGCAAAGCCATTCCGCCCGCGGCCGCCTTCGTGCTCGTCGTGTTTGGAGTCTTCTACCTGATCCATGCGCTGGCCCCGGAGATCCAGACGGACGCCAATGCCTATCATCTGAAGGCCGCGGCCGACGCCAAACGATCCGGCGGTTTTTCACAACAGATCAGTTTCTACGAGCGGCTGCCGCAGGGCGTGCAGCTTCTATTCGCGTTTGCCTATGCATTCGGGGGATCGTCTGCCGCCAAGCTGGTGCACTTCGCGTTCCTGATCGCTACCGTACCGTTATTCCTGCTGGTCGCGACCCGGCTCGGCGTCACGCGCGAACGGGCGGCTGTCGCGGCCGCGCTCTACGCGGTCACACCGGTGGTGGGAATCAGCGGCACCGCGGCGTTCACCGACGCAGCGCTCGTGTTCTACACGCTGGCGACCATCGCATTGCTGTTGCTGTGGCGGGAAAATCCCGAATGGCGAACGCTTCTGTTCGCCGGGATCACCGCCGGGTTCTGCTACGGGATCAAGCTCACGGGGGCGGTCGTGATCCCGCCGGCCGCGCTGTGGATCTGGCGCCGTGCCGGCTGGCGGCGTGCGGCAATCTTCGCCGGGGGCGCGGCGCTGATGATAGCGCCTTGGCTGGTGAGAAACGCTGTGGAGGTGGGCAATCCGTTTGCCCCCCTTCTCAACCGCCTGTTTCCGAACCCCTATTTCTACATTGCGATAGAGCAGTCCCTGGGGCACTACCTGCAATCGTACGGGGCAGCCGGTCCCGAGGCTGTAATCCGGGCGTTGGCGCTGACGGGCGACGAGCTGCAGGGGCTGATCGGGCCCATCGTCCTGCTGGCGCCACTGGCACTCCTCTCGCTTCGCTCGCGGTCTGGCCGCATCGCGCTGGCGCTGGCGGCCTTTCTGGCCATACCGTGGTTCTTGAATCTCGGCGCTCGCTTCCTGATGCCGGCGCTGCCGTTTTTCGCGCTGGCGCTGGTGATCGCGCTGCGTCGTGCCGGGATGTATGCGCTGCTCGCCGCGCATGCGGTGCTGTCCTTTCCGGCCGTGGTCGAGCTTTACGCATCGCGTGCCTGGCATCTGACCGCTTTTCCCTGGCGTGCGGCGCTGCGGATCGAATCGGAGCGCGATTATCTGGAGCGAGTGTCCTGGGACTACAGGCTCGCCAGGATGGTGGAGCGGCATACGGAGGCCCGGGCGCGACTGCTCGACCTGCAAGGGCTGCACCGGGCGCTGCTCGAGCGCGAGGTCGTGGGGTCCTGGCAATCGTCGTTGGGCGTGCGGCTGACCACCGGGCTCGAGCAGGGCGCCAAGGTGGATCGTGGCGCCTCGTACGAGCTGCGGGCGCCGGCGCCGGCCGAGCCCGTACGCGCGCTGCGCCTGATTCAACGGGCGGACACGGCGCAATCGTGGAGCATTCAGGAATTGGAGTTGCTGCGCGGCCATGAGCGCCTGCCCGCGCGCGATTGGCTGATTCACGCCGATCCGAACCTTTGGGACGCCGCACTGGCGCTCGACGGCAATTACATTTCGTCGTGGAGTACATGGGAGCCGGCCCGTCCCGGCATGATTTACGAGATCGAATTCGCCGCCCCGGAGAGGCTGAGCGAGGTGTGCGTGATCGGTCCGGGCGGGGAAGAGAAGTCGCGGCCGGAGATTTCGCTCCGGCGGGCAGACGGAACCTGGACCGTGCTGAAGAGTACGGGCGCGCCGCGGCCGGGCATGAACCTGCGCCGGAGTGCCACGCGGCTCGTGCGGCGCGCCGGCATCCGCTATATCGTCGCGCCCCTCGGGCGCGAGGGCAATGGTCCGCTGGGCGAACTGCTGGTGAACCGGGCGCCGGACTGGGGTCTCGAAGTCGTCGCAAACGAGGACAACGTTTTTCTCTTGCGCGTGCAGTAGAATCGTGGCTTCATGGACAAACCAGTCGTTACCTTCGGGGAGATCATGCTGCGCCTGGCGCCGCCGGGATTCGAGCGGCTGCTGCAATCGCCCCAGTTTGTCGCGACCTTCGGCGGCGGAGAGGCTAACGTCGCGGTCGCGCTCGCGGGTTTTGGCTATCCGGCCCGCTACCTGACTGTGCTGCCGCCGAATCACGCCGTCGCGGACGCTTTCATCGCCGAGTTACGGCGCTTCGGCGTGGATCCGAGTTACATCGCGCGCGGCCGCGGGCGCTTCGGCATTTACTTTGTCGAGCCGGGCGCCAACCAGCGTCCGTCGAAAGTGCTCTACGACCGCGACTACAGTGCGATCGCGCTGGCTAAGCCCGGGGATGTTGATTTCGCCACGGCCTTCCAGGGCGCGGCCTGGTTTCACATCACGGGCATCACGCCGGCCATCAGCGCGTCGGCCGCCGAACTCGCGCTCGCAAGCGTGCGCTCAGCGCGCGAGGCCGGCCTGACCGTCTCCTGCGACCTCAATTTCCGCAAAAATCTCTGGAAGTGGGGTAAGGCCGCGAAAGAAGTCATGCCCGAGCTGGTTCGGCATTCGGATGTTTGCGTCGCGAACGAGGAAGATTGCCAGATGTCGCTCGGCATTCAGGCGGCCGCCGACGTGCACTCGGGCAGGCTCGAGCGCGAGCAATACCGTGACCTGAGCGGCCGTGTGCTCGCGGCTTTCCCCAATCTCAAGATGATCGCCATTACCTTGCGCGAATCACACAGCGCGTCGCACAATGGCTGGTCGGCTTGTCTCAACGATCGCGAGCAGTTTTTGCTGAGCCGGCATTATGAGATCACCCACATTGTGGACCGGGTGGGCGGGGGCGACTGCTTCGCCGGCGGGCTGATCTACGGCTTGCTGACCCGGCCGAGCCGCCAGGACGCCCTCGAGTTCGCGGTGGCGGCCTCGTGTCTGAAGCACTCGCTGCCCGGGGACTTCTCGCGTTTCACCAAGGACGAGGTCGAGCAGCTTCTCAAGAGTGGCGGCTCGGGGCGCGTAGTGAGATAGTGACCACGGCTGCCGGAGATCAGGCGCGCCGGTTCTCGCGCATGACGTCGTAGAGCGCGCGGATGTAGCCGATGCTGTAAGCCCAACCGGTGCGCCGGTCGCCGACCATCTGTGGCACGTGATCGGCGATGAGGATGCCGCGGTAATCGACGTCCACGAGCGTGCGCATCACCTTCTTCATGTCGGTGTAACCATTGTCGACAAACGTCTCCACGAAGTACGGAATCGGCGCGTTGACGTTGCGGAAGTGAATCTTCCACAGCTTGCCCATTTTCGCGAAGCCGCGAATCGCTTCGGACACGTCCCGGCCGGTGTGCCTGCCGCCTTCCATCCAGGTGCCGCAGCAGAGGCAGACACCGACATTCGGGCTGTTGGCGATCTCGAGCGCGCGCACGTAGCCGTCGTAAGTGCCGAACATGTGCCGCGGGATGCCGCCGAGCTCGGGCACCGGCGGGTCGTCAGGGTGGATGCCGATGCGCACCCCCACTTCCTCGGCCACGGGCACTACCTGCCTGATGAAATACGTGTAGTTCTCCCAGAGCTCTTCCTTGGAGTATTTGCGGCCGTGCGAGAGCGGAGGCTCGAAGACCACGCCGGCCCAGTAGCCTTTGGCCGTCTCGAGCTTGAAGGCCCGGGCGGAAGCGCCGCCCCGCGTGCTTTCCCGCTCCGAACTCCAGATGCCGTTCCCCATGTGGGCGTAAGTGGTGTAGTAGATGCCGGCCCGGGCGAGATCCCGCAGGTACTGCTTGTACTCTTCGATCTTCTTGTCCCGGCCGGGCAGGTTGAGCGTGACCTCGGGCATGTTGTGTACGCTCGAGTTGCCGATGTTGGCCACTTTGAGATGGGCGGCCTCGACGCGCTGCTTGAAGCGGGAGAAGACTTCGTGGGTGCCCCCGCGCGTTGGAATGCTGACGTATTGAACCCCGATCTGCGCGGCGAACTTCAGATCGTCATCCGTGAACTCCGTGGGTATCTGCAGCGAGATCTTGATCCCGGGCGTCCAGGGTTCAAGCGGGCGTTTGGCGGCGGCCGGGACCGCGGTGTATGCGGCGGCGCCAAGCATACCGGCGAACGTACGACGGGTGGTCATGGTCGGTATTATATGCGGATTCGCCGCGGCGCACTCGCATTGCTCATGGCGGGCGCGCAGCCGTTCCACGGGCCGATTGCCATACCGTCTCCTCAGCGAGCCGGGCGGCCGCTGGTTCAATCTCGCGGTACCGCCGTAGGGTTCCCGGGCAAATTCGGCCGCGAGGGCGGACATTGCCTCATCCGCATGTGCCGTCCCGAATCCCGCTTGCTAACGCGAACGTGCGCGGCGCGCGCCCGGATCACCGCCAGATCCGCTTGCGCTTGCTCCCCGCGGTGCCGAATCGGTGACAACAGCTGCGGGTCCACCCGCACTAAGCGCGCCAACTTGTGTCCCCACTTCCAGCGCCACCCGGCTCGACGGCATCTTTTCCAATGACGAATTCAATCCGGTCTTCGTCGTCGCCAACTCTCCTTCACTCACCACCTCGCCTCCTGCATCTAAAATGCAGTAGCGCGTGGTGCGATCGTCGAGGTCTAACCCGATGGTCAGCCTCTGTTCTGCGGCCTTGGCCCGGATCTGGGTTCGCTTCGTTTTGGTCAGCGCCTTGGGGTCCTTCTTCACTTGCTTCTTCCTCGCAGCGTTATGCTTTTTCATAGCCGGTCTCCTTTCTTGCACCTGATCGAGTGCGCTTACTGGGAGCTTGCCGCATCCCGTCCGGGAGGCCGGCCTTCTCATACCATCTCGGAAGTGTTCATTCCGCGGCTGGGAATTGCTCATTGTGAGCCGCGACTGTCGTCAAAGATAAGCCGGGACACCACATTACCGGCGCGCATTGTTTTGTGGTATTTTGGGCCGCAATGAGAGAGTACGTCTTGCTTACCGTGGTGGCGGCCGCCCCGCTGCTGGCCGCGGACTTCTGGGAGCAGAAGCAGCCCTCGGACTGGAACGAAAAAGAGGTCAGGAAGCTGCTGGCGAATTCACCCTGGGCGAGAAGCGCATCGGTGAATTTCAGCGGCCAGTCGCCTGGACTTTCAGGCGGCGGGGGCCGCGGCGGCCGCCGCGGGATGGGCGGCTTCGACGCAAGCTCGGGCGGCCCGCGCGTGCCCGGCGGCGGCGGGATGGGCGGTGGCGGAATGGGGAGCGAGGCAGGCGGTGGCGGCATGGCAGCGTCGGGCGGCGGGCCCGGCGCTCAGGGCCCGCCTCCAGCGCCGCGCGTGACCATCCGTTGGGAAAGTGCCGAGCCGCTACGAGAGGCTGCCGTTCGGGTCGAAGACCCCAAAGCGCCAAAACTGGTGGAGTTGGCGAAGCAGTTCTATATCATTACGGTGGCCGGGCTCCCCCTCTTCGGCGGCCGCGAACGAGGCGAGCGGTCGCTCCCCGATCGCGCGCGTCTGCAACAGATCCAGCAGCGGCTCAAACAGACGACTTCGCTCAAGCGCAAAGGCAAGGACCCGATTGCGCCGGCGCAGGTCGAGCTGATCTCGGGACCGGCCGGTCCGGTCGTCGCGTTCCTGTTCCCCCGCCGGGACCCGATCACGCTTGAAGATAAGGACGTGAGCTTCGAGAGCGTCGCCGGCCCGCTGGAGGTCAAATCGAAGTTCGGCCTGAAAAAAATGGTCTACCGGGGGAAGCTCGAGCTGTAGCGCGCCTCGCAACTGTCGCAACTGGAACCGGCGTGCAACGCGCTCACCGTTCCCGCTAAAATCGAAGGATGCTGCCTGTTGTGGCACTGCTCCTCGCTGCCGCTCCGGTCGAATTCAACCGTGACGTTCGGCCCATTTTGTCGGACAAATGCTTCACCTGTCACGGTCCGGACGCGGCCGCCAAGAATGTGCCGTTCCGGCTCGACCGCGAAGAAACTGCAAAAGCGCTGCTGGGCGGCGGGAAGCGCGCCATCGTGGAGGGCGATGCCGAGCACAGCGAGCTGATCCGGCGCATCACGGCGGCGAAGCCGGCCCTCCGCATGCCTCCTGCGCGCTCGGGCTTGAGCTTAACGGAGAGAGAAATCGAGACGCTGCGCTCCTGGATTGCGCAGGGCGCTAAATGGGACAAGCATTGGTCCTTCCTCCCGCCGGGCCGGCCTTCGCTGCCGCCCGTGAAGAACGTCAAATGGCCGCGTAATCCGATTGATCGGCTGGTTCTGGCGCGGATCGAGGCTGAGGGACTGCGGCCGCTGTCCGAGGTTTCGCGCGAAACGCTCATCCGCCGGGTGTCCCTCGACCTGACGGGCCTGCCGCCGGCGCCGGCCGAGGTGGAAGCGTTCCTCGCGGACAAATCTCCGAACGCCTACGAGAAGCTGGTCGACCGCCTTCTCGCCTCGCCGCGTTACGGCGAGCGGATGGCGATCCGCTGGCTCGAAGCGGCGCGTTACGCCGACACCAATGGCTATCAGTTCGACGGCGAGCGCAACATGTGGCGTTGGCGCGACTGGTTGATAGGCGCATTCAACCGCAACCAGCCGTACAGCCAGTTTGTGCTCGAGCAGATCGCGGGCGACTTGCTGCCAAACGCCCGCCTCGACCAGAAGATCGCGACCGGCTTCAATCGCAATCACAGGGCGAACACCGAAGACGGGATCATTCCCGAAGAGTACGCAGTCGAGTATGTGGTGGATCGCGTGGAGACTACCTCGACGGTGTTTCTCGGCCTGACGCTCGGCTGCGCGCGCTGCCACAATCACAAATACGATCCGTTCACGCAGAAAGAGTTCTACCAGATCTTCGCGTACTTCAATAACGTCCCGGAGAACGGGCGCGCGATGAAGTACGGCAACTCGCCGCCGCTGGTGGCGGCGCCCACGCGCGAGCAAGGGGAGCAACTCCGGAACCTCGAGGGGCGTATCGCCGATGTGCGGGAGTTGATCGACAGCCGCGAGCTGGTCATCCGCGAGGGACAACGGGCCTGGCAGAAGTCGTTGGCGCACTCGGCGCCGGTCTGGTGGTCGCCGGCGCCCAGACTGAATGCGGCGTTCACATTCGAATCCGGAGCCGAAGGCAAGGCCTACGGGACGCTGGACTTCGCGGCCGGACGAATCGGGCGAGCGGTGTCCTTGGACGGCAAAGCGTACATCGCCGCGCCGGAGGCCGCGCAATTCGACATTGAAGATCGCTTCACGCTGGCGGCCTGGGTCTATTCCGAAGATGTCCCCGACGGGCCCGTGGTCACGCG
>JACOTZ010000303.1 GCA_016178155.1 Acidobacteriota bacterium
GATGACAACGGCAATTGGCCTTTCCGCACCGTCCTTCGATGGCGGTGATGGAGCCGCTACGAAAATCGCCGAGCTGCAGAATCCGCGCCAAGATGTCGGAGCGTTGCTGTTCGAGGGTGCTGAGAGAGTCTGGCAATGGGCCTCCCATCCGAACGTCTGCATACGTTCGGATTATACCTGCAAAAAAAGAAGAACACCAGATCCTCCCCTGTATGTCGCACGCCCACCCCCGAGGTTAGCCGCTGATCGCTACCCCTGCTACACTGTCTGCTTGGCGCTCCCAAGAGCCCCGGCGGCCGTCCCCGACGCACGCCCGCGGGCCGTTCCCCTGATCGACTACGCCAACGTCACCGTCTGCCGCGGCGAGCACACCGCCCTTGACCGCCTGCATCTCACGATTCACACGGGCGAGCACGTCGCGATCCTCGGCCCCAACGGCTCCGGCAAATCCACTCTCATCAAAACCATTACCCGCGAGTGCTACCCCCGCCTCGGGGGGTCGATGCGCATCCTCGGCCGCGAGGTCTGGAATGTCTTCGAGCTCCGGCCCCTGCTCGGCATCGTCACCAACGACCTGCTTGACGCCTGCGCCAGGCCGTTCTACAGCGGCATCGAAACCGTGCTCTCCGGCTTCTTCTCAAGTGTCGGCATCTGGCCGAACCACCACGTCACATCGGCGATGGAGTCTCGGGCCGCCGGTGTGCTCGACCTGCTCGAAGCCTCGCACCTCGCCTCCCGCCGCATGAATGAAATGTCTTCGGGAGAGGTTCGCCGCATCGTCATCGCCCGCGCCCTCGTTCACGACCCCAAAGCGCTGGTCCTCGATGAGCCCACCAACAGCCTCGACCTCCGCGCCACTCATGAGCTGCACGAGATGCTCCGCAAGATCGCCCAGGCCGGAACCAGCATGATCCTGGTCACGCACCACCTGCCCGACATCATTCCCGAGGTCGAGCGCATCGTCCTGCTCAAGCATGGCCGCGTGCACGGCGATGGACCCAAGCAGCAGATGCTGGCCCCGCGCGTGCTTTCAGGCTTGTTCGACACCGCGGTGGAGGTCGTCTCCCGCGACGGCTATTACCAGATGTGGTAGGACTACTGCCGATGCTGGCTGCCGCGGCGTTGCTCGCCGGCCCTGCGCTTGCTCCCGGCCAGGTGCTTGAGTCGCTCTTCGCAAAACGCAGCGGCGTGGCTCAGATCCCCGCCCGTACGTTCACCCTGACCTCCACGCTGCACCTGCCCAGCGGAGCGGAAAACCTTCACATCCGCGGCCGCGGCGCCGTCCTCCGGCTCGGTGACAACTTTGCCGGGCGTGCCGCCATCGCCTGCTACGGCTGCCGTAACGTCCGCATCACGGGGATCACCATCGAAGGCAACCGCGCCCGCCTCGAGCAGCGTCGCGACCTGCCACCCTTTGACCGCACCTTCGCGGAAACCTTCCGGGCGAACGGTCTGCTGTTTGAGAACTCTCAGGGCGTAACCATCGAGGATCTCCGTTTTGCAGACATCGCCGGTTTCGCCATCCTCATCAACGCCGCGCACGGCGTCGTCATCCGCCGCGTTGCAATCCGCGAGAGCGGATCGCGCAACCCGCGCGGCCGTAATAACTCGACCGGGGGAATCCTGCTCGAAAACGGCACGCACGATTTCGAAGTCGCCGGGTGCACTTTGGAGCGCGTCCGCGGCAACGGCATCTGGACCCACTCCCGCCGGGAGTCCCCCCGCAACGGCCCGGGCCGCATAGCCGGAAATACGTTCCGCGAAATCGGCCGCGACGCCATCCAGGTCGGCCACGCCACCCGGGTCACGGTCGCCGGCAACCGCGGCCGCCGCATCGGCTACCCTGTTGCCGAAGTCGATGTCGAGAACCTCGCCACGCCGGTCGCGATCGACACTGCCGGCAACGTCGGCGCATCCAGCTACAGCGGCAACCGCTTCTTCGAGGTGAACGGCAAATGCATCGACCTCGACGGCTTCCACGACGGCGAAGTCCGCGGCAACACCTGCGTCAATCGCGGCCGTGCCGAAGACTACGCCTACGGCAACTTCGGCATCGCGCTGAACAACACCAATCCCGAGATGCAGTCCCGCGGCATCCGCATCATCGCGAACGTCATCGACGGCTCCAAGTTTGGCGGCATCTTCGTGGTCGGCCGCGGGCATACCATTCGGGACAACCGGCTGCTCAACCTGAACCTCGCGCGCTGCAACGACCGGCCCGCATTCGGCTGCTTCCATCTGCCCGGCGAACCCGATTTCCTGCGCTCGGGCATTTACCTCGCCCGCAAGGCCGAGCGCGTGGATCCGTCGGCCGATGTCGTCATCGAAGACAACGTCGTCACCGGCTGGGGCATGGCACGCTATTGCATCGCCGCCGCCCCGGGCGTCGACCTCGCGC
>JACOTZ010000304.1 GCA_016178155.1 Acidobacteriota bacterium
TTCGCTCGGGGTCACCACCCTGGCCGCGGCCTGCGCTGTGCGCCGCACCGTCATGCGGAGCTGGGTCGATCGCGCCCAGGAGAAGTACTCGGGATGCTCGATAAAGCTCACGTCGTGGATGCTGACCACCACGGGTACCGGACAGCCGAGCGGCGCCGTGTATTGGACATGCACGAGATCCGGCCGGTCCCGCCGGAGCTGGCGCGTGAGGTCGACGCCAAGGCGCAGGAAGGAATGCTCCGAGATCGTGCGCTTCTGAAAGCGCTCAGGCACCCCGTCGGCGCAGTTCGGGCACACATAGGCGAGGAACCCGGCGTCCTGGTCCAGAGCCGCAAAACCGCGCAGAAGATTGCGGATGTAGACTTCGTTCCCCGTGAGCTGCCTTCCGATCGCGTGAGCGTCGACGGAAAAGAGCATGCGCTCTCCTAGTATAGCCGCCGGGGAACCCGCTCGAGGTGCCCGTTGCCCGGCTCCCTCCGGCTCCCTTGCCTTCTGGGACCAACCACGGCCGAAACGCCCGAATCGACCGCTGGCCGGCCTGCGGTTAGACCAACCTCACAAAGCCGTGACCGCTAAAAGAGAGTGGCTTTCGTGCCGGAAAGTAACTCCGACTGCGGGTGAGTTTCCAGCCCGCTGCCTTCGCCGCGATCCGGTAGTGCCGTGGTTAACGCTTCACCGCAAAGAGCCATTACATTACAGACAGCTTGGCTTGCGCACAGCTCCCATAACCACGGGATTGACACGCGACGCATTTAGTGGCATTACTACCCTCTGCAAGGCTTTGCGGGGTCCCTTGCTGTCTCAAGGCCCATAACGGGGGGGCAATGAAATACTACGGAACGCTCGCGATAGTCGCGGGGTGGGTGTTTTGTGCGAACGCCCAGGTCAACAAGAGCAATCTCACAGGCATCGTTCGTGACACCTCGGGTGCCGCCATCGAGGGCGCGGTCGTAAGAATTCAGAGCATAAACACCGGCGTCTCGCGGCAGGAGAAAACCGGAGCCGGCGGCCTTTACCGCTTCAACTTGCTCGATCACGGCCTGTACCGCATGGAGATCGAGCAACCCGGCTTCAAGCGGTTCGTTCGCGAGCGCATCCAGCTCCTGACGGGCGAGACCATCACTCTCGACGCCACTCTCGAGCTGGGACAGATCAGCGAGTCTGTCACCGTTTCGGCGGAAGTCACGCAGTTGCGCACGGAATCGGCATCGGTGGGCCGGCGGTGAACCGCCAGGTGATCAACGAGCTGCCGCTGATTGGCCGCAACCCATACGTGTTCCTCGTGCTCTCGCCGGGGATTCAATATACCGGCTCGCCAACGGCCATTAATCCCTGGGACACGTTCGGGCCCTCGGACTTCTCCTCGAGCGGCTCCGAGTCGCGCTCCGAGTTCCTGCTGGACAGCATCCCCAACATGCGCTTGGATACGGTTGCATTCTCACCCTCGCCCGACTCGGTCGAGGAGATGCGCGTGCAAACCAACGCCTATGATGCCGAGTACGGCCACTCCGGCGCTGCCTTCGTGAACGTATCCACGAAGTCGGGCAGCAACCAGCCGCACGGCTCGCTGTATTGGTTCCATCGCAACGACAATCTCAACGCGAACGGCTTTTTCAGTAACCGTAACGGCCGTTGGAAACCGGAGCGAAAGCAAAATACCTACGGCTTCGCGCTGAGCGGTCCTGTGCTGCTGCCGCGATGCGGGAACTTACACCATCCCCCTGCTGAAGCCCGGACGCTATCGCTTCGAGGCGGAGAAACAGGGATTCAAGACGTATCAGCGGACGGGAATTGTCCTCGAGACCGGCACCCCCGCGCGCATCGACTTCGCCATGGAGCTGGGCGCGGTCACGGAGAGCATTTCGGTGGAAGCGACCGCGCCCTTGCTGCAGACCGAATCCTCGACCGTGGGCGCCGTCGTGGAGAACCGGACCATCGTCAACATGCCCCTGATCAACCGCCGCGCCGCTCAGCTCGCCCGCCTGACTGGTTTTGTGGTGCAGAACGGAACCGGATCGCAGTTCTCCATGGCCGGCGGCCGCGGCGATAACGCCATGTGGCTCATCGATGGCGGCACCGCGCAGAATGTCACCCTCGGAGTGCAGACGCTCTCGTTCGATCCGCCCGTCGAATCGCTCCAGGAATTCAAGGTCAACGTCAGCAACTACGCGGCCGAGCTGGGGCGCACCGGCGGAGGCGTCGTGCAGATGACCACCAAGTCCGGCACCAACGCCTTTCACGGTTCGGTATATGAGTACCTGCGCAACGATGCTCTCGACGCGCGCACCTTCTTCGCAGCCGATAAGGCAAAACTTCGGTATAACCTGCTCGGCGCCAGCCTCGGAGGCCCGATCCGGAAAGACCGGACGCACTTCTTCTATAACTATGAGGGCCGCCGCGTGAAAAGCGCCGCGACTATCATCCAGAACATTCCCACGCCGGCTGAAACGCGCGGCGACTTTTCCGGCAGCCGCACCGTCATTCGCGATCCCGCGGCCGCCGGCCGGCCTCCCTTCCCCGGCAACATCATTCCTGCCGGCCGCCTCGACCCGATCGGGTTGGCGCTCGCAGCGTTCTATCCCGCTCCGAACGTCCCCGGGCGTCCCTCGGGGAGCAGCAATTTCCGCACCAACCGGGAAGACGAAAACCCGGTCAACACCCACGTCGCGCGCGTCGACCACATGTTCACAGAGAAGGACCGCGTCTACGGGCGCCTGCTCGTGAATACCGGCAGGAACTTCAACAGCCCCGTCTATGCGACGCCCGGCACTGACCAGGAACACCGCATCCGCAACAACTCGTACTACAACGCCTCGGCCACCTGGTTTCACAACCTGGGGCCGGCTACTATCAATGAATTTCGCTGGGCCTACTCGCGGCGGGTGTTCATCAACCGCGTCGGCGGCACCGGCACGGGGCTGGCGGGCAAACTGGGAATCCGCGGCGTGAACCCGGAAGATTTTCCGCGCGTCATCCTGTCGGGCTATGCCGGGATTGGCGGCGGCTCGAATCACCTGCGCCTGCAGACGCCCATTCGCTCCGACCAATACGCCAACTACATCACCCACATCCGCGGCAGCCACAGCATCAAAGCCGGCTTCGAATACCGTTACAACGCCAACGACGACGTGAACCAGAATCGCCCGGGCGGAGAGTTCAGCTTCAACAACACCGCCACCGGCCACGCCCTGGCCGCGCTGCTGTTGGGGTGGGCGCAGAGAGGGCGCGTGGAGACCGCGGACCTGGTGCGCAGCCGCGCCGACACCTGGGGCGCTTTCGTGCAGGACGACTGGAAGGTCACGCCCCGGGTGACGCTGAACCTGGGATTGCGCTACGATCTCGACCAGCCGCGCTGGGAAGCCGTCGGCAATCGGCAGAATTCCTTCGACCGCGAGGCGATCAACCCCGTATCCGGAACGCCCGGGATTATCCTCTTCTCGGGGCGCAACGGGTTGAGCCGGTACGCTCATAATTTCGACAAGAACAATTTCGGCCCCCGGCTCGGCTTTGCCTGGCGCGCCGCCGAGCGCTGGGTCATACGCGGAGGCGGTGCGCTGATCTATACCGGCCAGTACGACCAGGCGACGCCCATAGTCGCCAACATCGGGTTCAGCGTCAACGGCGATCTGATCTCCCCCGATAATGGCCTTACGCCCGCGCTCCTGCTGCGAGACGGCTTGCCCGCCTTCCCCGTGCCCCGCGAGTCCGACCTTACACCCGGCTTCGGCGCCGTGCCCGTCGGGGGGCGGCCCTTCACCTCGATCGAGTTCTTCGAGCCGGGCAACCGCCGCAATGGCTATCTCGAGACTTTCAATTTCAACATCGAGCACCAGATCGCCGGCAACATGGCGCTCGAGATCGGCTACCTGGCGACCCTCGGCCACAAGCTGCCGGCGCCGTCCTCGCTGACGCTCAACCAGGTGCGGCCCGAGCTGATGGGTCCCGGCAACGCGCAGGTGCGCAGGCCCTACCCGCAATTCAGCAATGTCGTGGTGCTGGCGCCCGCGATCGGCAACTCCAACTATCACGGCGTCAACCTGAAGCTCGAGAAACGCTACTCGCACGGGCTGCACTTCAATGCAAACTACACCTGGAGCCGGCTCATCGACGATGCCGAGTCGCGGAACGAGCCCGGCGGATCGGCGGGCAACGGATACATGAACGTATACGACCGCAGGCAGGACCGCGGGCTGGCCGGTTGGCACGTTTCACACCGCTTCATCTGGAGCTCGGTCTACGAGTTGCCCGTGGGCCGCGGCAAGGCCCTCGACCTCCCGGGTACCTTCCATCACGTGCTCGGCGGATGGTCGCTCGGCTACATCGCCGAATTTCGCAGCGGCCTGCCCTATGGAGTCATCGAGCAGGTGAACCGGACCAATGGGTTCTCACCGTCGCAGCGGCCCAATGTCGTCGGCGATCCGAAGCTGCCGGGCGGCCGGCCCAAGGCGGAAAAAGTGGAGCGATGGTTCGACACCAATGCCTTCGCCCAATCCGCGCAGTACACGTTCGGCAACGCCGGCCGCACCGCCGGCTTCGGGCCCGGAGCGGTCATTATGGACCTCTCGATCCTCAAAGATTTCCGCATCGCCGACGTCCACGGCCTTCAGTTCCGCTGCGAGATGCTGAATTTCATCAATCACGCCAATTTCGCCCTGCCGAACCTGAGCCGCGGCAATACAATTTCGCCCTGCCGAACCTGAGCCGCGGCAATAACGCTTTCGGCCGGATCACCGGCCTCATCGACGGCAACCAGGCACGCATTATCCAGTTCGGACTGCACTATAAGTTCTGAACTGCTCCGCGTCGTGCGGGGCACGGAGCCGTGATGCAAGCCCGCTTGTCGATGCCGTCTCGTGACTTTCAACGAGCGGGTTACTGCATTATGAGAATCCGCAGCGAGCGCTGGCTGCTTGCTCACGCTTCGGTGTTCGCACGACTTGCCATTGACATGAGAGTCGTCTTGGTATACATTGTTGTCCAAGAAAGCAAAACAAAATGGCTCCTCTCAATGGCACCGCCGTCGATATCAAAGTGGCCGATGAAGTCTTCATCGCTACCGCCCTCCTCCACAGAGAAAACCCGCAGCGGGAGGACTTTACGATTAGTGAGATCGTGACGCGCGCCGCGCGGGAAAACCTCTTCGGCGAACTGCGCCCTGGCGTGCGCGTGCACGCTTCTCTGCACTGCGTCGCGAACCGGGCCCCCAATCCCGGGCGGTATCG
>JACOTZ010000205.1 GCA_016178155.1 Acidobacteriota bacterium
CATGTCCACATAATGAGGCAAAACAATCCGAAATACAAGCACATTATTGCTAATATTGCCTGTCTACACTTTTGGGTGCAAAACCGCAGTCAAACGAATGAGATTTAAGGACTTAGTTCAAAAGCCAGAGGTGAACATCCGCTACGGGAAAGCGGAGCAGGCGGGCGACATCTGGAGCGTGCCGGTGGACGGCGGGCCCGAAGTGCTCCTGCCCGTGCCTTTACGCTATCAGCAGCGGCCGGAGAACTTCACCGCCGGTCGCACCGGCCTGTACTTGGGGCTACGGAACCGCCAGCGTCGAGCGCATTGCCAAACTGCACGGAATCCCCGGGACCGGCCTGAGCCTGGCGCCCGACGAAAGCTTTCTTCTGTACTCGGCCATCGAGAACCGGCTTGGTGATCTGGTTCTTGTGGAGAACTTTCGGTAACCGGCACAAGCTCGCGTCCTTCGCCGGCGTCTCGGATCGTGGGCGCCGGCGCCTTTCTCTGGATCTATCCAGCCGGAGCCGTCACTTCAGGCGGTTCCCCGCGATCATCACCCACTCCAGGCTGCGCGTATTGCGAATGTCCGCGAGCGGGTTTTTGCCGAGCACGATCAGGTCCGCCCACTTGCCCTTCTCGAGCGTCCCCAGGTCTTTCGCGCCCAGAAACTCCGCCGAGTTCTTTGTCGCCGCCTGAAGGATCTGGGCTGGCGTGAGGCCGGCCTGCGCCATCAACTCCATCTCGAGATGCTCGAAAAAACCGGGGAACCGCGCCGGCGGACCAGTATCGGTGCCGAACCCATATTTCACTCCGGCGTCGACCAGACGCTTCAGGTTGCGCTGTGCCACTTTGAGCGCCGCCTCGAACCGGGGGTCGGAGCCCACGGCCTTCTGCCCCGGCGTCTTGAGCGTCTTCACTGCATCCGCCGGCGCGAACTTGAGAAAAAAGGGATCGTCCAGAAAGGCGGGAGTCCTCGCGTAGGCGAATGAAGACAGCTCGCGGGTCAGCGTGGCCGCCCCCTGCCAGGCTCCATGCTTCTTCATGGACGCGATGAGCGCGTCGTCGACCGGTTTGTCGCGGACACTGTGCATCAGCGCGTTCAGGCCCGCCTCGACCAGGTCCCTCGCATCCTGCAGATAGAAAATGTGCGCCCCGACCTTCAGCCCGTTATTGTGCGCGCGCTGGATGATCGCCTTCGACAGGTCCAGCGGAATCTTCTTTTCTTTTCCGAAGTGGTCGTCAACCCAGATCTTGACGATGTCCACTTTCTTGCTCGCCAATTCGTCGATGGCTTTGGCGACGTCTTGGACCGATCCGACTTCAAACGGCACGCCCTTCATACCGGGTGCGCTGGTCGGATACCCTGCCTTACCGGTGAATCCGCGATAGGCGGTGAAAACGCGCGTGTACTGCGGCCGGCTGGAGCGCTGCTCACGGCGGATGTCAAACACCAGCGGCTGATCGGCGCCCAGGCTTACTACCGTCGTTACACCGTAGGACGCATACGTTCTGAGGTTGCTCTCGACGTTCCGGCGCGTATAGTTAGCCGGGTCCTGCTTGAGCCCGACGACGTTCCCGATGTGTCCGTGCAGGTTGATGATGCCCGGGATCACGTACTTGCCCGCCAGATCGATGGTCTGAGCGCCCGACGGCGCTTTGATCCCCGACTGTGGGCCGGCATATTCGATCCGCCCGTCGCGGACAACCAGCGCCGCGTTTGCGACCGGTGGGCGCCCGCTGCCATCAATCAGCGTGAAATTCTGCAGGACCTTAACTTCAGCCGGGGCTCCCGCCGCCAGCAGAGTGAGACAAAACAGGCGCTTCACCGTGTCCTCCTCCAGAGAAAGCGGATTGTAGCACAAGCTCCGATCTGCAACGTTTCGCTCTAACGGTAAACCGAAAACATTCGCGCCATAGTAATGGTCCTCACAAATGAGGAGTGTTATGCGCAAATTCCTGATCACCGCCCCCGCACTGTTGCTGGTCGCGGGCTGCGCTATCAACCGGCAAGCATCCAGAAGCCGGACCATCGGTCCGCTGGAGCAGTTCGATGGCAGGGTGAAGGAATACGTTGAGCTACACCGTCGGCTGCAGAGCAAAGTGCCTGAGCTGAAAGAAAAAACGGAACCCGCCAAAATCCTCGCCCATGAACAGGCACTCGGCCGGCTCATCAAGGCCAGCCGTCCGGATGCCAGGCAGGGCGATCTTTTCAAACCCGCGGTGCAACCGTATTTCGAACGGGTCCTCAAGAGCGAGTTCACGGGCGCCGGCGGTAAGAGCGCGAAGGCCACAGTGAAGGACGGCAACCCGAGGTACGACGAGCAATCGGCTCACCCCGGTCTGAAAGTTGCTGTTAATGCCACGTACCCGAAGAGCGCACCATTGTCGACTGTGCCGCCCACTCTGCTGTTCAAGCTGCCGAAGCTTCCTCAGGAGCTCGAATACCGGTTCGTAGGCCGCAATCTGGTGTTGCTGGATACAGAAGCTAATCTGATCGTCGATTATCTGCCGGAGGTGGTGCCGCAATGAAACTCCGCCATGTGACGGTGATGATCCACCGCGTCGCGGTGATGCTGCTGGCGACGGCCTTCCTGGCCGGCGCCGTCGAGATTCGCCTCCCCTGCAAACCCGGCTCGTTCAAGTTCGCCGTATTCGGAGATACCGGGACCGGCGGACGCGAACAGTACGAAATCGCGCAGCAGGCGGCGAGCTGTCAACGGATATTTCCGTTCGAACTCGCGATCATGCTCGGCGATAACATGTACGGTGGCGAAGCCCCTCGCGACTTCCAGAAGAAGTTCGAAGCGCCTTACAAGACGCTCATGGAACGGGGCGTCAAATTCTACGCTGCGCTCGGGAACCACGATGACGCCGAGCAACGCATGTACAAGCTGTTCAACATGAACGGGGAGCGCTACTACACGTTTCGACCCAAAGCGGACATCCGCTTCTTCGCGCTGGACAGCAACTACATGGACCAGGACCAGTTCAAGTGGGTGGAAAAAGCGCTAACCGAGTCCCATAGCAAGTGGAAAATCGTGTTTTTCCACCATCCGCTCTATTCTTCCGGTCGGAGACACGGTCCAAACCTCGAGTTGCGTAAGGTGCTCGAGCCCTTGTTTGTGCCATATGGAGTAAGCTTCGTCTTTGCCGGGCACGAGCATTTCTATGAGCGGATGAAGCCGCAAAGCGGTATCTACCACGTCATCATGGGATCATCCGGCAAGCTGCGGCGCGGAGGCATCAACAAAAGTAATCTCACCGCCCGCGGCTTCGACGAGGACCGCGCATTCGTGCTCTGTGAAATCGACGGCGATACCCTGTACTTGCAGGCCATCAGCCGCACAGGCGAGACGATCGATTATGCCGCCTTGCCCTGTCGGAAGACACCGCACGCTGCTGCCGCGGCGGCCGCAGCGCAGTTGGACGTGACCCGGGCCCGCGCTGCCGGCAGCAGCCGCTGACGCTTACCTCCGCAGCCGTCGCGCCCGACGCCCTGACGCGCGGCGGCCTCTTCAGGCGCTGCGCGCCAAGACCGCCGCAAGCGTGCTCCGCTGCACAATCTCATTACGGCAACGGGCCTACCCGTCACCCCTTACCGACAGGGTCCGCGCAACGGCTCAGATCTCTGAGCTGGAAACGCCCGGCGCAACTAACCGCAGAAAAGTTTCACAGTCTAAAGGACAGATGGAAGACGGCGACGCAGCCGCCATCGCGCGGGCTCAGGCCGGTGATCGCGACAGCTTTCGGTGCCTCGTGGATCGCCACGGCCGCAGTGTCTTCCGGTTGGCCTATCGCATGACGGGAAACGAATTTGATGCGGAGGACGTGGTCCAGGAGACCTTCCTGAGGGCGTACCGGCAGATCGCAAGCTATCAGTCGCGCTCCAGCTTCAGCACATGGCTCTACCGGATCGCGGCCAATTACGCGCTGGATCTCATGCGCTCGAAACGCCGCCACCAGGTCCGACAAATCGATCCGGAGCCTGGCCAGCCCGGGTTGTTCGAGACGCTCGAGCATCCCGAGCCCACGCCGGACCGGGCGTACTTCAGCCGCCAGATTCGAGACCGGCTCGATTCCGCCCTCGCCGACCTGACCGAGCAAGAGCGCGCCGCCTTCGTCATGCGTCATTTCGAAGGTCTCTCGATCGAGGAGATCGGCGCCACGCTCGACCTGGCGGAGAGCGCGACCAAGAACAGCATTTTTCGAGCGGTCCGCAAGCTGCGCAACGCTCTACAGCCGCTGGTGACACCCGTATGACAGGCCGTATGACACACGTGACAGAGGAGCAGTTGATTCTGCATTACTATGGCGAGCCCGAGGACACGGGCGCCGTGGCTTCCCATCTCGAATCGTGCGATCCCTGCCGCGACGAGTATCGCCGGCTGCAGTTGGTTCTCAATGCAGTCGATATCCCCGTGCCGCAGCGCGACTCCGCCTATGAAGC
>JACOTZ010000305.1 GCA_016178155.1 Acidobacteriota bacterium
GCGATAATGCCGGGCCGGTCCTGCACGCGGAATCGCAAGTAGAATGGGCGTTTTTGCAAGGTGACCGGAATCGGCTTGTACTCACCGAGCCGTTCGTGCGCAAACGGAGAAACCCGCTCGGGACTCCCGGACCGAATCTCGCGCGCCACGCGCATGAGATCGCTGGTCACCGCGACGCCGGTCGGCGTCGGGCCGGCGCCGCGGCCGTAATAGAAGGTGTCCGCTCCGAACTTGCCGCGCACCCAGATGGCATTATATGCGCCTTTGACGCCCGCCAGGATGGTCGATTGCGGGATCAGCGCCGGCCGGACGGACAGGATCAGGCCGTCGCTCGTCTGGTGCGCCGCGCATACCAGGCGGATGGTATGGCCGAGACGGTGCGCATACTGATAATCGAGCGGCGCGATGCGGCGGATGCCTTCGGTATAGATGTCGGAAGGCGTGATCTTCTCGCCAAAAGCCAGCGCGGCGAGAATCGCGAGTTTCGAGCGGGCGTCGAGTCCGTCGACATCGGCGCTGGGATCGGCTTCCGCATAGCCGAGGGTCTGCGCCTCCGCGAGCACGCTGTCGAAATCCGCGCGGCGGCGCTCGATTTCCGTCAGGATGAAATTACTGGTGCCGTTCAGTATGCCGTACAGGTCGGTGATCTGGTCGCCCGAGATGCCCTCGCGCAAAACCGCGTGAATCGGGATGCCGCCGGCGACGCTTGCCTCCATGGCGAGGTTGATGCCGGCCCGGATCGCGCGGTCCCAGATTTCGGCGCCGCACAGTGCCATCAGCTCCTTGTTGGCGGTGACGACGGACTTGCCCTGACGGATGGCCTCGTTCACGATCTCCGACGCTACCGTGGTGCCGCCCACCAGCTCGACGACGATGTGCACGTCCGGCCGCGCCACGAGCTGCCGCCAGTCGTTTGTGCGAGCGACGCCGTCGAGTCCCGCCGGGAGCTGCTTCGACTCGACCGTGCGGCTGCAGACGGCCGTAACGTTGAGCCCGAAGCCAAGCTTAAGGGCGATCTGGCTGGCGTTCCCGGCCAGGACACGGAGCGTACCCATGCCCACATTGCCGAGCCCGACAATGCCCACATTCACCTGCTCCATAAAGGCTCATGATAACAGCGGCCCTGCGCGCGCGCGCCAACCCTGCGCGGTGTGGAGGCTATCATGACAGTGAAGCATGACGCGGCGTTTGGCCATCCTGCTCGGTTACCTGCTGCAACTCGGCGCGCAAACGCGACGCGAGGAGCAGCCGGACATGAGACTGCCAAGCGGCAAGTCGCAGCGGCAGGAGATCCTCAAGCAAGAACACCAAAAGTCGCTGGAAGACCTCTCGAAACTAATCGCGACCGCGGAGGATCTGAAATCGGAGATGGAGAAAAACGACTATCACGTGCTCTCGCTGGAGGCTCTCAAGAAGATCGAAGATATTGAGAAGCTGGCGCGGCGCATCCGCTCCCGCATGCGCCGGTAGGATCGCGCGGCGAAATCAGCCCTCGAGCGGGTTGCGATCTTCGCGCGCGCCGGGCTTTGCCCGCGATCGTGAGCGTCGTTCCCTCACTTCCCCCGGATCGCATACAGGTGCTTCGCGCCGCGCACGAACAGTGTCGAGTCTGAAACCGCCGGAGTCGCCATGACGGTCTCACCCATTTCTACCCTGGCGGCCTCGTCGTACTTCGGACCGGCCCGAAAGATGTAGAACTCGCCCAGCTCATTGACGCCGTACACCACGCCTCCGGCAGCTACCAGCGAGGCGGAGAAGGCCGTTCCCAGCCCTAGACGCTGCTGGAACAGCGTCTCGCCCGTCTTCGCGTTGATGCCGGCGAGCACACCGCGAGTCGACAGCGTGTAGAGGTAATCGCCCGCGATCACCGGCGTCGAAAGGTACGGCGCCTCCTCGGTCATCCACGCGATCCATTGCTTTGACCCCGTGATGTCGCCCGTGGCTCCGGGCCGGATCGCGTACGAGCGCCGGATGTTCCGGAAGTAGCCGCTGAACACGTATATCAGTCCGTGCGCAGTGAACGGAGTCGGCACCGAGATCATCGACGTTCCTTTCAGCCGCCACAGCTCTTTGCCCGTCTTCGGGTCGTAGCCGCACACGTGCTCCACCCCGTTCGCTACCAACTCGTTCCGTAACGGCCCTTCCACGACGGTTGGCGTTGACCAGCTCGGCTTCGAATCGCGTGGCGTCCGCCACAGCTCTTTCCCCGTTTTCGCATCGAACGCCGCCAGAAATGAGCCGCGATGCATGTCAATCTGGAGGAACACCGTATCCCGCCACAGGATCGGCGACGCCGCCGTGCCCCACTGGTAATCCGGTACATCGAAGGCGCCTTGGTCGATCACGCCGAGATCCTTCTTCCAGGCCAGCTTCCCGTCGAGCGTGTAGCAGAACAAGCCCTCGGAGCCGAAGGACGCGACCAGGCGCTTCCCGTCGGTGGCCGGTGTCGGAGACGCGTAGGAGTTGTGAGGGTGCCGCAGTACCCGCGGTTCCGCTGCGGCGGCCAGCTCGTTCCAGACGATCCGGCCCGACTTCTTGTCGATCCCGAGCACGCGAAACTCCTGCCTGGCGCGATCCTGCCGCCGGTCGATCGGACCCTTCAACTCGCGCTCGAACACCATGTTCCTGTTCGCCGATACGGCCGTCGTCAGAAAGATCCGGTCCCCCCAGATGACCGGACTCGAATGGCCCAGACCCGGGATCTCGGTCTTCCAGGCGATGTTCTCGCCCGTCGATGTGCTCCACTTCACGGGCAGCTTCTCGCTTTCGGCGACGCCGCGGGCGCTCCCGCCGCGGAACGACGGCCAGTTCTCCGCTCGCGCCGCCATCGCCACAAGCGCCAATAGGCAAACACGAATCACCGCCACCCTCCCTCTCGAACCCTGCGCTTCATGAGGCCGGGCTCGCAAAGCATCTTGATTGAGCACCAAAAAAATGGCGCATCGCGGCTCGCTCCCATCTCCCCTGGATCGCCCGGCGCGGTTCCATCAACCGAGTGTACCTGGCCCTCGCACCAGCAAGCGGTGACTCCACAGGGCCGCCCGGCCGTACCGGGAGCTTATGCGCATCCAGGCCCTGCCCGGAGAGTGACCGTTCCGCACCTAGCTACTTTCCGGCGCAAAAGCGCCGTTTTCGCCTGAAGACCACTCCCTAACGGTCGTGGCTCAGAAAGACGCCGTTGGTAGCGCAGGACTTGTAACGGAGCCGCGAGCGTGAGCGAGCGGTTGGACGGCCCAAAAACCGAATTTTGCGCCAGAAAGTAGCTGCTGTCCTTCGAGTGTCGACACGGTAGTGATTTTGCCCGAGCTGAAATTGAGACGCTGGATGACGGCCGGGGCGGTTCTTGATTTCGAGCCCGGAATGAAATAAACGCCATCGTCGGCGATATCGAAGTTGCTCATGCTGCGGAGCGATTCCAGAACCTGAACCTCCTCGCCGCCGTCAACAGGCACGCGCCAAAGCGATGTCGGCATCTGGTCGCTCTTTGCATAGTAGAGAAACCGGCCGTCGGGCGACTCGACCGCTACATATCCACCGTGCCTGGTCACCTGAACCGCTTGCCCGCCCGTGGCTGGCGCTTTCCAGACCTGAACCAGTCCGGCGCGCGTCGAGAAGAAGTAGATCGAGCGCCCGTCTCGCGACCATCTCGGCGCCACGTCGGTGTTAGGGTGTGCAATCAGTCTCTTCGTCGGGCCTCCGCCCACCCCGACCGTCAGGATATCGCTCTGGCCATCGACGATGGCTGAGAACGCGATCTGAGTGCCGTCAGGCGACCAGCGCGGGTAGATCGTCATGCGGGAATTAAGCGACGTCAACTGCACAGGACTCGTGCCGTCGCGATTGCAGATCCAAACCTCACCGGTATCACCCGCCCGATTCGAGATGAAGACCGTTTTCGTTCCGTCAGGAGATATGTGGGGGAACCAATCCCGCCTCGTGGACGCGAGCAGCTTCCTGGGGGCACCGGCAACGCCGGCGGCCGGCACGTCAATCGCCCAAATGTTCACGTCACTCGACTCCCTCGTGTACGCCAGCCTGGTCGAGCCTTGAACGGAGCGCGAGATGGTCAGCGAGTGGCCGTCCTCGCCCACGCCCTCGAGGCGCTGGGGCTTTGAGGCCGCCCTCCCCACAACACTGATTGTCCACAATGCGCGGTCGCTGAAACTGCCGGATGAGAAGACAATCTCCGTCCCCCCGGGAGTCCACATCGGGCTCAGAGAAAACGCGTTTTCGAAGGTGAGCCGCTTGGGGTCGCCGAGGGGCCTGTGGTCGGGGGAGAGGGACAGCAGATAAAGATCATTGATTACGGGCGCCACGGCTCGGACGAAAACCAAGGTGTCGCCGCGGGCAGAAAAAGCCGGCCCGAAATCGCCGGGCCCCTGAGTGGGGGGCGTCGTCAGTCTCGACTGTTCAAGCGTTTCGGTCGACAACAGGAAGAGTGCAGAGGGATCTCCGGACGAGTTCCGATTCGGTAGCACCAGCCACCTGCTGTCGGGAGACCAGGCCAGATAAGAAACTCGAATCGTTTCGGCCAGGGGAGGCGCGGGCACTTCGGCCAACTGCCGCTCGGAGCCGCCGAGCACCGGAACCAGGATGACGGCGGCCTTTGCGACAGATAGTTGCCGAAGAAACGCAATGAATCGTCCATCGGGCGACCACGCCGGCGAATAATCTCTGGCTGCATCCTTCGTCAACCGGAAGGGCTCTCCCGGCCCGATTGCCTTGATCCAGATATCAAAATTGCCCTGCTGATCCCCGTTCCAGGAGAAAGCGATTTGAGTTCCGTCCGGGGAGAATGTCGGATACAGCTCCTTGCCGGGGTAACTGGTGATCGGCACTGCGCTGAAGGTCGTCCTGGCCGGTCTGTGCGCCCCGACCCAAAACTTCGCGAAAAGGAAAGAGATTACCAGCACTGCCGCTGCCGCTCCGACCCATGCCGGGGCCAGGAAGCGGCGGCGCCGCCGCACTGGCGCCTGGGCCTGCGAACCCGACTCCGACTCCTCTTTTACTTCTTCGAGCGCGACTTTGAGGTCTTTTGCGCCTTGAAAGCGGCGGGCCGGGTCCTTGCGCAGGCACCGTCCGATGACTCTCTCGAGTTCCGGCGGAACATCCGGCGCCAGCTCGCGCACCGGCGCCGGTTCGTCGTGGAGAATCGCCGTGAGCACTGCGAGTGCTGACTCGCCCCCGAACGCTCGCCGGCCTGTCACCATCTCGTACAGCACAGCTCCGAAGGAGAAGATGTCGGAGCGTGCGTCCACAATCTTGCCCTCGGCCTGCTCAGGCGACATGTAGCTCACCGTACCGACGATCGTCCCTTCTTCGGTCTTCATGCCGATCGTTGCTGTCGGGTCGTTCTGAGCGATGTTGCACTCGATCAGCTTCGCCACGCCGAAATCCACGATCTTTACCAGGCCGTGCTCATCCACCATGATGTTGGCGGGCTTCAGGTCGCGGTGAACGATCCCCGCCGCGTGCGCTCGGGCCAGCCCGTCGGCAATCTGAACGGCGCTCTTCAGAGCCTCGCTGATTCGCATCCCCCGGCGGGGGACGATCTGGTCCAACGCCTTGCCGGCGACATACTCCATGGCGATGAAATCATGGCCCTTATCGCATGAGATATCGTGGATCGCGATTATGTTCGGATGGTTCAGCGCCGATGCGGCTTTCGCCTCTTGCACGAACCTGCGTTTGCGGTGTGAGTCGGCGACTCGTTCAGGAGGCAGGATCTTCAGAGCGACGAAGCGATCCAGGTGCGTGTCACGGGCTTTGTAGACCACACCCATCCCACCCTCCCCGAGTTTCTCGACGATTTCGTAATGCAGCAGCCGTCGTCCGATCATCGGGCACCAGGAGATTCAGAGTCTGCTCATTCGTTGACAAGTGTACTCCTGGTGAAGGCGTGGTCAACCTATGCGCCGCGAAAAGACGGATTCAGCCTTCACCGCCCCCGGCTGGTCGCTTCGTGAGTTTGCCGCGCCAGGACGCAGCGGGGCTCGGAAGTGCTCATGCCGAGCCGCGACCGCACCGGCCCGCAGTGAGGCGCGGGGAACCCGTGGCGGGCTATACGTTGTAAATCTGAAAGCTAAACCGTTCCGGGGGCAGAGAAGAGATGGGGGCCGGCATCATGTGTGCCCACTTCTGGTACGCACTCGCGGCGATGGTGGTGTTCAACAGGAACAGGAACTGATCGGAGAAGCAGGCGATGGGAGGCGGCTGGCGGAAGGTCAGGCGCAGGCCCACGGCCTTATCGATCTCGACCCCGTCGGTGTCAATCGCTTTATCCTCGAGCAGGGTGACAAAGCTGCTGCGTCCGGCGTGAGGCCAGATGTCCGGGCGCAACACGTTCCGTAGCGCGCCCTTCAATTCGAAGGTAGTCTCGCACTGGCGGATCCACTCGACGATGCTGTCGCCCCACTGCCACGCGGTAACGAAGCCGAGGTAGTGTTCCACGAGATTGATGGCAAGGTCCATACGGCGGCGGTCGGCGTCCAGCTCGGTGTCCTGGCTGCGAGCGGCGTCAGCAATGAGATCCTCCGACTCGATGATCTCGTTCGCCATGCCCATCACCCGGTCGAGGCGCTTCACATTGGCGGAAGTGCGGACGAGCAAGGGTGGCAGCTCGTGGGTTCTGTCCCCCGGGATTTCTACGAAGCTTCGTCCGCCGATGATGTCCATAACAAGCACCTGAACTTTGAAAACATCAGAGCTCTTTTATGTTATCGTCGCCATCCTGCCATAAAGACGTTCGGATTTCAAGCCAAGTTTCCACGGACCGCGCAAGATCAGCCTGGGGAATGGGGCCAACCACTTAGGAACTGCACGAGCGGATGGGGGTGTTTGCGAGCCGCTGAGGCGTGTGGCGGCGGCCGCAGGGATTTTTCTGGTGCTGCGGTCACCTGGTCCCGCGCCGGACCAGGACGTCCCGGCGGGACCTCGAAGCGCCTCGAGCTCGGCCTCGGGGCATTCATGGAGCAGGGCCGATTGCCTGACTGGCAATCACCGCGGCGAAAGAGATTGTTGTCGAGCACTCGCGGCGCTCGGTCCTTCGCATTCGGAACACGATTGACTGCGCGTGTGGTGGACGGCCGCTGTATTGCGCCGCGTGGTCCACCTGTTAGCTACCTCGTGGCGCAGAAACGCCCGCAACGGAGAAATGACCGGTTGCTAACGCGCGCGCACGATCTACACGTTGGCGAGCCACGGCTATCAGGGAGGGGAGCGGACGCGCGCGTTGGATCCGCCAGCTCCCGGGTGCGCCTCCTGGCAAGCGAAGCGCAGCCGTGTCCACTGCCGAAACTGTGATAGCGGTAGATCACTGTAACGGCTAACGAACGCGCGCATCTCACTCTTGCGCGATGGCGCACGCACAACCGGCAGGAGGGTTTTGATGAGAGACCGGGATCTCTTGATCGACCGCCGCCGTGCGATCAAACTCGTTGGCGCCGCGGGCGCAACTGTGCTCGCCGGAAGTTTGAGCGAGGCAGACGCTGCAACTTGTCTGGCCACGCCTACGCAAACAGAGGGTCCTTACTTCGTCGAGGAGAATCTGAATCGATCGGATATCCGGTCCGACCCCATGACCGGCGCAGTGAAACCGGGCGTCCTTCTGACCATCAAAATGACGGTCAGTCTGGCAAACGACAGCGGGTGTGGTGCTCTGCCGGGCGCCCGCGTCGAGATCTGGCACTGCGACGCGGGAGGACTCTATTCCGACGTGGTCCAGAACAGTACTCGCGGGCAGGAGTTCCTGCGGGGCTATCAAATCACGGATGAGAACGGCGTCGTCAACTTCACCACCGTTTACCCCGGCTGGTACATGGGAAGGGCGGTTCACATTCACTTCAAGGTTCGGACCTACTCGGGCGCAACGAAGCTCGATGAATTCACGTCGCAGTTCTTCTTTGACGAGTCCCTCACAGATGTGGTCCACGCACAAGCTCCCTATAGCGCGAGGGGACGGCGTGACACGTTGAACTCGACAGACATGATTTTCCGCAGCACGCCCAACGCAGAACGGTTGCTCGCCACGACCACACGAACGGCGGAGGGATACGCGGCGACGATCGATGTGGCTGTGAACCTGAGGACGCCTGAGGTGTCGAGAGCCGTGCTCAGCTCATCGGGAGTCGTGAACGCGGCGAGCTACCAGCCAGGCGTCGCCCCCGGAGCATGGATCACGATTTTTGGCCGGAACCTCGCGGCCACCACTCGCGCAGTGGCCACTTCCGACCTGGTGAATAACAACCTGCCGACCAGTCTCGGCGGGGTCAGTGTGAAGATCAACGGCAAGGATGCCTTTGTGCAATATGTCAGCCCGACGCAGGTCAACGTCCAGGCTCCCGCCGATGAAAAGTACCGGGGATGTCCAGGTGACAGTGACGAACGCCGGGGGCACTTCAGACGCGGTTACCGCGCTGCTCCAGAGTATCTTTCCGGCGTTTTTCACATCCGGCAATTACGTTGCGGCAGTTCGCTCGGACGGAGTGATCATTACGGGTACGGCGTCCACGGCGAGCGGGACGACGCAGGCTGCCAAACCTGGGGAAATGGTTTCATTGTACGGCAACGGATTCGGTCCGACGAATCCAGTGGTCGCGCCAGGACGCGTCGGGCAGACCGAGGCTCCGCTCACCAACGCGGTGACCATCACAATCGGAGGACTTCCAGCTCCGGTGTCGTTCGCCGGTCTGTCCGCGACCGGCTTGTACCAATTCAACGTCACCGTCCCGGCGTTGGCGGCGGGAGATCACGAGGTGATCGCTGAGATCGCAAGCCAGCG
>JACOTZ010000306.1 GCA_016178155.1 Acidobacteriota bacterium
ATGTGCAAGCGGAACGCGGTCGAACCGTTCGCATGGTTCCGGGATGTGCTATCGCGGGTTGCGACCCATCCGATCAACCGCATCGAAGAGTTGCATCCGCATAACTGGAAGTCCCTCACCGCTGCTGCCCAAGCCTGATCTCAGAGGAACTGCCCGCGCTCGTGCGGTGACGTGCAAGGCGGTTCACCAGACGCTTACCTTCTACCGGGCACTTATGATGCGGCGGATGGGAGCGCCTGGGCTCCGAATCTTCGGGGAGACGTCGAGGTGGCGCTGCGCGAGGAAGCGGCGCGGCGCGCGGGCTGTCGGACGTGGTGTTTCTGGCGGTGGGGACGGCATCGGCGCGGGCCTGCTCTCCGGCCGGAAGAGTGATTCGGGGCGCGGGCGGGATCGCGGGGGCGGCCGGCTGGTTCGCGCTCGCGGCTGAGCCTCGCGAGATTTACCGGGCGATGGTGCTGGGAAGCGGAAGCCGCCGGTCCGGCGGTGGCGCGACGGGCGGGAGCGCAATCCGCCGAAGAAGTTGTGGCGGTGGCGCGACGGGGGGATGCGCAGGCGCGAGCGGTGCTCGACGAGGTCTACGGCTGGCTCGCCCGCGGCATCGCCAACATCATCGGCGCGCTCAATCCTGAAATGGTCGTGCTGGGAGGCGGCCTGATGCAGGCCGGCGATCTGCTGCTCGAAGGCATCCGCAGCCCGATCCTGATGTGGGCACAACCGCGGGCCGCGGGCCAGGCGCGCATCGAGCCGGCGCAGCTCGGCGACCGCGCCGGCCTGTTCGGCGCCGCGCACCTGGCGCTGTTTCCGGATGCCGCGTAACCTTTCAATCCATGTCCGCCGTCAGATACTTACGAAATAATCACGAAGCTTTTGGCCCTTCTCCACCAGACCCAGTTCGCCAGGATTGAGCAGGCAGGCGAAGCGATGGCAAGCGCCATCGGCGCCGCCCGCAAGGTGTACCTGTTCGGCAGCGGGCACTCCGTCATTCCCGTGCAGGACGTTTTTCCACGCTCTGGGAGCTTGGTCGGGTTCGCGCCACTGTACGACCTGCGGCTGATGTGGTTTAACGTCGTGGGACCGGGCGGCGCGCGCGAGCTGCTGTGGCTGGAGCGGCGTGAGGGCTACGCCGAGGTCTTCCTGAAAAGCTACCCGCTTGCGGCGGGCGACTGCATGATCGTGTTCTCGCACGGAGGCCTGAATGCCGCTCCCATCGAGGTGGCCGCCGCGGCACGGGCGAAGCGGCTGACGGTGGTGACCGTGTCATCCCACGCGAACGTTGCGGCCGCGCGACCGGCGCATTCGAGCGGGAAGGCGCTCTCCGATTTTGCGCACATCGCGATCGACAACTGCGTGGAGGCAGAGGACGCGCAGGTGGATATCGGCAGGCCGGAGAAGGTCGCCGCCGCCTCCACGATCGCCGCGGTCTTGGTGGCGATGTCGCTGGTTGCGGAGACGGGAGCGCGGCTGGTGGAGAACGGGGTCGAGCCGCTGACCTTCGTCTCGCCGAATGTGCCCGGCGTCTCGAGGGACCACAACGGGAAGGTTTTCGAGGCGCACGCGCGCAGCCTGCGCGGGCGCGAAGGTCGAGAGATGGGGAGCCCGCAGTTCTCATCAGCTCTCTGCCGCGGCTTGCGGAAGGGCCGCATCTACTGGGTTGCGCGGCGCCTGGCGATGACCGTGATGAGAAATGCGGGCTAGGAGCATCGGGCCGCGGCTGTTGGCGGGGATCGCCTGCATAGGCATGTTTCTGCTGGGCGTGGTGCTGGCGGCGCTCGGCGCCATCCGGTCCCGGCTGCTGGCGGGCGTCGCCTGTCTGGGCATGTTTCTGTTCGGCGTGGTGATGGCGCTGCTCGGCGCGATTCTGCCGCTGGTTTCCGCGCGGCTGGCGCTCGACCTGGGACAGGCGGGCCAGTTATTCCTCGCGATGAATCTGTGCATGCTGGTGGTGTCGCTCGCGGTGGGCCCGCTCATGGACCGGTTGGGATTGCAGCCGCCGCTGGTGGCGGGGCCGCTGGTCACCGGGGCGGCGGTCGCGCTGATCGCGCTCGCACCCGGCTATGGCGCCCTGCTCGCGGGGGCGGCGCTGCTCGGCGCGGGCGGCGGGGCGCTGAACGCGAGCACGAATACGCTGATGGCGGACCTTTATACCGACCCCGCCCGCAAGAACGCCGCGCTGAACCTGCTGGGCGTTTTTTTCGGTTTCGGCGCGCTGACGATGCCGTTCGCGATCGCGTCGCTGCTCGAGCGCGCCGGGCTGACGGCCATCGTTCTCGGAGTGGCGGCGGCCTGTACCGCGGCGAGCATGCTCGCGCTTGTCCTGGCGTTTCCGGGGCCAAAACAGGCGGGCGGCTTGCGGGGCAGCGAGGTCGCGCGCTTCGCGCGAATGCCGGCGGTTCTGTTGGCCGGGTTCCTGCTGTTCTTTGAATCGGGTAACGAGTTCATTCTCGGTGGGTACCTGTCGCTGTTTCTGACGCGCGAAACCGGGGCCTCGATCAGCGCGGCGTCCTACCTGCTGGCAGGCTTCTGGGCCTCGATCATGGTGGCGCGGCTTCTGCTCAGCCGCATCCTGCTGCGCGTGGACGGGTACCTCCTGGTGCTGCTGAGCGCGGGCGGCGCGGCGGCCTCGGCGGCGCTGCTGCTGGGGACGCGGAACCAGGCGGCATGCTTTGCCGCGATCGTGCTTCTGGGTGTCAGCGCGGCCGGAATTTATCCGACGATTCTCGGCATCGCGGGCTCGCGCTTCCGCGAGAACTCCGGCGCCGTGTTCGGCATTCTGTTCGCGATCGCGCTGGCGGGCGGCATGTCGATGCCCTGGGGCGTGGGCCAGCTTGCCCGCGCTCACGGACTAAGGACGGCGCTCTGGCTGGTGGTGGTGAACTTCGCGGCGGTTCTGGTTTTGGGATTGGCTGTACGCCGCGTTTATCGGACAGAGCCGGCGGCCGCTCGCGAGATGGGGAGCGGAGGAATATGAGGGCGGGGGATGTGCAGCAGCGCTCCGCCACGGGTTGCATTGCATGCCAGGCGCGAGTCCGGGGCGGCGGCTCGGGTACGGCGCCTCGCCCGGCTGTGGCGCGGCGTCAGTAGGTAAGGCGCAGGCCGATCTGCACCTGGCGACCGGGGCGCGCTGAGTTTATGATGCCGAAGCCCGCGCCTTCGAACTGGCGGCCGGGGTTGCCGAAGTTGGGGTGATTCGGCAGGTTGAAAAATTCGCCGCGGAACTGCAGGCGCTTCTTTTCGCCGAGCGGGAACATCCGGATGATCGAGGAGTTGAGGTTGATCCTGCCGGGGGCGCGGACCAGGCCAATGCCCTGATTGCCGAAGCTGTACTGCGCCGGCTGGGCGAAGGCCGCCGTGTCGAACCAGCGCTGGACGGTCCGCTCGCCGGGCGGCAGATTCGGGTCGCGCACCACGTCGGCGCGCTGCGCGCCCGCCGAATTGGCGTTGGTGGAGTTGGTTTGAGTCTGCACCGTAATGGGGGCGCCGCCCTGTAGAGTCGCGACCGCACCCACCGACCAGTCGCCAATCAGGTACCGTACGGGATGCCGGCGCAGATATCTCCTGTGCTTTCCGATCGGCAACTTATAGACCGAAGCGAAGGTGAAGCGGTGGCGGATATCGTTCTCCGAGGGACCCCAGTCCGCCTTGCGGTTATAGAAATTGGAGTAAGTGGCGCCTTCATCGCCGAGAGTAGCTCCTCCACCGCTGCAGTTATCGAGAAACTTCGCCCAGGTGTAAGTACTCAGCAAGTTGAAGCCGCGCGAGAACCGTTTCTGGATTTTCAGCAGACCGGCATGGTAGCTCGAAACACCCAGGCTTGGCGCCAGGACGGAGACGTTGCTGAACTGCGGATAGGGACGGTATTGGCGGCCAGTCTGGCCGGGCCCCAGAATCCACGGGGGGATCTGATTAATGGACAGGTTATCGCTCGATAATTTCCGGGAGAGATTGGCGAGATAGCCAACTTCGACCAGCGCCGCGCCTGGCAACTCGCGCTGGACCTGAAGGTTGAACTGCTGGGAATATCCGGTGCGCCGGCGGGTTTCAAAGAAAGTCACCGCCTGATTAGGGACCTGCCCCACGGGAACAGCGCCGAAGGAGGCGTCGCGGACCTGGTCCTCGAGAGGCCGGATGGGGAGACTTCCTGCCGTGGTGTACGGAATTCCCAGGTAGTTATCCTGTAGCACGAGCGTCGAGGACCGCTCGAAACCGAGCGTCGCGACGTTGGCGACGGCGCGGTCGAAGGGGTGCGCGTAGAAGATCCCGAAGCCGCCGCGGAGCACGGTGCGTCGCGTTCCGAACGGTCGCCAAGCGAAGCCGAAGCGCGGCCCGAAATTGTTCCAGTCGGGATCGTACATGCGCGTGCGATATCCGTCGACGCCCGCGAACCGGACCACACCAGGGGTGCCGGAGACGGGATTGATCGCAGCCGGGTCGAAGCCGTTCAAGCGATTGTTCATGTCATTGAGCGGGGTGTCGAGCTCCCAGCGCAGGCCGATGTTCAGGGTGAGGCCGTCGCGGACGGTCCAGTCGTCCTGCAGGAAAGCGCCCACGTACCAGCTCCTGCGCTCGAGCAGCGGGGTCTCGCGCTGCTGGAAGTTGGTCGGGACGCCCAGTAACAGAGTGGCCAGCCCGCTCCCGGTGTTGGCATTTCCGGGAAGCCCGGTAAAGCCGCGGCTGAAGGTCAGGCTGCCGGAGACCGAGGGCCGGAAGATCTCGTAATTCATGGAGGGCCGGATCTCGGCGCCGAACTTCAGAGAATGCCGGCCGCGCACCCAGGAGGTATGGCTCAGGATGTGATACTGCTGAATCGGAAACTGCCGGCGCTCCTGCGTGCCTGCGCCGAGCGCGGTAAAACCGGCCGCCGAGAAGCGGGGAAACGCGTCATCGGGAACGCCCTTGAGTCCCAGCCGGGAGGGCCAGCCCTCGCCAAATCCACGGGAGTACTGATGATAGATGCGATTGCCGTAGGTGAAACGAATCTCCTGGAGCAGGGCGGGGCTGAAGATATGGGTCCAGGTGCCGTACCAGAACTGCTGGTGCCGGCGGGCGTCGGCGTTAGTATCGGCCGCCCGGTTGGGAAAAACGCTGACGCCGTCCGTATTGTCGCTGTTGTAAATATAGCGGGCGGTGAGCTTGTTATAACTGTTCAAGTTGTGATCGATTTTAATCACGTAATTATCGCGAGTCAGTGCGGTCACGTCGTTGGCGCGGAAGTTATTGGCGCCGGCGATATCGTCCGCGGAGCGGTTGGCCGCCGGGTAGAATGGCAGGACGCTCAGGGCCACCGGGTCCATGCGCGAGGCGGGGATGCGGTTGCCGGGGAAGGGATCGCGAACCGTTCCGCCTTCCTCTGAGGTCCGCGACGTCGCCGGGTCATAAACTGTGACCAGTATGCGGCGCGCGTTGTAAGTCTGCGAGAAATCGCCGGCCTTTTGCAGCGCGGTTGGAACCGTCAAGGTCCGGATGGAGCCATTGCGGCGGCGCGAACCCTCGTAGGAGAAGAAGAAGAACGTTTTATCGCGCCGGATCGGGCCGCCGGCGGTGCCCCCAAAGACGTTGTAGCGGAGCGCGGGCTTCTCCTTGCGGCCGTCCACAATGGGCGAGAAGAAGTTCGGCGCGTCGAGAACCTGGTTGCGCAGATATTCGAAGAGGCTGCCCCGGATCTGGTTGGTGCCCGACTTGGTACTCGCGATGACGACGCCGCTCGCGGATCCGCCGTATTCGGCCGAGAAGGCATTGGCCATGATCTTCACTTCCTGCAGGCTCTCCACCGGCGGGTCGGTATCGATCTGGCCGATGCCAATGCGCATGTTCTGGCCGGTGCCGCCGTCGATGAAGAAGCCCTGACTCTGGGTCCGGCCGCCGGCGAGGCTGAAATTCGGCTTGCTGCCGGCGTCGTAATTCACGAACACCGCCCCGCCGGTGATTTCGATGAGGTTCATGGCGCGCCGGTCTCCCAGCGGCATGTCTTCAATCATCTGCGACTCGACAAGCTGGCTCGCGTCGGAAGTGCGCGTTTCGAGCAGGGAGGCCTGGGCGGAGACCGTAACGGACTCAGCGACCGCACCCAGCTCCAAAGTGATGTTCAGCTCCAGCGACTGCGAGGTGGTGAGGTTGATCCCCTGGCGCACATGGCGGCGGAAGCCCTCGAGACCGGCGGTCACGGTGTAGTTGCCGATGGGCAGGGGACGCAACGAATAGAAGCCGGCGTCGTTTGTTCTCGTGGTTGTCTGGACCGCGGTAGCGAGTTCGGTCGCGGAAACCTCGACGCCGGGAATGACGGCGCCTTGCGGATCGCTGATTATGCCGCTGATCGCGGCCTGCGGGGACTGTGCCAGCATGGCGGCGGCGCAGACCAAGAACAGCGAGACTGACCTGCTCAGCATATGTGGGGGGACTGCCGAGCGGATTATACTACTTCGCGTGGGTCGCGCTTTGCGCCGCCCTCTCTCCTACTCGAGCGGCTGGGAATGGCGCCGGGACGGCAAAACTAACCGAAGTTCGTCACCGACAGGATTTCGAACCGCTTGCTGACGCGCGCGGCTCAGTAAGTGCCGTCAAATCAGCGGAAGCGTTCTGAGCCACGACCGTCAGGGAGTGGTGGTGACGAACCTCAACTAACGCCAGCCGCGCCCGTCGCGTGAGGGAACCGATCTTGATCTGGCCGGCGCCGCTCGCCACCGCCAGGTCCGCGAGGAAGCTATCCTCGGTCTCACCAGAGCGCGCCGAAATCACCGGGCGGTAGCCTGAAGCGCTCGCCAGCTCGATGACTTCAAACGTTTCTGAGAGCGTGCCGATCTGGTTCATCTTCACCAGGACGGCGTTGGCGGCGCCGCGCCCGATCGCCGTGCGCAGCCGCGCCGGGTTGGTGGCCAGCAGGTCGTCGCCCACGAGCTGAACGCGTGCTCCGAGCCGGCGCGTCAGCTCGGCCCAGCCTTGCCAATCGTCCTCCTCCAGGCCGTCCTCGATGGAGCGCACCGGATAGCGGTCGCACCAGTGTTCCAGCAGATCGATCATCTCCGAAGCCGAGAGGTCGCGGCCCTCGGTTCGCAGCCGGTATCGGCCGGCATCGTGGAAGTGCGATGCGGCTACGTCGACGGCGATCGAGAAGTGCTCGCCAGCCTGGTAGCCCGCGCGGGCGATCGCGGCGGTCAGGATCTCGAGGGCGGTCTCATTGCGGGGCAGCCTGGGGCCCCAACCGCCCTCATCCGCGACGCCGGTGACGGCGAAGCCGCGATCATCGAGCATCTGACGTGCGGCGCGATGCACCGAGACCGTGGCCTCGAGAGCCTGGCTCAGCGACTCGAAACCATGGGCGATGACGAGAAAGTCCTGAAACTCGATATTGCCGGCTGCGTGCAGCCCGCCCGACAGGATATTCACCGTGGGAACCGGGATGGTGGGCCGCTCGCCGGGAAATGCCTCGCTGAGAGATTGCCAGAGCGGCAGCCCGCGGCAGCTCGCCAGCGCGCGGGCGGCGGCGCAGGAGACGCCGAGGATCGCATTGGCGCCCAGGCGCGACTTGCCCGGCGTGCCATCGAGCTCGATCATGCGCCGGTCGAGCGCACGATGATCATCGAGGCTCGCGCCCGCCAGCGCGCGACTCAGCTCGCCCTCGACATTGCCGACTGCCCGCCGAACGCCCCGGCCTCCATACCGCGCTCGATCGCCGTCGCGCAACTCGAGGGCCTCGTGGGTTCCGGTGGATGCGCCGGAGGGCACGTGCGCGGTGGCGGCGACTCCGTTCGACAGCTCGATGGTGACTGCGAGCGTCGGATTGCCGCGCGAATCGAGAATCTCGAGGGCGCGGAGCCGGCGCACCGTTACTCCCACCGTTCGCGCCTCTCGAACACTTCCTCGGCCCGAGCCGGCGGCCGCAGGATCAGGTCGCGCGCAAAGCGCCGGATCGAGTCCTTCCGCCCGGGCTCGGTGATATACTCCGCGGGCGATTTTCCATCGATTCGGGCCAGCAGCAGCCCAGGCAGATGGGCCATGGCGGCGGGCTCGAACCAGTCGGCAGGCGGCGGGACCCAGGCACGCAGCCCGCGCCAGAACTGCGCGGCGAGCGCCGCATAGGCGGCCGTCCAACGCGGCTCGCGGAACGACTTGAGCAGCAGGTGATTGGTGAGGAATGCGGCGTCGAACGAGGGGTCGCCGAAGTGGATCACTTCGAAATCGATGGCCATGACCGCCGCGCCTTCCACGAGGAAATTCTTGGGACTCCAATCGCCATGCACGAGCGTACAGCGGCGGGTGGCCGCCACCCGCACCAGCTCCTCGAAGAAGGCGGCGAGATCGGGGTGGCGGCGCGCCGCCGCCCGGTAATAGGGATCGAGGCGCAACTGGTCGAAGACGGTGAGATCGCCGAATTCACGGTCGAGCCCGGCGCCGTCACGGCCGGCGCGCATCATGCGCCCCAGTATCTCGGCCACCCGCGCGGCGGTTTCCGGATGACACTCGCCCCGCAGCAATTGCGCCTTCCAGGTCTCGCTCGCCGGTCCGGCGGCGCTCATTGCGAACAGGAGGTTGGGTTCGTCGATAAAGAGAACCTCGGGAACCGATGCAGGGGGCAGGTAGGGTGCGAGAGCCCGGAGCGCACGCGCCTCGCGCAATGCCCGCAACGGCTCGGACCGCCAATCCTGCTCGACCCGCAGCCGGTCTAGCGCCTGCTTCAAAACGAAGCGGCTGTGTCCGGATTCGACCAGCAGGACGGTGTTCGAAACGCCGCCTCCGAGCTCGGTGACACGTACCGTAGAGGGGTCGATGCCGCGGGCCTCGCGCAGGTATTCGGGCGCGGTAGCGGCTGTGAGCTCGAAGCGCAAGTAATTATCCTACTAAGCGCGCACTCTCGCGCGGCCATGTTTCCAACCGGAGAGGTCGGCCGCAACAAATCTCTGTGGAATGTTTGGGATAACGGGCGGCTTCATAAGCGGATTTCAGGCGTTGGCCGGCGGCGCGAGACACAGAGATCGGCCTTCCTTCCTCGAGCGCGCCCAGGCGCGTTGGGACGAGCGGCATGGGCGACGCGTTAACCGAAGTTCGTCACTGACAGGATTTCGAACCGCTTGCTGACGCGCGCGGCTCAGTAAGTGCTGTCAAATCAGCGGAAGCGTTCTGAGCCACGACCGTCAGGGAGTGGTGGTGACGAACCTCGGTTAATTATAAGAAGCCAAAACGCTCGGATCCAATGATTATCGACGAGCTCACGGCCGAGGCAGCCGGCGATGACGAACAGATCTGGAACTCCAGCAGGCACTCCAGAAGTACGTTTCGCTGCCTTGCGACGGTATCGTCAAAGCTGGTTCCGACGGCCGCAGCTCAGCGGGGGATCTGCAGCCAGGCGTAATAGCCCATTCCAAGCACCATCAGAATGGCGGCGATCCAGACCGCGAGGGTGATCCACGGCTTCGGCTCGACCGCCTTTGGCAGGCGCTTGTGACGCAGATAGAGCGTGCCGATGCCGATTACGGGCAGCATGGCCGCCTGGGCCACCCCTCCGATCTTGACCATGGTGACCGGAGACTGCATGGTCAGGATGAGGGCGGCGGGTAGCAGCGTATGGAACCAGATGAACCGGCGGCGGTACTTGAGGCGGGCGGCATAGTCGTCGCGATCGTAGCGGCCGAGCAGCCGCCACATGTCGGCGAAGACGCGGCAGTTGCCGGCGGTGGCGGCGAAGATCGTCCCGTAAAGAGTGGCGATCGCGCCCGCGTAGAAGATCCACAGGGCCCAGGGTCCGAGCGTCGCGGTGTACATATTGGACAGCACCGGGATCATGTCCTGCGCCGCGGGGATGAGACCCTTGCCGTGCAGGATGCCGGCGCCGAGCAGGTAAAAGGCGAGGGTGGCGACCGTGTAGATGATCATCGAGGTCAGGATGTCGAAGTTCATCACCCGAATCCAGCCGTGCGCCCGGTCGCGCCAGGCAGCCGAGCCGTCGTTCCGCCCGGTGAATTGGGCGTAGCCTTTTTCGACGCACCAGTAGGGGTACATGAACAATTCGGCCGCGCCCACGCCGGTGATGCCGAAGACCGCGACGGCGGTGTTCAGTCCGTTGCCGGGCAGCCGAAACTTCAAGCCTTCGTTGATCTGATCCCAGGTAAAATATTGTGGATTCAGCATTAACAGCAGCGCGCAAAGGAAGGTCAGCATGGTGAACAGGCAGACCTTGATGGTCGCGAGTTTCTCGATGCGGTCGTAGTGGCCGCCGAGAAGAATGGCGAGCGTCAGGGCGGCGAGGCCCACAATCCAAACCTGGAGGGGCACGGCGGGGATGAGCTGGTTCAGCACCTGGGCAACTCCGCCGAACATGGCCCCGATCTGGAAGAACGTGATCACGACCATGGTGGCCCAGGCCCAGACGACCCAGCGGACGCCGCCGATGCGCGGCCCAGGCATGTGGTTGAATGCTTCCAGGCCGGTCTCGCCCGTGGCGATACTGTACCGTCCCATTTCCGACTGCACCGCGGGCTTGATCATGCAGCTCACGATGATGACCCACAGAGCCACGTAGCCGACCTCGGCGCCCAGGGTGGTAGTGGCGATCAGCTCGCCCGAGCCAACGATCGAAGCGGCGAGGATCAATCCCGGCCCGATCCGCCGCAGGATGGCGAACAGGGTTCTGGGCGGCTCCTCGACCTCGGAGGGCTCCCGGGTGTAGGGATCGCGCAGCCGGACTGCGCCGGGGGCGGTAGACATCAGAGCCTACTGTAACACTGGCCTGCCGCGTGCGACCCCAGGGTCCGCGTTGATGGGCGGGGGGGAACGGGGGCGCTTCGGCGCCCGCGCCCGGCCTCGATTCCGCGGAGTTGTCGCCGCCGGCCGCGAGCGTGTATCATCGTGCGCTGGAGGTGGACGATGACGCGCATAGTCCTCGCGACTGCGGCCGCGGCGGCCCTCTGCTTCGCTGCTACGCAGGCCGCCGAGAGCAAGAAGAAACCCGCCCCGGCGGCGACGACGATGAAAGCGCCGGCGCCAGCGGCTGAGATGAAGGAGCTCACGGCGATGGCCGGCACATGGACGGTCGAGGAAACCCACGAGCCCAGTCCCTGGAATCCAAAGGGCGGCAAAGGCAAGGGCACCGCGACGATGCGGGTGGGCCCCGGCGGCCATTCCGTCATCCTCGACTACCGCTCCCAGTCCGGGCCCAGTGCGAACATGTGGGGTCATGGGATTTTCACCTGGGACCCCGCGCAAAAGATCTACAAAAACGTGTGGTTCGATGCGTTTACACCGGGCGTCTCGATCGCGACGGGCCAGAAGCAGGGCGACCGGTTCGTGTACATCGGCGAGTTCGAAATTGGCGGCAAGAAGATCCGTTACAAGGACGTGGTCTCGGATCGCACGCCGGCATCGTTCACCGTGACCTCTTACATGATCGACGGCACCTCGGAAAAGAGGATGGTGACGCTGAAGCACACGAGGGTCAAATAGCGGCCGCCGGCATCGGGCTGAGAGTCGTCCCTGTGGCGGGCGGGGCTGGAACGGCGTGCCGAAGCCCGCCGGGTCAGATCGATTGAGAGCCGGAGATCGAATGGTCTGGCGGCGCCAATCGATAAAACCCGGCCGCGGTTTCTCCCATGATCCTGGCGCGGCGGTCTTTTTCGAGAGGGCCGCACGCCTGGGTGAACGCGGACAGGACCTGCTTATAGGATCCGGCGAGCCGGCACACGGGCCAGTCGCTGCCGAACATCAGGCGTTCGGGGGGGAACACGCCAAGCACGTGCTGCACGTACGGCCTGAGGTGGTCCGGCGTCCAGGCGGCCCAGTCGGCCTCGGTGATCATGCCGGAGATCTTGACGAAAATGGCAGGGATCTTCGCGACTGCTTCCAGGTCGGTGGCCCAGGGCTCGGTGACCTGGGCCGCAATCAGGGGCTTGGCTATGTGGTCGATGACCATGCGCAGCCGCGGCGCGCGCTCGCAAAGCTCAGGCACAAAGGGCAAATGTTGGGGGCGCAGCAGCAGATCGAAGGGGAGGTCGCGCGCCTCTAGCTCCTGCAAGCCGCGTACGACGTCGTCGCGCAGCATCCAGCGGACATCCGCCTCATCATGGATGAGGTGCCGCACGCCCACGAACTTGGGATGGCGCTGGAGGCGATCGAGCGTGTCGCCCAGCCGGGCGTCGGTCAGATCCAGCCACCCGACGACGCCCAGGATGAAATCGTGCGCCGACGCCAGCTCGAGCAGCCAATCCACTTCTCCCGGAACGTGCGCCGCCTGCACCACCACCGAGCCGTCGAAACGGTTTTGCTTCAGGATCGGCCCCAGGTCCTGGGGCAGGTAATTGCGCCGCAGTGGTGACGCCGGGTCAGCGGGCATCCAGGTGTAGGGGAAGCGGTCCACCTCCCAGAAATGCTGGTGCGAATCGATGCGCATAGAGGTCCAGTGTATCGAGAGCGGGCGTGGGCGCCGGCGTGGCAGCGCCAGGCCGCCCCGCGCGGCGGAGCCCAGACCGGCATTCCCTTCAGCGCTTGTGGGGGGCGTTGAGGAAACTGACGAGGTCGCCGACGTCGGTGGACGCGAGCGCGGGCCAGGGGAAGCCGAGCTCTTCGGCGCGGTCGCGCATCTGCGGGCCGTGGCTCCACAACGCGGCGGCAAGCGAGACGGTGGTGTAGGCGTCGGCGGAAGTGCGCAGCCGCGGCGCGATGCGCGTGCCCTCGGCCTCGGTGCCATGACAACGCGCGCAGCCGCGCTCGCGGAAAACGCGCTCGCCCAACAGCGGCGAGCCGCTGGGCTCGAAGTAGCGAAGACTGGCAAGGAAGGCGAGAAGATCGAGAATCTCGTCGCCTTCGAGCTTGGGAGCCGCCAATCCTCGCTCGCGAAGGGTGCGCAGCATGTCGGGGGCGTGGTTCCAGAGGAGGCTCGCAAACCGGGCGGTGCTGAGCGGGATATCTTTCTCCGGGCCGAGCGCGGGCGCGAGCGAGCCGCCTTGGCTGCCGACCGAGTGGCAGGCCAGGCATTTTTGCTGGAACACCCTCCAGCCGCGCTCCGGCTGACCGTGCCGCTCGGGCTGGTGCACGGCCGACGGGGAAGCGGCGCTGGCGAACGCGATTAGGTGGTTCATCTCGTCGCCCGTAAACTTCGGCCACTCGCCGAGCTCGGCGGTGATGGGATCGAGCATGGACTGGGCGTGGTTCCACATGCCGCGGGTCCAGGCGCTCGCTCCGCCGGCGGCTGCGGTCCGCGACAGCTCTGGCGCCGACTTGCCTCCCCACGAGCCCACCGAGTGGCAGCGCACGCAGCCTTTTTTTTCGAAAACCAGCTTGCCGGTAGTTACATCGCCCGCCGCGTCGCTGATGCCGGCCTGGTAGAGGTAGGCGAGGATGTCCGCCATTTCCTGTGTGTCCATCTTGGGATAGGCGCCGCGCCTCATCTGGCGCCACATGCCCGGTGCGTGATTCCAGAGCACGGTGGTGAGCCACCCCATGGCCGGTGTGCCGGGCCGCTTACCTGAAAGATCGGGGGCCACGCGGCCGCCTTCGCCGTTGATCGAATGGCAGGTGGAGCATCGCTTCTTGCCGAAAAAGAGCACTGCGCCGTTCTCCGGTACGCCGATCACGTAGCTGGAACGGCGTAGCGAGCCAGACCAGCGCTGGCGCAGGAGAATGGTGAGGAATGCGCCGGTAGCGATCACCGCGGCGGCGATCCAGATCAGGAACTGTTTGCGTTTTCCCATACTGGACTCTGGGAAACATCCCTGCAAGCGGGTAGCCAGATGTCCACCCCGGCCAAGCGGTTATTTCAAGCCAGCGGCTAACCGAGGTTCATCACCACCACTCCCTGATGACGGTCGTGGCTCAGAACGCTTCCGCTGATTTGACGGCACTTACTGAGCCGCGCGCGTCAGAAGGTGTGAAATATTCGAAAAAACCATTTCCGGCCTCCAATGTTTACATTCGGTTAGCCTGTGGAAAAGAGGCCCGAAATCAATTTTTTCACACCTTCTCAGCAAGCGGTTCGAAATCCTGTCGGTGACGAACTTCGGCTAACTGCCGGGCAGGCCGCGGCCGCCGCGCAATCGAGGGACCCGCGACTTTCCGGGGAGCGGTGTGTAAGCCGGCGGCAGGCTTGTGCGCCGTTTGAACTGGCCAGGGCACCTTGGCCGGGTGCTGGTATAGACCCCGGCGCCGGAGGCGATCCACCATCGCGAGGTGCTGGAGGACGGGGCCGGCAGGGCTCCTGTTCGCGCGCTTATGGCAGGGAGAATGAATCCCGGCCGGCGCGGCGCGTTGGGACAGAGGCGCGGGCGGGGGGCCGGGCGAAAGCGGCGGAGAAGCTGCCCTGAGAGGGTCAAGCCGGCTCGCGCGGTCGCGCCGCAAATCCCGACACCGTACGATTCTCGGACGCCCTCACACCTGATATTGCCGCATCTTTCGGTACAGCGTGTCGCGTGAAATCCCGAGCAGCGAGGCCGCTTTCGTGCGATTGCCTTCCGACAAGCGCAGCGCCTGCTGGATGGTGAGCCGTTCCATCTGCTCCATCGAGACCGGCTGATTCATGGCTGGAGGGATCTGGCCCGCCGGGATGCCGTCGCCGAGCAGCGGCCGGAGGTCTTTGTCGGTAATCGTCTGCGGATTTTCCGATGAGACCACGCTGGCACTCTCGATTACGTTTTCGAGCTCGCGGACGTTGCCCGGAAAGGGGTAGGTCAGGAGGAGCTCGAGGGCGGATCGGGCGAGCGTGATCTCGCGGTTGTACCGCCGCGACAGCCGGGCCGCGAGGTGCTGGGCCAGCACCAGGATGTCCTCGGGGCGGGACCGCAGGGGCGGAAGCTGCAAGACCACGGTGGCGACGCGAAAGTAAAGGTCCTCGCGGAGAAAGGTCGATCGCAGCTCGCCGACGTTGCGGTTCGTGGCGGCGATGACGCGCACATCGACGCGCGTCGAGCGCGTGCTGCCGACCGGCCGCAGCTCGCCTTCCTGCAGCACCCGGAGCAGCTTGACCTGGATGTCCTTCGGCATCTCGCCGATCTCGTCGAGGAACACGGTGCCGCCGGAGGCCGCCGAAAACAGGCCCGGGGCGTCCGCGTAGGCGCCGGTGAAGGCGCCGCGGCGAAAGCCGAACAGCTCGGCTTCCACGAGCTCGCGGGGCAGAGCGCCGCTGTTGACGGCGACGAAGGGCATGCGCGCGCGCCGGCTGGCATCGTGGATGGCGCGCGCCAGCATCTCTTTGCCGGTGCCGGTCTCGCCCATGATGAGCACGGAAGCATCGGTGTCCGCCGTCAAGCGCGCTTTTTCGATGATGCGCTCCATGACCGGAGAGACGCTGACCATACTCTCGAAACAGGCGTGCCGCTCCAGCTTCGTCTCAAGCTGCGCCACGTGCTCGCGCAGCTCGATTACCTCAAGCAGCCGCGCAATCTTCTTGCGCACGGCCTCGTAGTCAAACGGCTTGGTGATGTAGTCCTCGGCGCCCCGCTTGATCGCACCCACGGCTGTCTCGATGGTGCCGTAGCCGGTCATGATGACGACGGCGATATCGGGGTTGCGCCGGCGCAACTCGTCGGTGAGCGCGAACCCGTCGATCAACGGCATGATGAGGTCCACCAGCGCCAGCGAAATGCGCGGGTTTGCCTCCTGGATGGACAAAGCTTCGGCCGCCGACTGCGCCACCTCGACCTGGTAGCCCTCGCGGGCCAGGAACTCCTTCAGCGTGGCGGCGAGGCCGGCGTCGTCATCGACGACGAGGATGCTGCCGGCACGACCCTTCATGACGCGGCCACCAGCGCCCCTTCGCGAGCGAGGGGCAGCTCGACCGAGACGGTCGTACCGCTGCCAGGCTGACTCTCGATGCGGATCGCCCCTCCGTGTTCGGTGATCACGTTGCGCGCGATCGCCAGGCCCAGGCCCGTGCCTTTGCCCGGCTCCTTGGTGGTAAAGAACGGCTCAAACACGTGCTCGAGATGAGCGGCGGTGATCCCGCAGCCGTTGTCACTCACAAAGAAGCGAATGCGGCCCGGGCCCGTGCGGCTGCAGCCGGCGCGGATCTCACCGCCCGCGTGCACCGCATCGAGAGCGTTGCTCAGCAGAATGAGCAACACCGCCTCGATCAGGTTGCGATCGGCATAGACCTGGCCGCCGCGCGCTTCCGTCGTGTCGACCTCGAGCCGGACGCGCTTGGCCTGGATGATCGGGCGAAAGAAGCCGGCCACGGACTCGAGCGTAGCCGCCAGGTCGTGGTTCCGCTTCTCGACCGGCGCCGCGCGCGTAAAGTCGAGCAGCCGCTGCACGAAGTGACGGCAGAAGTTGAGGCCGTCCTCGAGGCGCTCCACATCCGCTCGCAAGCCCGCATCCATTGCGCGCTCGCGCATCAGTTCGACGCGCAGCAGCAGGGCCGCGAGCGGCGAGTTGAGATGATGGGCCGTGCCGGCCGCCATCTTGCCCATGCTCGTCAGCTTCTCGATCTCGAGCATCTGCGCCCGCAGCCGCACGCGCTCGCGAATATCGGAGGTGACCTCGAGAAAATACACGGGGACCGCCGGCTCGCGGAAGGGCAGAAGACTGAGCTGTACCTCGATCGGCTCGCCCTGCCGGGGGGCCCGCAAGGTCTCGATGTCGAGCACCGGCTCGCCGCTGGTCACCCGGAGCATGAACTCCCGCAGCTCGCCCTGTCTGCTTTGGGGCACGATGGGGAGCGCCCGGCCGCAGATCTCGGCCTTGGCGTAGCCGTACAAATGTTCGGCCGGCGCGTTCCACTCGAGCACGCGCAACTCGCTATCGTAGAGCACGACCGCGCCCGGGAAAGCCTCGAGCAGGCCCCGGTATCTCTCCCGCGAACGCCGCAGGTCTTCCTCGCTCTGGCGTCTCTGGCGCAGGACAAACCAAGCCGCCCAAAAAGCGAGCAGCAGCGACGAAGCGACTCCGCGCGTGAGGTAGAGGTAATGCAGGGTGACATAGTCGGCATTGCGGAAGTAACGGTTCTCGAGCAGCTCCCAGGCGGCAAACACCGCCGCGATGATGGTGATGCTGGAGAGCGCCAGCGTTGCCCAAAACCAGTGCTTCTCGGCCATCGGAACGGTGCCTGTGGTTCGCGCCTATCTTATCAGCGCCTGGGGAAGCTACGGAAACTACGTGCCGGGGCAGGGCGAACACGCCCGAACGCCGCCAGGCCCGCCGCGCGTTCCTCGATGATCTGAAAGCCACGGCGGTGATCTACCCGATTACCGCCGGCACCGCGGACCCGGCCGGAAAGATTCAGGCCGAATCGTTGCGGATGGTCATCTCGAGCCCGTTCGATGAGCTTGCTCGGTAGAACGCGGATACGCCATCGCCACTTCCACAAGATCTCTGGCCTGAAGGTGATTCCGTTGTGGCGGCACGCTGGGCCGCGAGGGAAGGTCCATCTTTTACTCCAGCGGAGCGGGATGGAACGCCTGGCATGGACTCCGGCGAGGCCGGCCGGTCGCCGCCGCTCAGCCGCGCGCCGCGCCTGTATCCGGCACGCGACCGTTCCTCTCGAGGCGCCGGATCAACGCCCAGATCGCCACCATGGTAACGAGGATGAACACCACCGAGACTGCCAGCCCGAGGCGGCGGATGTCTTTTTCCCGCAACGCGGCCTCGCCGGCGGCGAGCGTTTCCCTGGCGATGGCGAACCCGGCATTGACGGGTTTGTGCATCTCGGCGGGGCGGAACGAGTGCAGCGCCAGCCGCGCCTTCACCAGGTTCTCGCGGCCATCGTGGAGGCGAACCTGGGGTTCGGATACCTCCATGCCGTAATACTCGGCGCGGTTGAGCACCGACTCGGATCTCTGCAGCGCCGCATCCAGGCCGTTGAGCCATTCCGCCATCTGCACGGCTGTTTTGGCGCCCTCCGAGCCGGACTCATGGCAGGGCGCGCACACCGAATTGCGCCCGATGAGCATGGCGAGCGTGGGGTGCTGGATGGCATGATTGCTGTGGCACAGCGTGCAGCCGCCGGTCGCGGTATCGGCGAAGACCGCCTGGTGCGGGCTCTTTGCGTACTGCTCGAGGTGCATCACGTGGCAAGTCCCGCAGACCGCGGCCACCGAAGCCACCTGCGGCGGCTTCGCCCCGTGATTTCCGTGGCACGAGGCGCAGGTCGGCGCCGACAAGTCGCCGCGCCGCGTCAGCGCGGCCCAGTGCACGCTTTTGTGGTAGTCCTGAAGCTGGTTTGTGGGGATGCCATATTTCGCCATCCTCTGCCGGTCGGCGTGGCAGCGCCCGCAGGTATCGGGCAGCCGCAGCGGATGGACCGGGGCCAGCCCATCCTTCACCTTGCGGATATCGTGCACGCTGTGGCAGTCGATGCAGGTCGCGACCTTCTCGTCGCCGGCCGCCAGCCGCTGGCCATGGATGCTCGTCAGGTAGAGTTCGTACTGATCGACCCGCTGCTGCGGGCCGTACTTCCGCATCACGTTGGGATTCGAGTGACACCCCGCGCACATCTTCGGGATGAGCCTCCGGGGCACCTTGCCGAGAAACCCTTTGGCGCGGCTCATCGCCTCGCCGGGGTCGTCGGCCGTAGGGTCCCCGCCATGGCAGTTCGCGCAACTGAACCCCTGTGCCGCGTGGATATCGTGCTTGATCAGCGTGGCGGGACGGCCCAGCGGCCCGTCCAGGGCGGCGTGGCACTCAGCGCACGAGTCCTTCGCCGCCCCCGCCAGTGCGCACGACAGCGCCAACAGAATCATTACGCGCAGTCTCATTTCACGTAGCCCAGAACCGTGAACACCGCCAGATACGCCGCCAGGAATATGCCCAGCCCGGTCACCAGACGGCTGCGCAGCGAGCCGTCGGGATTTGAAGCCCAGAAGGGGAGTGCCACCCACACGACCGCGGCGATGCCGAAGAACAGCAAGCCAACCATCTCGCCCTCGAGGAACCAGACGTGGCTCGGAATCAGCTTGAGCGTGTAAAATTGCGCCAGGAAATACCACTCGGGCCGGATCCCGGCGGGAGCGGACGTGAACGGGTCGGCCTTCTCGCCCAGTTCCCAGGGGAAGATCGCGGCCAGGGCGCCGAGCACGGCGAGCGCGCCGTACCACACCATCAGCTCCCGCAGAAAGAAGTTCGGGAAGAACTTCATGGTGCGCACCCGCGAACGGTCCATCCAGGGCGGCGTGCTCATGCCCGTCTTTTGGATGAGCAGCAGGTGCAGGCCGACCAGCAGCATGGCCGCGAGCGGCAGCACGATGACGTGGAAGGCGAAGAAACGCGTGAGCGTGGCTCCGCCGACGTCCTCGCCGCCGCGCAGGAAGCGCGCCAGCGCCTCCCCTATGGCCGGAGTGGTGGCCGCCACGTCCGTTCCCACTTTGGTCGCGAAGTACGAGATCTGGTTCCAGGGAAGCAGGTAGCCGCTGAAGCCGAACGCCAGCATCACGCCGAGCAGTGCGATGCCGCTGAGCCACGTCAGCTCGCGCGGCGCCCGGTAGGCATGCGTGAATACGACGCTGAACATATGCACGAAGGCCACGAAGATCATCAAGTTCGCCGACCAGCTATGAATCGAGCGGATCAGCCAGCCGAATTCGACGCGCGTCATGATGAACTGCACGCTGTCGAACGCCTCGGCCACGGTAGGCCGGTAATAGAGCATCAGCAGGATTCCGGTAATGATCTGGATGGCGAACAGGAACAGCGTGATCCCGCCGAAGTAGTACCAGGGAGTGGCGGCATGCACCGGGACCACTTTGTGGCTCATCAGCTCGCGCACTGCGCCGAAGCCGAGCCGATCGTCGATCCAACCCGCCGCCCTGGCCCTCAATTCCGCCGCTGACATGATCGTTCTCCCCGTGCTAGGCCCGGCGCGAGATGACCACGTCGTCGCCGCGCACGTGCACGGCGAACTCTTCGAGCGGGCGTGGCGGGGGTCCCGAGACCACGGCCCCGTTGAGGTCGTAAAAACCGTTGTGGCAGGCGCACCAGATCTGTTGCCGCCCATCCTGATACTGGACCGTGCAGTTGAGGTGCGTGCACACAGCGGAGAAGGCCTTCCACTCGGTCTCGCTGACACGGACGAGCAGAGCCGGCTTGTTTCCGAATTTCACCACCTTGCCGGAGTTCGGCTTCAGGTCCTGAACCCTGCCCGCGGCGACCTCGTTGACCGACGCTTCGGACGCCGCGGGCGGATTCAGGAACCGCACGACAGGGTAGAAGAAAGAGGCGAGCGATGCGGCGACACCGCCTCCGAGGAGCCACGAGACCAGGCTCCGGCGCTTGCGATCGGCCCGCGCCCCGTCCGTGCGTTGCGTAGATTGTTTGCTAGACTCTTGCACCGGCATCACATCTGTTCCGGCAAGTGATCAACCACTTCCAACTGCCGGGAAATAGAGGGTTTCTGCTACGCAGCGACGGTTTCGTGCGTCCGAAAACCTGCCGCTGTCCAGAAATCGGACAATGCCTGGGGCGGCGCTGCTCGACGATCATCATGACACAAAAAGGGATTCGCGCGCCGGGCCGTGCGAGGGAATCACGGCTGTGAGCAGTTGGTAAAGGATTCAGGCACGTGCTTTTCGCGGCCGCTCCCGGTCTGCTCAGCCACGGCTGCCGCCAAGCAATTGTCCCGACCGGCGCCCGATGGTAGAGTATGCCGGGGGGGCCATGCCTGGCATCTTGAAGTCAACTCCCGGCCGGCCGGTCAAGTTTCCGCCGCCGGGCGCCGGCAAGAAGCACAAAGTCAGCACGGGGGATAATTGGTGGAATCTCGCCACGAAGTACGGCCGCACCGATGCCTGGGAGATCATCGAGTTCAATTTCCGAACCCGTGACCCCCGCCAGGTCAACTGGTACCTGGAGTTTTATGTCGGCTGCAAGGCAGCGGCGGCGGACGGTCTCAACTTCCGGTTCGACAGCGCGGACAGCCCCGGCATCATCTACATCCCGCCGAGCTCGTGGACTCCGAGCGAGGACCTGGCGCTGCGCCGCGAGGTGGCATGGGCGCTCTCGGGACCGGTCGTCGCGCGGCTGAACGTCACGCATGCGGGTTACTTTATTCGTGGGACCACGCTTGCCGCCATTGCCAACCGGGTGCTGGACGGCGAAATCGGCGTCATCGTCGATCCGAAGCTCAGTTCGGGTGACGCGGAATATGACTCCGGGACCGATACGTTCCACCTTGGTTTTCGCCGGGCCTCGACGACGACCAGGAAGGGGCTGGTCGTCCATGAGGCGGTGCACGCGGCGCTCGACATGAAAGCTGCTTCGAGCATCACAGTCGCCGAATCGGAGTCATTGGCTTACGTCGTCCAAAGCTATTACGTGCGCGAGCACACGATCAACCCGGAGTCGGTACGCCTCACCAGCGCGGACCCGCTCAAAGACAAGGTCTACGAAATCGCCTGGGATATGGCCGCGGCGCTGGCCGGGGGCAAGCAGCCCACCGCCGTCGAATGGCTCGCCCTCGACCATGCCGTACGGCGGCATCCCGAATACAAGAAGACGGCCGGCAATAAGGCGGGGTTTGACGGGCTCTGAAAGGCGGGGCGATTCAGCAGTCTCCATTGCCGGCCTCACGACGATAGCGCGGCCTGGAGCATGGCCTTGGCGTAAGCCACGTTGTAGACTTCGCCCACCAGCCCGCCGCCGCCGGGATACTGATTGCGAATGCCGCGGTCGCGGTCGAGGTCGATCTGGCGCGGGTGTTCGGGATAAAGCCCGCGCGAATATTTCTGCCGCACCAGCTCCTTCATGACGGCGAACATGTTGACTTGCCCTTCGTCGAGGAAGACTTCGGTGTAGTCGACATACGGTCTGCGCACGCGGACGTTGCGGAAGTGCACGTGATTGATGCAGTCCCTTTCGCCCAGGTAGCGGCAGACGGCGACGGGGTCCTCCCCCATTTCCCGCGTTACGCCGCAGTCGTAAGTCATCCCGTTGTAGGGGCTCTTGACGAGATTGAGGTACTGCTTCCAGTGCTCGAAGGTGGCCATGATCTGCTCGGAGCCGCGGCTGAGGGGCACGGGAGGGTCGTTGGGGTGCAGCGCCAGGCGGACACGCGCCTTTTCCGCTTCCGGCACAATCGCCTTGAGGAAGTGCTCGGCTCGCTTCAACTGCTCGGCCCGGGTATGGGTCCCGACACCCTCGCGGGACGGCAGATTCCTGGAGACCGTGTAATCGTAGGCCGTGTAGCCGGCGCCGCCTCTGCCCAGCTCCTCTTTATAGCCTTCGGTCAGCCGGTGGGCGTAGAAATTGTATTCCATCACGGGCAGTCCGGCTTTGCCGGCCGCGCGGATGGATTTGATCACAGCCTCGATTTGCGCGTCTGCGCCGGGCCTGCCCCAAATGACATCGTTGAAACCGGAGATCATCATGTTGATGATGGTGATTCCGCCGGCTTTCAGGCGGTCCATGCGGGAGCGGAGCTCGGTCTCATCCCAGGGAACCGGAGGTCCGCCCATCAGCACATAATCGACACCGATCTGCTTCAGGGAGCGCATGCCCTTTTCATCAAGCTTGGGCGAGACTCCCAGGCAGATCCTGGGGGTGTGGGCGCCTTCCGCGGGCGGCCAGGAGGCAGGGGCCGCGGCCGAAGCCGCCGGAGACAGGGCGGCCGCACCCGCGGTCCGCAACATGGTTCTACGGGTGAAAGCGTCACTCATGGATACGACCTCCTTCGACAGAGTCGCTCATCATCCTACCTGAAGCGAGCGGCGCGCCGGAGGAGCGTATTTCGAGTCCGGCCAGGCAAGACGGAGCGGCTGCCGCCGTCGCCGCGCCGTGGGGCCGGTCACGAGTTTCTGAGAAGAAGGCCCGGCTCCTGCCGTCCGCCTGCCGTCGGCTATACTCACACCAGATGGACCTTTTCGAGGAACTTCTGCGCCTGCGCCGCAAAGGCCGGAAGTGCGCTCTCGCCACCATCGTTCAGGTCAACGGCTCGATTCCGAGCTACGAGTCCGCCAAGCTGCTGGTGCGCGAGGACGGCTCCATGGTGGGTACGATTGGCGGCGGCTGCGTGGAGGCTGAGGTGTGGACGGCCGCCCGCGAGGTGATCGAATCGGAAAAACCGCGCCATCTCACCTTCAATCTTGGCCAGGATGCGGCTTACGACAACGGGCTCATCTGCGGCGGGCAGCTCAACGTGTTCATCGAGCCTGTGCTCCCCCAGCCCCACGCCATCATCTTCGGCGCCGGCCACATCTCGAAGAGCCTGTGCAAAGTCGCGGGTCTCGCCGGCTTCGCCACCACCATCGTCGACGACCGCGAGATGTTCGCGAACCGCGAGCGGTTTCCGGACGCCGGTGAGATCTTCGCGGACGAATACGAGCGGGTTTTCGAAAAACTCGAAGTCAACGAATCGAGCTACCTGATCATCGTCACCCGCGGCCACCGCGACGACATGCGCGTGCTGAAGTGGGCGGTGGGCACGCCGGCCCGCTACCTCGCCATGATCGGCAGCAAGCGCAAGGTGATTTCGGTCATCAAGGAACTGGAGAAGGAAGGCATCCCGCGCGAGCAGTTCCAGCGCATTTTCGCTCCCATGGGCCTCGAAATCGGCGCCACCACTCCCGAGGAGATCGCGGTTTCGGTTGTTGCTGAAATGATCGCCGTTCGTCGCAACGCGCCCTCCGGCTGGCGCAATGTATCGAAGTCGATCAACTGCGGCGAGCCCATCCGCGTTCTGGCGACGTGAAAGTCGCCGGCCTGATTCTCGCCGGCGGAGCCTCCCGCCGCATGGGAACGCCGAAGGCCCTCCTGACACTCAATCAGGAAACTTTTCTCGGCCGCCTCATCCGGGTGTTCGGGAATTACTGCGCCGGCGTGACCGTCGTCCTTGGCCATGAGGCTCGAGGCATCCAATCCGCGTTGCAGCCGTCCCGGGCGAAGTTCGTCATCAATCCGCATTGGCAGAAAGGCCAATTGTCTTCCCTCCAAGCGGGCCTCCAGGCCCTTCCAGGCGACCTGGATGCGGTCCTCTTCACTCCAGTCGATTACCCGGCGGTCTCGGAAAGCACCGTAGGGTCGCTGATCGCCGCCTGCGAAACGGCTTCCGCTCCGCAAGTTCGCGTCATGGCCGCGGCCGCCGGGTCTCTGTGGATCCCCCGCCACCAGGGCCGGCACGGCCACCCCGTGCTGGTGAGCGCCTCACTGATCCCGGAGTTGCTGGCCGAGGCCGAAAGCGCCCGAGCCGTGATTCACCGGCACCGCGAGCGGACCACCTACATCGACGTAGCGGACGCCGGCATCCTGCGCGACGTTGATACGCCCGAGGCCTACGCCGCTCTACTGGCCCCATGAAGCCTCGCCGCCTCATTGCCGGCTCGCTCGTCCTTCTGCTGGGGGCTGGGATCGCGGCGCCTTTCATCAACGCCGACCGCTTCGGCGGGCGGGTCCGCGCGGCGCTCGAGCGCTCGCTCCACCGCAAGGTTGAGATCGGGAAGGTACATTTCAACCTGTTTCGCGGTCCGGGCTTCACCATCTCCGATGTGCTGATCGCTGAAGATCCGGCTTTCGGGGTGGAACCCTTTGCCTACGTCTCCGAGGTCCAGGCGCGCATCGGCCTGGCATCGCTGTGGACCGGCTCGCTCGCGTTTTCGCGGCTCCGCCTGGTCGAACCGAGCGTCAACCTGGTGAAGCAGGAGTCCGGGTGGAACCTGCTGGCGCTCGTGCGCGACCTCGCCCCCGATTCCGGCATCTCCCCGCCGGCCATCCAGGTCAGCGGCGGCCGAATCAACCTTAAGTTCGGCGACACGAAGTCCACGTTTTATTTCGCCAACGCCGACTTCCAGGTCACCTCCTATGGGGCCGGGGTGTTGGAGCTTCGCCTCTCCGGCGAACCCGCCCGCACCGACCGCAGTGCGCGGAGCTTCGGGCGCATGAGCGCGACCGGCCGCTGGATCAGCTCGGCGCCGCAACCGCGGCTCGAGCTCGAAGTGGCACTCGACCGCGGCGGCATCGAAGGCCTGGAGCGTCTGTTCGGCAACCTCGACCTCGGGCTGCACGGCCGAATCAGCTCGCGCGCCCGTGTGACCGGGCCGATCGGCAATCTCGCGATCGCGGGCACGCTGCAGCTCGAGGATTTTCACCGCTGGGACCTGATGGCGCTGCCCGACAGCCGCTGGTCGGTCCGGTATCGCGGCTCGCTCGACTGGCGCGCGCAGAAGCTGGCGCTCGAAGCCGGGCCCGGGCTGAATCCCGGTCTGCCGTTCACCCTGCGCCTGAACGTACTCGATTTTCTAGCGCGGCCGCACGTGGCCGCGTATGCGGACATTCGTGAGTTGCCGGCCGCGGCCCTGGTCGAGCTCGCGCGACATCTCGGCGCGGCCGTCCCCGACGGCCTCAAGCTGGAAGGCGCCTTCGCGGGTGCGCTGGGCTACTCGCCGGCCACCGGGATGCAGGGCCAACTCGGTCTGCACTCGGCCGCCTTGAAGCTTCCCGATTCGCCGCCGCTCGAGGTGCGCGGCGCGACCATTCTGGTTGAGAGCGACCGCTTCGTGCTTCGTCCCGCCACCATCATCGATCCGGAGGGCGACGCCGCGGAGATCGCCGGCGCCTACGTTCCCGGCGAGAAGCAGGTCGACGCTACGGTGCGCGCCCGGGGCTTACCGGTGCGCGCGCTGCGGGCCGGGTCCGGCTATCTGCTGGGCGCGACGCCGCCGCCATTCCTCGGGACGCTCGACCGGGGCGCCTGGAGCGGCTGGCTCCGGCACCAGACAGTGTTAGGAGAGGAGGGCTCCTGGACGGGTGAAGTGACGCTGCGAGAGGCTCGCGTTCGTGTCCGCGGTCTGGCGGCGCCGGTGCGCGTCCGCCTCGCCTCGGTTGCCTTGTCGGACACGGAGGTGTCGCTCACACGTATTCAGGGTAGCGCCGGCGACCTTGATTTCTCCGGGAATTACCGGTTTGACAGCGAGTCCGCCGCGCCGGACCGGTTCGGCCTGCAGCTCGCCGCCGCCGACCTGTCGGAGCTCGAGGCGCTCTTCCGCCCCGCTCTGGAGCGCGAAGGCGGTTTTCTTGCCCGCACGCTGCGGTTTCGCCGGGCCGCGCCGGACTGGTTGCGGACGCGGCGGGTGCAAGGCAATTTCCGCATCGCGACCCTGACCGCGGCGGGCTCGGAATTCAAGGATGTGCGGGGCGGGCTGGTCTGGGACGGAACCACTATTCAGGTACCGATGCTCGAAGGGCGGTTCGCCGACAGCCCGCTCGCCGCAGCGCTGAGTGCGGACCTGAGGACGATGCAGCCCCGCTACACCGTCAAGGGCAGGCTCAAAGACTACCCCTGGCGCGGCGGCGCCGTCGACCTCGATTTCCGTCTCGCGACGCAAGGCACGGGAGCGGCTCTCCTCTCGGGCCTGCGCTGCGACGGGAGTTTCAACGCCCAGTCGCTGGAACTCATCCGCGATACTCCCTTGCGTATGGCGAGCGGCGCCTTCCGCTTGACCGTATCGCCCGCGGGCCCGCGGCTGGCGCTGACGTCTCTGCAGGCACTCGCCGGTCCGGAAATCTTCAAGGGTTCCGGCTCGACGACGGCCGATGGCCGTCTGCTGGTCGATTTGTCTTCCGAGCGCCGGGCGATGCGCCTGAGCGGGGCAGTGTACCCGCTGAAGCTGGACTTGGCGGAGGCTGGGCCGTAGGCGGGCCTGACGGGCGCCGGGGAGAGTATAATCTAGTCCTAAGTTCTTCGGCCCGATTGAAACAAGTCTAGGGACAGCAACAGGTTAGTGAATTTCCGGGAACTGCCTACTGCCTACGGAGCGGGTGTTTATTTCAGTCGCAGGGGGACTC
>JACOTZ010000307.1 GCA_016178155.1 Acidobacteriota bacterium
TGGCGAAACTCGCCCAATTTCTCGCCGATCCGCACGGCCGGCGCCTGCTCGCACTCCGGCAGTTCCCAAAAACCCGCGAGCCGGCGCGATTCGGCGCTCCGCTGCCACATCAAGACGCCAACCGCACACTTAATGAACAACAGAGTGCGGATCTGGCGGAAAGGTTTCAGGCGTCCGGCTTTGACGGGCAGCTCCGCCTGGCAGCCCTCAGCACGAGCCCGGCACCAGCGGGCGAGCGGGCAGGCATGGCACTGGGGAGCTCGGGGCAGGCAGACGGTGGCGCCCAGCTCCATCAACGCCTGATTGAACTCGCCGGGCCGCGCGCGTTCGAGGAGCGAGCCGGCGAGGCCGTGGAGCTTGCGCCGCGTGTCCGGGGCGGAGACATCGCCCGGTTCGGCGGTCAGGCGGGCGAGCACCCGCACGACATTGCCATCGAGCACGGGGTAGGGAAGGTCGAAGGCGATGCTGGCGATAGCGGCGGCGGTGTAGTCGCCGATCCCGGCCAGGCTCCGGATCCCGTCGTAGGACCGCGGGAAGGGGCCGCCGGCCTGGCGCGCGGCTTTCGACAGGTTGCGGGCGCGGGAGTAATAGCCGAGGCCGGACCAGAGTTTCAGCACCTCCTCCTCACTCGCGCGGGCGAGCGCGCCGATGTCGGGAAAGCGTGCCAGGAAGCGCTCGTAGTAGGGCAGCACCGCCGCCACGCGCGTTTGCTGGAGCATCACTTCCGACACCCAGATGCGATAGGGATCGCGGGTGCGGCGCCAGGGAAGGTCCCGGCGCGACTGGCCGTACCAGCCGAGCAGCGCGGCGCGCATAGCACGAAGGCGGGCGGAAGCCACCGCAGCGCGGGTCATAGAATAGATGGTAGTGGAAGATTTCCTGTCGATCCGCGGCGCGCGGGTCCACAACCTCAAGAACATCTCCCTGGACATTCCGCACAACCAATTGACGGTGGTCACGGGTGTGTCCGGGTCAGGGAAGTCTTCGCTGGTTTTCGACACGATCTACGCCGAAGGACAGCGGCGCTACGTGGAGTCGCTATCGGCGTACGCGCGGCAGTTTCTCGAGCGGATGGAGAAGCCGGAGGTGGACGAGATCCTCGGGGTGGCACCGCCGATCGCCGTCCGGCAGAAGAACACGACGCGCAACCCGCGCTCGACGGTGGCGACCTCGACCGAGCTGTACGACTACTTCCGGCTGCTGTGGGCGCGCGTGGGGCGCACGCACTGCCCGCAATGCGGCGAGCGCGTCCTGCGCGACACGGTGGACCAGGTTGCCATGCGCATGCTGGTGGAGCCGGAGGGGTCGCGCTGGCAGGTGCTGTTTCCAGTGGCCCGCCTCAAGGACACGCAGCAGCTTCGCGATCATCTGTTCGAGCTGCGAAGCAAGGGATTCAATCGCCTGTATCAGAACGGGCGGATGTTTGAATTCTCCACTCCCGAGTCGCTGCTCGACATCAACTTCAGCGAGCCGGTGCAGGTGCTGGTGGACCGGATCGCGATGACGTCCGAGCTGCACCAGCGGATCGTGGACAGCGTCGAGATCTGCTATCGCGAGGCGGGCGAGGTGATCTTCGAGGAGGCCGGCGCGGAGCCGCGGCGGCGGGCGCGGTTCAGCGAAAAATTCGGCTGCAAGAAGTGCGGGATTGAGCTGCGCGAGCCGGAGCCGGCGCTGTTCAGCTTCAACAGCCCGGTGGGAGCGTGCGAGCGCTGCCAGGGCTTCGGCCGCACCATCGACTACGACCTCGACCTTGTCATCCCGGATCCGACGCTGTCGCTCGAGGAGGGCGCGGTGGATCCGTGGACCAAGCCGAATTACGAATGGGGCTACCGCCGGCTCAAATCGGAGAACAAGGGCAAGGTGCGCTTCGATGTCCCGGTTTGCGAGCTGCGGGCGGATGAGAGCCGCCGGCTCGATGCGGCGATCCACGAGTTCTTCAGCGATGTGGAGGAGAAGAAATACAAAGTCCACGTGCGCGTGTTCCTGAGCCGGTATCGCGGCTATGCGCAATGCCCGGAGTGCCATGGGGCGCGGCTGCGCAAGGAAGCGCTGCTGGTGCGCGTGAGCGGCCGCACGCTGGCGGAGCTGGTGAGGATGAACATCGCCGAGGCCGCCGCCTTCTTCGACTCGCTCGAGCTGACGTTCGAGGAGAGCGCGGTGGCGGACAAGGTGCTGGTGGAGGTGCGGCAGCGGCTGAAATTCCTGAATGACGTGGGGTTGCACTACCTGACGCTGGAGCGGCTATCGAGGACGCTATCGGGCGGGGAGGCGCAACGCATCCAGCTCGCGACGTGCCTGGGCTCGCGGCTGGTAGGGGCCTGCTACGTGCTCGACGAGCCGTCGATCGGGTTGCACAGCCGCGACACGAACCGGCTGATCCGGATCCTGCACGAGCTGCGCGACCTGGGGAACACCATTCTGGTGGTGGAGCACGATGCCGAGGTGATGCGCGCCTCGGATCATATCGTGGACCTCGGGCCGGGGGCCGGCGAGAACGGCGGCCGAGTGCTGTTTGAGGGTCCCTACGCGGCCATCGTCTCGAACGGGCGCCGGAACGGGGCGGGATCGCTCACGGCGCGGTATTTGCGCGGCGAGCTGCGGCCGGCGCCGCGGGCGGGGCGCAGGAAGCCGAAGCGAAAGCGCACGCTGCGCTTTATCGGAGCGCGGGCGCACAATCTGAAGAACATTGATGTCGAAGTGCCGCTCGACATGATGGTGGCGGTGACGGGAGTCTCGGGTTCAGGCAAGTCGACGCTGGTGCACGAGGTCATTCACAAGTCGCTTGCCGAGGGTCTGCAGAAAGGCGTGCCGCAGCCGGAGGACGAAGAGGAGGACGTGAGCAAGCGGCTGGCGTGCCGGCGCGTGGAGGGCGCGGAGATGCTGGCCGACGCCGTGCTGGTGGACCAATCGCCCATCGGGCGGACGCCGCGCTCAAACCCGGTGACGTACATCAAAACGTTCGATCTCATCCGCGACCTTTTCGCCGGCACGCCCGAGGCCGGGCGGCGGGGCTACACCGCCGGACATTTCTCGTTCAACATCCCGGGTGGCCGCTGCGAGACCTGCCAGGGGGAAGGCACGGTGACGGTGGAAATGCAGTTCCTCGCGGACGTCGAGCTGGTGTGCGAGGACTGCAAGGGCACACGGTACAAAACCGGGACGCTGGAGATCCGGTACCGCGGGCTGAGTATCCACGAGGTGTTACAGCTCACGGTGCGTGAGGCACTGGCTTTCTTCGCCGATCAGCCGAGGTTGGTATCGCGGCTGAAGTTGCTCGACGACGTGGGGCTGGGGTATTTGCGGCTTGGGCAGTCGGCGACGACGCTCTCGGGAGGGGAGGCGCAGCGGGTGAAGCTGGCCGCGCACCTGGCGCAGGCGAGCTGTAAGAACACGCTGTTCATCTTCGACGAGCCGACCACGGGGTTGCATTTCGACGACATCCAGAAGCTGCTCGCGAGTTTTGAACGGCTGATCCAGAGCGGCGGGAGCGTGCTGATCATTGAGCACAACCTTGATGTGATCCGGCGGGCGGACTGGCTGATCGACCTGGGGCCGGAGGGCGGGCAGGAGGGCGGCCGGATCGTGGCCCAAGGCACACCCGAGCAGGTGGCCGAGGTGGAAGGTTCGTACACGGGGCAGTTCCTCAGGAGGTACCTGGAGGAGCCACAGGTGCAGACTGCGGATGTTCGCGGCGCGTTGTCGTGAGGTGTTGCCCCGGATATACACGGCCCGCTTCGTCAACTGGAGCGGCCGGAGCGAAGCCCGCGCAGATCCGCTGGGAATAGCTTCTAGACTGAAGGTATGCGGGTGATCCTCCTACTGCTGCTGGCACTATCCGCAGTTGAGGCGGACGAACGTCGCGATAAGACCAGCGCAGCCGGGAAAGCGGCAGTGCAGGCGGATGACCAGGCCGAGGGCCTGAATGCGCTCGAGGCACGCAACTGGGAAGCGGCGGCCCAGAGCTTCACGCGCGCGGCCGAGGCGTCGCCCGGCGATTACGGCGCGCATTTCCACCTGGCATTCGCGCTCAGCATGTTGAGGCGCGACCCGGAAGCAATCGCCGAATACAAGAAAGTTCTCGAGCTCAAGCCGGGTCTTTACGAAGCCGGGTTGAACCTTGGCGTTCTGCTGCTGCGGAACCGCCAGCCGATGGAGGCGGCGGCGCATCTCGCAGCGGCGGTGAAGCAGAAGCCGCAGGAGTTCCGGCCCGTGTACTACCTGGGGGAGGCGCAGCTCGCGGCCGCAAATGCCGCCGCGGCCGAAGAGGCGTTCAAGCAGGCGGTGCTGCTCGACCCCCGGTCGGGCGATGCCGAAGTCGGCCTGGCGCGGGCGCTCGCGAAGCAGAACAAAGTGGCCGAAGCCGCGCCGCACTTCCACAAAGCGGTCGAGCTGGATCCATCGGCGCAGGACGCATTGCTCGAGCTGGCATCCCTGTACGAGAGGCATCGGCAGGGGGCCGAGGCCATTGCGCTCTACGCGAGGTTTCCGGAAGATGCAGGCGCACGCGAACGGTTGGGCGAGCTGCTGCTCGAATCGGGCAAGGCCGCCGCGGCGATTCCGCACCTGCAAGCGGCGGTGCAAAAATCGCCCACGGCGGCTAACCGGTATGCACTGGCCGCAGCCTACGTCGCAAACAAAGAGACGGTAAAGGCGCTGCCGATCCTGGAGCAGGCGCTCGAGGCCGAGCCGGCGAATCCGGAGTTGCGGCTCATGTACGCGCGCGCGCTGCGCGACCAGAGACAGTTTGAGCCGGCGGCCGAACAGTTTTTCCGGGTCACGCAGGCCAAGCCGGATTCAGCCGAGGGGTGGAGTGAGCTGGCGGGCATGCTGGTGCTGCTCGATCGCTATCCGGAGGCGCTGGCGGCGCTCGACAAAGTGCGGGCGCTGGGGACCGAAACCGCGGGCCATCACTACCTGCGCGCCATCGTTTTGGACAAGCACCAGCAGTACAAGCCCGCGCTTGAGAGTTATGAGAAATTTCTATCGATGAGCCAAGGGAAAAATCCGAACGAAGAGTTCAAGGCCCGGCAGCGGGTGCGCATCCTGCGGAAGGAACTAAGTAAGCGATAGTGTTTCGAAGCGCCATTATTTTTCTAATGCTCGGCGGAGCGATGTCCGCCGACCTGGCCCCGCTCTATACAGAGCCGAACCTGGAGAAGCGCTCGGACAAGGCGATCGAGTATGCGCGGGAGGCGGTCGAGGCCGCGCGGGACAGTTACAAGCGGCACGACTATGACAACTTTCGCACCTGCGTCGAGGAGGTGGCCGAAGCCGTCGAGTTGTCCTACAAATCCCTGCTTGCAACCGGCAAGGCGGCGCGCCGCCATCCGAA
>JACOTZ010000001.1 GCA_016178155.1 Acidobacteriota bacterium
CGGGAATTTCTGCGAAACGAAGCCAATTTCGGGGTTGACGGAGTGTCCGTTTTTGGGAATGGGTTCGTTCCGCAGATTCTGTCGACGCCTCTATTCGGCAGACAGAGCAGGAGTTACGCTGCCGGCCGGCTCGTGAGAATGACCACTCGGACCAGCCAAGGCCCGCCGAGCCGGTTCCCCACATCTTACTTATTCAGATGGCAAAGATCTGGTGGGCGAGTTAACAACCATGTCACGTGCGGAGCCGACGCACGGCTCTCGATTGATTCCATTCTCGCAAGCGGCGCTGCAGAACTTCGGCAGGGATGCGCGTATTCAATTGAAAAGCAGGAAAATATATCTTTCGAGGGACGGTGAATTGAGGCTGAGGCAGCGGTGGATCCATCCGCGCCCGCAACGCAGGCGCCGCCGCGACTCCATCCTCCGAACCGTGGTCGCGACGGCGCCCGTGAAACCGCGGCAAACTCCTACGCACAGCAGTCCATTCGACGTCTCCTACGCACAGCAGTCCATTCGACGTGCTGTGACCTGACCACGGCTTCCTGGCATATCGTTGTTCACGGGTGAGCCCCGCGCATGCAAGAGGCTGGCGACTACCCGGCCGATGCGCATGAAATCATCCAACGTCGATCCCTTGAGGACGTGCTCCACGTTGGGGAATCGGCTGACAGCGTCGGATTCGGCGGGTGTCAAAAACGAGCTCACAGCCACAACCGGAGTTTTGGCGCAGGAGGGATTCTCGCGGAGAGCCTTAAGGATGTCGCAGCCATCGACGCAAGGCAAATGCAAGTCGAGTATGAAAACCGCGGGTACGGGCACAGCCGTATTCAGTCCTATGATGCGGGCGCACTCGAGCGCCCGCGCTCCGTTGGAAATGATTCGCAACTCGCAATCGACGTGCGCATCCGCCAGGGCTTCCGACATCAGCCTCTGATCTCCCGGGTTGTCCTCGATCAACAGAACGATATTTGGCGATAGAGCCATTGCCGCATGCCTTCGCAGGCCAGAGAACACGACCACCTTATCCGAGCGCCATGCTTCGAGTTGAGTCGCCCTGCCCGGCAGGTTGGACGAGATCCCAACGTGACGTTCGCAGTCTGCACCCATGCCAAACCTATGCAGAAAGGTTATCCGACCGGGCGGGTTCCCGATATCCGAAATTCTCCTGCTTTTCCGATGTAAAAATTCGGTCAGGCGATCGGCTGTGTGGCTTGGAGATGGCTCGGGATTGCGGGTCGGGTAGAGGACACTTGAGACCAGGTTCGTGCTGAGGGTCGTGCCACCACTTTTTCCGAGCGAAGCCACCGTAGTTTTTCCGATTGTAAATTCTGCAGACTCCGTATGGAATAGCTGTGATGACGCAGCACCCCGGCAGGAGGCGCGTACTGATCGCAGACGATTGCGAGCCGGTTCTTCGCGAAATCGAGGTGCTGCTTGCCCCTGAGTTTGACGTGGTTGGCAAGGTGCAAAGAGGGGATCTGTTGATTTCGGCGACCGCGGAGGCCGAGCCGGACGTTGTGGTGACAGACATCGCCATGCCGGGAGTCGACGGAATCACAGCGAGCCGGGCAATTCTCGAATGCCATCCGGACCTGCCAATCGTACTGTTGACCGTGTGCACGGATGCCGAGGTGGCCGTGGCCGCGCTGCGATTTGGAATCCGAGGTTACGTACACAAGTTGCACGCCGGAGAGGAACTCATCCCGGCGCTGCAGGCAGCGCTTGCCGGACAGGTGTTCGTTTCACCGAGCTGTTCTCGCGCGCACGCCGGATCTGCGCGCGGCTGAACCGTCCATCTCGCGCGTGAGCAGCCAGCCTCCGGCGGGCAGCCCGGCGGAATCACGATCCGCGGCTCCACGTAGCCGTCGCACGCGGCTGGGCAGTGTTTTCCAGCGTTGCTTTCACCTAGCAAAGGGCGTAAGATAGACCACTAGGCGCGTCGCAAGTGAGCCTCGCATGTGGTGTAAAGGGTGCGCTCACCCGCGCGGCGTGGCGCACCTGGGCGATAGTTCTCTTCGCCCTGGCAACGCCGGCGCTCTTACAGGGTGAGAACGGCGGCAAGCACGTTCTGGTCTTTTTCGGCCAGTGGCGGACTCTGCCCATTAATCTTTTCGTCGAGCAGAAGCTGCAGGCGGCCCTTGACCCTACGGGAAGCGGCGAGGTTGAGTTTTACTGGGAGTCTCTCGACGAGGATCGGCTCAACGAAGATGATCCGTTAAACGAGGATCTTTATTTCGCGAATGTGGCGGAGGGCCTCCGCAAGAAGTACGCCGGCAAGCAGTTCGACCTGATCTTCGCGACGATGCCCTCGACCGTCCGGTTTCTTCGGGAGTACGGACCGGGTGTGTTCGGCACGACTCCCGTCGTGTTTTGCATTGTCAATCGCGCGGCATTCGAATGGCCGCAACCGGATCATTTCACGGGGGCACTGACCGAATTACACGCAGGCACTAACCTGCAATTGATGCTTCGCCTGCACCCGGGTACGCGCCGGATCCTCGTCGTTGCCGGCACGAGTACGGTAGGAAGACAGTGGCTGGCCGAAGCGCAGCGTGAATTCCACCAGGTCGAGCCGCGAGTGCGCGTGGACGTGCTGCGCGTCGACAAGATCAGCGATCTCCTCACAAGCGTGGCTTCGTTACGGCCAGATACGCTGGTGTACTTTCTGTTGGTGACGCGAACGGGAGACGGTAAGTATGTAGCGTCCCGGACGGTGGTGGCCTCGGTATCGGCGGCCGCGAGCGTACCCGTCTACGTTTCCGACGACCGGTTTGTGGGGTCAGGCGGTGCCGGCGGTTACGTGATCGACAACGAAGCATCGGTTGCAACCGCAGTCGGGATGGCAGCGCAACTGCTCGCGGGTGTGAGAATCAGCGCGCTTCCGATTCGGACGATTCCCAACCGTTGGCTGTTTGACGCGCGGCAACTGGAGCGCTGGCACATCGACCGACGCAACTTGTCGGCCGGCAGCGATATACGATTTCGTTCCCCGTCCATGTGGAAGACCCACAAAACGGAAATTATCGGCGCCGTCCTCCTGGTGCTGGTGGAGACGGCGTTCATCGTCGCGCTGGTAGTCGAACGGAAGCGCAAATCTGCTCTGCAGAAGCGGCTTACCGGGCAACTGGAGGAAACGCGGGTGCTCTCCGCCAGGCTGATCACGGCGCACGAGGAGGAACGGAGGCGGCTTGCCAGGGAGCTGCACGACGACGTAAAGCAGCGGGTTGCATTGATCGGCCTCGGGCTGTCACAGCTAAGACGCAGCGCAACCATGAGTGAGGCACAAGCGCGGGTTTCGGAACTGGCTCAAAGCGCCAACGAACTGGCGCTGGCTCTCGGCGTACTCGCAAAAGGGCTGCATCCGGCAGCGCTGGACCACACCAGCCTGGACACGGCCCTGCGTGGTTTATGCCGCGAATCGGGGGCTAACTCGAGGATGACGATCGGCGTCGTCGAGCCGGAGCCTCTATGCTGCGATCCGCCCGCCCCCGTCAAGCTTGGGCTTTTTCGCATCGCCCAGGAGGCCCTGCAAAACGTGGCCAAGCACAGCGATGCGACCGCGGCGACGGTTTCACTCAGGTGCGCAGGCGACCAGATAGTGCTCACCATTCGCGACAACGGCCGGGGCTTCGAAATGAGCACGGCGGGGGCCCGGAGCAGCGGCTTGGGGCTGCTCAGCATGCGGGAACGCGTCTGCGGCTTGAACGGGGCCCTGGAGATCGAAACAGCGCCGGGTTCGGGTACAACCGTGGTTGCGAGTGTGCCGTTGAAGCACGAGGGGTTGCAGGCGCCGCCGTCCGCGCCCGTGCCGGCACGGCTTCACGGCGGATGAAGGAGCCGTCGCAGTCGCGACGGCCCCTTTGCCGGCGTTAGAAGCGTAATCGTGCGGCGGCGAAAGGCACGTTGTCTTAGACAGGGCAAATTCGGATGTCCCGAACCACAGTTCTGCTCGCAGACGACCACAAGATCGTTGCCGAGGGGCTGGCATCGCTGCTCAAACAAGCTTTCGACCTGGTGGGCACGGTGCATGATGGCCAGGCGTTACTCGAGGCCGCGCGGACCCTCAAGCCCGATGTAATTGTGACTGATATTTCGATGCCGCTGCTGAACGGGATCGACGTGGTGCGGCAGTTGCGAGCCGAGGGGATCCCTTCCCGGGTGATCGTACTCACGATGCACACAGAAGCCGACGTTGCCGTGGACGCATTCCGCGCGGGCGTTTCCGGTTACGTGGTGAAGCAGTCGGCGGGTGAGGAACTGATGACAGCAATCGAGGAGGTGCGACTCGGCAGAGCATACTTGAGTCCGCTGATCACGAAAGACCTGATCACGGTTCTGCTGGAAGCGCGAGACCGGCCCGGCCAGGAAGGCCCGAAGTTGACGCCGCGGCAGCGACAGGTACTGCAGCTCATCGCGGAAGGCCATACCGCGAAAGAGATCGCTTCGCTTCTGAATATCTCGGCGCGGACGGCGGAGTCCCACAAGTACGAAATGATGCAGGCGCTTGGAGTGGAAACGACCGCTGAGCTCATTCAGTACGCCATCCGATTGCATCTCATACCGGTGAAGGGCGGCGGCACAGGGCCAAAGGACACGACGGCTTCGTAGCCGTTATCGTTCCTATCGGGTTGCTCGCTGGTCGAGTTTTGCAGTTTCACGGCAGCCGTTTTTTAGGGGTCTGTTCATTACCGTGGCAATATGATTCCGTGGCGATCACGCACTCGAGAGTTACGGCACAAGGACAGATCTCGGTCCCGGCGGAGGTGCGCCGAAAACTCGGGATTGGCCCGGGCTCGCTGCTGGAATGGGTTGAAGAGGGCGATCACATCATTGTGCGTCGCGCCGGCCGTTTCACTTCGGACGAGATCCATCGGGCCCTGTTCGGCAGGCGGCCGCCGGAAACGCGGACCCTGGTGCAATTGAGAGAAGGCCTTGGGAGCTAGGTTCGGAAGCGGCATGCGCGCGATTGAGACGAACGTGCTGGTGCGTCTGATCACCCGCGATGATCCCGGCCAGGTAGCGGCGGCCGAGGAGTTTGTCGAAAGAGGCGCCTGGGTGCCGATGCTGGCGCTGGCAGAGGCAACCTGGGTGCTCGCCAGTGTCTACGGGTTAAGCTCGGAGGACGTCGCCCGGGCGATTGGCATGTTGCTCGAACACCGGCAACTCGTGCTGCAGGAGCCGGAAGCGGTTGCCGGTGCACTGGAACTTTTTCGCGCCAGACGGGGAGTCGATTTTTCAGATTGCCTGATGCTGGAGTTAGCCCGCAAAGCCGGGCATCTTCCATTGGGCACGTTTGACCGGAACCTGTCGAAAATCAATGGAGCACAAAAAGTGGGCCAGTCTTCACGTTGATATCTCGATGGGGATATGAAGATAGAAGACAACCGGAGAAGAGAGAAGGCAACCGGCGAAGATGCGCAGTTGCAGGCGGCGATCCGCCACTGGCAGGGGCTGATCAAGGAGAAGCCGGTGACGGTGCCGGCGGCGCCTAACCGAAGTTCGTCACCGACAGGATTTCGAACCGCTTGCTGACGCGCGCGGCTCAGTAAGTGCCGTCAAATCAGCGGAAGCGTTCTGAGCCACGACTGTCAGGGAGTGGTGGTGACGAACTTCGGTTAAGTATCCGGATAAATCGTGGAAGGCGCCGAGCGCGTCGGGAGGGGGGGAAGTAGAGCGATCAAGGAGTGGAGAATTCCGGCATGCGTCGAACCTCCGGGCAGTTACGTTGAACAGATCTGCTCATGAGCGGCGGACCGCTCACCCCCAATGATGAAAATGAGCCGGGGGCACACTGGGGCAGGCCCTCGGCCTGCGGCGACCTCTCAGGCCGCCCCTGGCGCGGCTGAGAGCCCCGCGCAGCCTGGGAGGCTGCCCCACCTCGCGGAGCCCCGTGACATCAATACCGCGATTTTCCGAGCAACTGCCTGCCGCTGCGCGGGGTGCGGCGGGCGGGCGCCCGGAATGCGGTGTAGCGCGCCACGGGGAAATCGTACGGCATTAGTGATATTTATCATACGGGACCGCCGCGCCGCCTCTGCTACACTCGCAGAATCGGAGTTCGTTAGGGTCGAGAGGAGTCGTTTCTCCGTGTTTCGCCGGACGTTCCCCTATTTATTCATTGCGTCCATTTTCTGGCTGAGCGGCTGCAAACAGCAGAAAGTGCAATCGAAGGGCGGGCCGCCCGCGGTGCCGGTCACGGTGGCTCGTGCCACCGCGGAATCGGTGCCGATGGAATTGCGCGTGGTGGGCACGGTGGAAGCGAGCGCGGTGGTGCAGGTGAAGTCGCAGATTGCCGGCGAGCTGCTCAAGGCGCACTTCACCGAAGGCCAGAACGTGGCGAAGGGCGAGCTGCTGTTCACGGTGGACCCGCGCCCATACCAGGATGCGCTGCGCCAGGCGGAAGCGGCGGTGGCGCGCGACCAGGCGCAAATCCGGCAGGCGGAAGCCACGCTCGCGCGCGACCGGGCGCAGTGGAAGAACGCCGATGCGGACGCGCAACGCTACGCCGAGCTGGCCAAGGCGGGGGTGGTGTCGCGCACGCAGAACGAGCAGATGCGGACGCAGGCGGAGGTGTACCGCGAGTCGTCGCGCGCCAGCCAGGCCGCCATCGAGAGCATGCGCGCCGCGCTGGCGAGCGACCAGGCGGCGGTGAGCCGCGCGAAACTCGACCTTTCCTACTGCGAGATCCGCGCGCCCATGGCCGGCCGTACGGGAAACCTGCTGGTGCATCCGGGCAACCTGGTGAAAGCCAACGACGCGCCCCTGGTGGTGATCCACCAGGTGACCCCGATCTTCGCCAATTTCGCCGTGCCGGAAGCGAACCTGGGAGCGGTCCGCCGGCTGAACGCCGTCCGGCCGCTTGCCGTGAAGGCATTTCCGCAGGACCGTCCCGACCGCGCCACGGCGGGCGCAGTCTCGGTAATCGACAACACGGTGGACCCGGCGACCGGGACCATCAAGCTGAAGGCCACCTTCGCCAACCGCGAAGGCCTGTTGTGGCCGGGCCAGTTCGTACACGTCGTGCTCACGCTCGACACGATCCGCAACGCGACGGTCATTCCCGCGGAAGCGGTGCAGGCGGGGCAGCAGGGGCAGTTCGTCTACGTGGTGAAGCCGGACGGCGGGGCGGAGAGCCGCCCGGTGACGATGGGCCGCGCGTTCGAGCGAAAGATGGTGGTGGAGAAGGGCCTGGCGCCCGGCGACGTGGTCGTGACCGACGGCCAGTTGCGGCTGTTCCCCGGGGCCAAGGTGCAGGTGGTGGAATCGGGACAGCCGCCGGCGGGGAAGTCTTGAACCTATCGACCTTATTCATCGAACGCCCGGTGATGACGGCGCTGGTGTCGCTCTCCATCCTGCTGTTCGGGCTGATCGGGTTTCGCGCACTGCCGGTGGCCGCGCTGCCGAGCGTGGATTACCCGACCATCCAGGTGACGGCGGCGCTGCCGGGCGCGAGTCCGGAGACGATGGCATCGGCGGTGGCGACGCCGCTCGAACGCGAGTTCTCGACCATCGCCGGAGTGGCGACCATGAGCTCGACCAACTCGCTCGGGAGCACCCAGATCACCGTGCAGTTCACGCTCGAGCGCGACATCGACGCGGCCGCGCAGGACATCCAGGCGAAGATCTCGGCAGCGGGCGGCCGCCTGCCCCCCAGCATGCCGCGACCGCCTTCGTACCAGAAGGTCAATCCGGCGGAGCAGCCGATTCTGTACCTGGCGCTTCATTCGGGCGCGCTGCCTCTCTACACCGTCAACGAGTACGCCGACACGCTGCTGGCGCAGCGCATCTCGATGGTGAGCGGCGTTTCGCGCGTGATGGTCTACGGCGCGCAGAAGTACGCGGTGCGGGTGCAGGTGAACCCGGAACTGCTGGCGGCGCACAAGGTGGGAATCGACGAGGTGCAGCGCTCGATCGCATCGTCCAACACCAACCTGCCGACTGGGCGCCTGGACGGCGCGCAGCAGGGCTTCACGATTCAATCGAGCGGGACGCTCTCGACGGCGAAGGAGTACCGGCCGGTGATCGTGGCGTGGCGCAACGGGTCGCCGGTGCGGCTGGGCGATTTGGCGACGGTGTTGGACAGCGTCGAGGACGAAAAGGTCAACGGATACTTCAACGGCACGCGGGCGGTGATCCTGGCCATCCAGCGGCAGCCCGGCGCCAACACGGTGCAGGTGGTGAACTCGATCAAGGCGATGCTGCCGCAGTTCCGGCGCGAGATCCCGCCGGCGGTGGATTTGACGGTGGCGTTCGACGCTTCGCACTCCATCCGCGGGTCGATCCGGGACGTGGAGTTCACCTTGCTGCTCACCGTCTGCCTGGTGGTGATGGTGATCTTCCTGTTCCTGCGAAACCTCTCGGCGACGCTGATTCCCGCGCTGGCGGTGCCGTTCTCCCTGATCGGCACTTTCGCGGTGATGTACCTGCTGGGGTACAGTCTGAACAACCTGTCGCTGATGGCTCTGACGCTCTCGGTGGGGTTCGTGGTGGACGACGCCATCGTGATGCTGGAGAACATCGTACGGCACACGGAGATGGGCAAGACCCGCCGGGAAGCGGCGGTGGCGGCGGCGCGGGAGATCGCCTTCACCATCATCTCGATGACGATTTCGCTGGTGGCGGTGTTCATCCCGGTGCTGTTCCTGAGCGGGATCGTGGGGCGGCTGCTGCACGAGTTCTCGGTGACCATCGTGGTGGCGATCCTGATTTCGGGATTCGTCTCCCTCACGCTCACCCCGATGATGGGGAGCCGGTTCCTGGGGCACAGCCGGGAGGCGCGGCACAGGTTCGTCTACCGGGGCCTGGAGCGCGGCTTCGACATGCTGGCGAAGTGGTACGAGCGGACGCTCGCGATGGCACTGCGGTGGCGGCTGACCACGCTGGCGGTGGCCTTGCTGATGCTCGCCGGCACGGTGTACCTCTTCCAGACCATGCCGACCGGGTTCATTCCGAGCCAGGACAGCGGCTTCCTCTTCTCGCTGACGCTCGGGCCGCAGGACGCGAGCTTCGACTCGATGGCCAGGCACAACCGCCAGGTGGCCGAGATCATGCGCGCGCACCCGGCGGTGAATCACGTGGTGGACTTCGCCACCCCCGGCAACACGGCTTTCATCTTTGCCAACATGAAGCCGCGGGATGAGCGGACCATGTCGGTGGACCAGATCATCGACGACCTGCGGCCGAAGGTGGCGCAAGTTCCGGGCGTGTTCGTCTTCATGCGCAACCCGCCGCCCATCACGGTGAGCGGGCAGAACATGCAGAGCGCCTACCAGCTCACGCTGCAGAGCGCCAACCTGAACGAGATCTACCAGTGGGCGCCGCGGCTGATGGACCGGATGCGGCAGCTTCCCGGCGTGGTGGACGTCAACAGCGACATGCAGATCGCCAGCCCGCAGCTCAACGTCGAGATCGACCGCGACCGCGCGCTGGCCATGGGGGTGAGCGCGCAGCAGATCCAGGACGCGCTGTTCTCGAGCTACAGCAGCCGGCAGGTGAGCGTGATCTACGCGCCCGCCAATCAGTACACCGTGGTGCTGGAAGTGGACCCAAAATACCGGCGCAATCCGGACGCGGTGTCGAAGCTGTACATCCGCTCGTCGGCCGGGGCGCTGGTCCCCATCGATTCGGTGGCGCGGATGAAGCGCGCGATCGGCCCGCTGAACATCAACCACTTCGGGCAGCTCCCGGCGGTGACCGTGAACTTCAACCTGCGTCCGGGCTTCTCGCTGGGGCAGGCGGCGCAGGGAGTGGAGCAGGCGATCCGCGAGCTGCGCATGCCGGCCACCATCGGCGCCAATTTCCAGGGGACGGTGAAGGAATTCCAGGAGAGCTTCAAGAACCTGACGGTGCTGCTGATCGTGGCGGTGCTGGTGATCTACATCGTGCTGGGGATCCTGTACGAGAGCTTCGTTCACCCGATCACGATTCTCTCGGGGCTGCCCTCGGCGGTCTTCGGCGCGCTGCTGACGCTCACGATCTTCCACAAGGAGATCGACCTGTACGCGTTCGTCGGGGTCATCATGCTGTTCGGGGTGGTGAAGAAGAACGCGATCATGATGATCGACTTCGCGATCGCGGCGCGGCGCGACGGGGCGAGCGCGCACGACGCCATCTGGCGCGGCTGTCTGCTGCGTTTCCGGCCGATCATGATGACGACGCTGGCGGCTCTGTTCGGGACGCTGCCGATCGCACTCGGCTACGGCGAAGGCGCCGATGCGCGGCAGCCGCTGGGGCTGGCGGTGGTAGGCGGCCTGGTGGTGAGCCAGTTCCTGACGCTCTACATCACGCCGGTGATCTATCTGTACCTGGAGCGGGCGCAGGAGCGGCTGCGCGGCCGGAAGGCGCGGGTGGAGCGACGGGACCCGGTCCCGGCGTAGGGCGCGGTTTCAACCTCTGTTGCGTTATGGCGCCGAAAGCAGGGCGCTCGACGAGCCCGGGCGCGATCACAACCAGGCAACAGCAACGCGCTCCGGTCGACTGGCAAGACGGTGTCGTGTCCAGGCTCACGGCCGATTCCGTCGATCCATGCCGGAGTGGGGCAGGCCCTCGGCCTGGCCCTCGGCCCGGGGCGCCCTCTGGGCCGGGCCTCTCAGGCCGCCCCTGGCGGGGCTGAGAGCCCCGCGCAGCCTGGGAGGCTGCCCCAGTGTGCCCAACATGGGCAGAATCTATCGAGATGAAAGGAGCTCGACGGAGTAGATGACGACAACCGTAGCGAAGCGCAAGGCGTAGCCGCGAGGTGAAGCTGAAAGAAGCGCATAGCAAACTCTCGACCGTAG
>JACOTZ010000002.1 GCA_016178155.1 Acidobacteriota bacterium
AATTATAATGGCAGAATGCCGCCGGATCAAGGCATTTTCGAGATTTGCAAGAATGACGCTACGCGGGGCGAGGCTGGCAAGTCGCGAGCGATCAGGTCGATGAACCAGAGCCGGAACTCTGGTTTACGAAATCACTGGCCTCACCAGGTCACGCGCGGCAGTTGGACATTTGGTGAAACGCTCCAGCCGGAGCAAAGTCTATCTCACGATTGCAAGCGGATGCGAAAGTCTCCAGGTGTGGCGGGCATTATCAGCAAGCGCGGACATCTCCAGATCCTGGCTGCCGGCCTGGGCGTCCTCCTGTGTTGCTGTACGTCCGGGGAGAGAGGCGGGACCGAGCGGTTCCGGCTTGCCTCGTCCGGCGGTGGTCTCGGCAAACCGGAAAAATTGTGCCGGCTTCTCGCCTCCCAGGGCCTGACACCCCGGCGCTGGGAAGATCTCGGCGGCGAGAGTCAGTGCGTGACCGGCATCATCGCCGTGGGACCGCCTTCAGCCGTCGGCCAGCTCACGACCATCAGGTATGCCGTCTACGGGCCTGCTCCCGACATAGCCGATCAGGCCGAGATCACAGGCGAGCTGAACAGTGAACTCCTGCGACAGGAGTTCGTCGGCCGTTATCTCGCAGTGGTGAAGACCTGGTATGAGCAGATGGCGCTGCCGCTCGAGCCGGGGATGCTCGACGCCGTGCGCGCGGGCAAGTCCTACCACAGGAAACTGAGCGGCCGTACCGAGAGGTTCCAGGTCAACGGCCCACGGTGGAAGCTCACCATCGCAGCGGCTTACCGCTAAGCGGCCGCCGGGAATCAACTCACATCCGCGGGCATCCGCTTTTCGATTGACTCTGGCCGCCGGCGATCGTAGCATCGAAGTATCGTGGCAGGCACGGTTCGGCTTCCGCGGCAGGCGGAAGAAGAAATTCCGGATAAGCTTTATTTCCGCATCGGAGAGGTCAGCCGGCTTGCGGGGGTCCAGCCTTACGTCCTGCGGTACTGGGAGCGCGAGTTCCCCGCGATCGCGCCCAGACAGTCCGGGAGAGGCCATCGGTTGTATCGCCGCCGGGATGTCGAGCTGATCCTCGAGATCAAGCGCCTGCTGTACGAGAAGCGGTTCACGATCGAAGGCGCGCGTAAAACGCTGGCCGGCAGGAACAAAGAGGCTGCCGCCAGGAAGCGGGCGCCCACCGCGCAGAAAGGTCTTTTCACGAACGGCGAGCCAGACCTGTCCCCCATCAAGAAGGGTCTGCTCGAAATCCTGGAAATCTTGCGGTGAGGTGGGGACGGGCGGGACGGAGGAATGGGTTGGGAGTGCGCTACTTGCGCGGTTCGAGATCATCGAGCTGGCGCAGCAGGTCGCGGGCGGCTCTCTGTCCGGCAGCTTTTTTCGAGGAACCTTCGCCGCAGCCGCTCAGGCCCTGCCCCGCCCGTACTTCCACCACGAACGTCTTTGCATGATGCGGGCCGGCCTCACTGAGTGTCGAGTAGCGAGGGTGGGCAAGCCCCAGCATCTGTACGCGCTCCTGCAGCATGCCCTTGTAATCGCTGACCTCTCTCTGTTCGACGAGCGCGTCGGGCAGTCCTTCTTCGATCACCTGTTTCAGAACGAATGCCCGGGCCGGCTGAATTCCGCCATCGAGGTAAACCGCCGCGATCAGCGCCTCGACGGCATTGGCGAGCAGCGCCCGCTTTTCGCGTCCGCCGCTCATCTCTTCGCCGCGGCCTAGCTGGAGGTACGCGCCCACCCCGATCTTCTGTGCTACCGAGTACAAGTGCGCGGCACTGACGACGTGTGCCTTGATCTTGGACAATTTGCCCTCGGACAAACCGGGAAAGCGGCTGACCAGGTGCTCGCTGACCAGGAATCCAAGGATCGAGTCGCCCAGAAACTCGAGTTGCTCGTTATCGATCGGGCCGGCCGAAGCTCCTATGTGCCGTTCATAACACAGCGACCTATGGGTGAGGGCGCGGATCAGCAACTCGCGGTCGTGGAACGCATGCCCGAGCGCGGCTTCGAGGTTTTCTGTTTCCGCCCGCATGCACCGGCTGCCCATCAACACGGGCCTGAAGTGGATTTCCGGCAGATCTCCACCCACATTTCTCACCAGCGCTCTGCCGTTACTCGCGGAAGGCCGCAGCGACCGCGTGCCTTCTGCCCGCGGCCATGCGCCGCGCGTCGCGATCTCCACGGTGGAAGAGGCAAGCCGGCAACCATTCTGTTTACATACCGAGACTCGTGTTGCGGAGTGAGCTTCAGCTCGCGGTAATGTACACGCCGAGATCTCATTCAGCGGCGCTCAGGGCGTCTTCGGCGGGGCCGGGGACGGAGCCGGCGTGCCGGGCTGGGCAGGAGCTGCAGCGGGTGCGGCCGGCTTGGCAGCGCCGCCCTTGGCGCGCAGCGCGTTATTTTTCTCGGTCTCGACGATTTGCTTTACCGTGGGATGCAGGTTCGGCAGCGCGAGCACCTTGTCGGCGGTGGCGATGGCGTCGTCCGGTTTTCCGTTCAGATTGTATGCATTCACCAGCCGCGCCATCACTACCTGGTCGGGTTGGGGCGCAATCTCGACCGCGGTCTTGAATGCCTGTACCGCGGCATCGTACTTTTTGCGCGCCATCGCAACATGGCCCAGCGCCTCGTGCGACTGTGCCACGTATAACTTTTTTACTTGCTCCCACTGTTCGTCCGGAACCTGTGCATTCGGCTTGGCCGCGTTCTGCGCGAGCTCGCGCGCGCGATTGGCCAACTTTTCGGCCTTGGCGAGTTTCTCGTCCTTGTCCAGGTCGAACTCACGGGTCCGCTGAGGGATGCCGGTCGCAACGATCAGCATCGCCGCGTAGCCTTCGGGATCGGCCTCGATGGCGCGCTCGGCATAAAGGATCATTTTTTCGAAGTCGTTCTTCTGCTGCGCGGCCTCGGCGGCTGCCGTGAGCGCAAACGCCTTGAGCTCCGTGTCAGCGAAGTTCACCAGGAAGTCATCGACGGCCTTGATGCGGGCGTCGGGGTCCGCGGCCTGAAGAATCGCCTGAAACGCCTCGGCCTCCTTCTGAGACTTGATCTGCGGCTGCTTCGTGACGGGGGGAGCGTCCGGCTGCGGCTGGGTCTTCGCCGGCCCGGCGTTCTGCGCAAGCGTCAGGCTCGCGGCCATCAGCGAGCCGGCCAGGATACGAATGATGCGTTGGTTCATAACGAATCTATTCCTTTACTTTGCAAGGGTTTTCTTTAGCCCGTCAGCGGCGGCGTTACGCGCCGCCTCGGACGCGCCAGGAGTATTTAGCGCGGCCTGAAAACGCTGGGCCGCCTGTTCGGATTCTCTCGCGGCAAGCGCCAGCCGTCCCAGATAGACGTGCGCCCAGGCGGCGGTCTGCGGGTCCGGTGCGAGTTCCAGCGTCTTCTGGAACAGCTTCTCGGCCAGGCCGGGGTCGTTCCGGAGCGCGGCGATGCGCGCCAGTCCGTAGTACGCGCGGGCGTGCATGCCGCGCTCGCCGGTCTGCCCGAGCAGGCGGCGGTACAGATCCGATGCTCTTTCCAGATCGCGGGCGGCATACGTTGTTTCGGCATCCTCCAGCACTTTCTGTGCCGGGGTCAGGTCGGGCTGCCGGGCAGCCGCGGGTGCGGCCGGTTGCCGTCGCGCCGAGGCGAACTGGACCTTCTCCAAGCGCTTCGCTTCTTTGCTCAGGTCGATGCCTGATATGAGTTCGGGAAAGTAGAGCCGCATCGCCTGCTCCTGCTTTTCATACCAGGGCAGCGCCTCGGCAAAGTACGGCGTCAATACATAACCCTCCGCGAGCGCCCGTTCGACCAAGCCTTGGCGCGCGGCAGGAGCGGCGAGGCGCGCTTCAATGGCTTTGATCAGCGACTCGGTCGTGAGCAGGAGGAAGTCTTCCTTGTAAGAAGCGGCGAGCAGGGGAGCGCCCTCGGCGATATCGAGCAGAGACTTGCGCTTGTTCACCTCATCGGCGTGATGCGTTGCAGCCGGATCGAGCAGGTAATGCAGATAGGCGTGGCGGACCTCGGCGGGCTGCGGCTCGGCCGCGGGAGTGATCACGACGAAGTAGTCGGCGCCGTAGCTCCGCGTGTGCGTCTGGTTAGGCGGGCCGAGGAGGTCGACATAGATCCGGAATTGCCGGCCCGGCGCGCCGCTGGTGGGGTTGCGGAGGTAGGCGTTGGCTTCCAGCAGCGCCCGCGAGACCGGCTCATGATAACGCTCGATGATCTGGTCCGCCGCCGCATCCGGCGGCATCTCGTTCTCCCGATAGCGGAATTGAAACGCCGGAGCTTCAGTGGACAAGGCGAAGGACACGTAAGGCGCCAGATTCCTGGAGTTCCGCGAAAGAAAGCTCTTCAGCTCCGGGAGGACCTCGATGTTCCGTGCCGCCAGTCTTTTCCGAACGGCTGCGCGGAACGAGTCGCGGTCGCCCGGGTTCAGCCCATGATCGGGTCCGGCCGCGGTTAAAGCCGTCATCACGCTGAATACCGTCAAATTACCGTCGAGCTGGTTCTGCGCGGCGGCGGGCACACCGAGGATCGAGGCGACTGAGAGCAGGGCGGCGAGAAAAGTGCGAGGAGGCAAGCGACTCCTGTGGGTACTTTTATTGTAGCCCGGTGTGGCCGTGCGGGGCTCGATAACGGTGGGTACACATGCTCCACCGTCACGGTCGGTGAGGCGATTGCCGCAAGGGGTGCTCTCTCGCGCGTCCTTGCCGCGGATCGAGCGGCTGGCCGGCGCGCCGACAGTGCCCAGGTGCTCAGAAATCGAATCTGAGACT
>JACOTZ010000003.1 GCA_016178155.1 Acidobacteriota bacterium
CGCCGGCCGCACGAGCGGGCTCGCACTGCGCTATTCGACGAGGCCAAGCCGGCGGAGGCTTTTCTCCGGCTCGTCGTCATCGAAGTTGCGGATCGCTTCCCTCTGGCGCCCGTTGTCGATCACCACGCCGAAGGGTCCGGCGGTGAAGCTGAAGTGTTTCCTGAGGATCTCCACGTCGTTCGAAACTCCCGCCTGAAAGCCCGTATTCTCGAGGAAAGGTTTGGCGAACTGCGGCTGCGCGGTCGGAATCGCGACGCGTTTCACGTCTTTCCAGCGCAACCCGGCCATCTCCTTCGCCGCCTGGTAGCAGTGAGAGCACTCGGGGTCGAAAAAGTAGAGAAAATGCCGGCCGAATCGCAGGGAATACGGCTGCCCGTCGACGGTGATCTGGTCGGGCGCGCGCACTCCGCTTTGGCGCACCTGGACCATTCCGTAGGTGGTGAGCGCAAAGACGCTGACGGCGGCGAGAATGATGATGGCGCTGCGCTTGCCCTGGGACGGGCGTGCCCACCAGCCGGCTGCGACAGCGGCGGCGAGCATCAGGGCGTCGCCGAGGAAGAAGGCGGGACCGACGGCACGCTTCACCCACGGAAAGCAAGAGCACTCTTCGCCGCGCAGCTCGCCGTAGTGCACTCCGACGTAGATCATGAAGAGGGTGAGCAGCGCGCCGATGAGCCAGGCGCCCCAGCGGCGGAAGCGGGGCACGAGCAGCATCAGGCCGGCGAACGTCTCCGCGATGCCGAGCACCATGGCGGCGGGCACGGCCAGGAGGGCCGGCATGCGGAGTTGCACAACGCGCTCGGCCCAGCCCAGCGGATCCGTGATCTTCCAGATCCCGGAGGCGAGGAAAAGGGCGGCGAGCACGACCCCGGCAGACACACTGAGGACGGTCTTCCACGCCGCCGCCTCCAGCACGGGGGTGTGCACCGGAGGGTGTGCAATACTGTCGTCCATGCTCCTTATTCTAGCCTCGTCGGGGCTAGAAGCGGCGCCCCTGCAGGCGGGTCCGGTGATTGCAAAGGCAAGCATTTATCTCCTTGAATTTGGAGGCCGGATGATCGCCGGAATGCGGCGATGCGCGGTGGGTGGGGAGCGGGGGTTGTTCTGCCGGGCGGCCGCTCGCTCACGGCCGCTGCTCGGATTGGGGCGGCGGGCATTCGCAAACGGGATGCGGGACGGCACACCAGCGCCTTCGCTCCGAGGGGGAAAATTGGCGGATTTTGGCCTGTTTTCACCGGATATCGGGAAAATTGCGGAGTGCGCCGCAGAGTATCCGGAAGCGTCGTGATCCTGCTGGTGGCGACCGTTCTTTTCCACGGCACGGTTTCGGTGCCGCAGTCCTCGTGGCGCTCGATGGACGTCCAGGTGGACGAGCCGGGGTCCATTTTCACCTGCGTGTTCTCGGTTCCACGCGAGGCCTCGCGGGTGCAGGCGATGCTGGTCACACGCGAGCAGGCCGAGCGTTTCCGGCAGGGTCGGAGCTTCCGGTGGGTGGCCGGGAGCGGCTTCGAGCGCTCGGGGCACTTCAGCCACGAAATCGAGCGGGCGGGCCCGTATGTCCTGCTGTTCGACAACCGGCTCGAGGGCCGGCGCGCCACCAGCGTCTCCGTGCGGCTGAGCCTGCGGCGGCCGGGGGATGTCCAGGTACGGACGGTCTCGCGGGAGCGCCGGCTGGTGGTGGTGCTCTGCAGTGTTCTGTTCGTGCTGGCGGTGGTGAGCTATGCGGCGCGGCAGATCCTGAGGTAGCGCGGTTCCGCGGGTGGTTAGGGCGCGGGAGTGAGTCTCCTTCCGCGGTTCGTTTTTTCCTTTCGGGTTTGGGCCTGCTGCCGGGCCGGCGAAAGGCGGCTGCGGACGGCTAATCCCAGTCCGCTATGATGATCCGCGTGCGGGCGCCCCGGCTCCGGCGTGTCGAATGGGTTCTGATCGTTTATTTCACCTACGTTTTAGTCGTGGCGACGTTTTCGCCGTTCCGCGACGTTGCGCTGATGCGAGCCGCCCTGCTGCTGCTGGGTGTGGCCACGATCTTCGCATCGCTTGCCTGGGGTGAGTACTTCACCCGCCGCCGCGCTCTGTCGATCTCCCGCGACTGGTTCGCGCTGGCCTTCACCATCGCCGCGTACCGCGAGATGGACTTGTTCACACCCCTGCAACACACACATCGGCTCGAGCGCATCTGGGTGATCTGGGACCGAATGTTGCTCAACGACATGGGGCTGCGCGCCGCGATCGAATCCCTCGGCCGGCTGCTTCCGTTTACTCTGGAGCTCTGCTACTTGCTGGTGTATGCCGCGGCCCCGTACTCATTGGCGCTGGTGTACGCAAAGAGGAAGCGCGAGCGCTCGCACGACCTGCTGCTCTGCTACGTCCTCGCGACGTTGTTGTCATACACGCTCTTCCCCTACTTTCCCTCCGAGCCGCCGCGCACCATCTTTCCAGGCGATTCCCTGCCTGCGGCGACGGCCGTGCGCCAGTGGAACCTCTGGCTGCTCGGCGGTTATGGCATCCACAGCAGCGTCTTTCCGAGTGCGCACGTCTCGTCGGCATTTGGTAGCGCGTTTGGTCTGCTATACGTGATGCCGGAGGCGAAGCGCTGGGACTTCGGCCTGCTCGGATATGCCTGCGCCCTGGCGGTGGCCACCGTCTATGGACGCTATCACTACAGCGTGGATGCGGTGGCCGGTGTGGCGGTGGCCTTCATCGCCATGAGCGGCGTGACCATCTGGGACACAGTGGCGCGCAACAAGCCGCGCTGTGCAGTGGGCGAGCTTTCGGGTACGCTGTAGCGTGAGCGGCTTCGCGCCGCCGACTCATGCCGAAAGTCCGAATGCAACGCGTGAAGGTGAAGGCGGCGAAACCGGCACCGCGCCGGGGCCTTCTGCGCCGGGTGCTGATCCCGGTTTTGCTTGCGGTGGGCGGGTATTACTCGTTGTGCGCGCTGGGGCTCCTCTACCTGCGCTGGCTGCCGCCACTGACCACGGGGGTGCAGGCGCAGCGGCGGATCGAATCGTGGCTCGGAAAGCGCCCGTACGCCAAACGCTACACGTTCGTCCCAATGAGCCGAATCTCGAAGGACCTGCAACACGCAGTGATCGCAGCCGAGGATGGCCGCTTTTACCAGCATCACGGCTTCGACTGGAAGGAGATCCGCAAGGTCGCGGCCGAGAGCTGGGAGGAGGGCGAGATCCCGAGGGGCGCTTCAACCATTACCCAGCAGCTCGCGAAGAACCTCTTTCTCACGGCGCACCGCTCGCCCGTCAGAAAGGCGCTCGAATATCCACTGGTGCCGATGGTGGAACTGATTCTGCCCAAGCAGCGGATTCTCGAGTTGTACTTGAACGTTGTCGAATGGGGGCCCGGGGTGTTCGGCGCGGAGGCGGCGTCGCGCTATCACTACAGGATCCCGGCGGAGCAAGTCGGCCGCGAACAGGCTGCCAGGCTGGCGGCGGTGCTGCCCTCGCCGGCGCGGCGCAGGCCGGAGCGAATGCATCGCTACGCCGCCGAAGTCCGTCGGCGGATGGCTCAGGCGGGTTGGTAACACCCGTGCCTTCGTCATTTCTGCGGTAACGCGTCGCGACCGCGGCCGGCAGTACGTCGAGGAGCCCGCCGGGGGCAAGACGCATGTCGTGAGGCAGGGCACGGATGGCCGCAAGCCGGTAGCCGAGGTTCGTCACCACCACTCCCTGACGGTCGTGGCTCAGAACGCTTCCGCTGATTTGACGGCACTTACTGAGCCGCGCGCGTCAGCAAGCGGTTCGAAATCCGTTGAGCCGTCTCAAGCTCGCGCCCGCGCGGCGCAACGCGGTCCTAGTGTGGCCTACTTCGTGCCGGCCACGAGACCCGCGCGTTCGATCTTGCCCTTGAAGTATGCAATGGTCTTGCGCAGTCCATCTTCCAACCGCACGACAGGTTCCCACCCGAGCACGCTTCGGGCTTTGGTGATGTCGGGACGGCGGCGCTTCGGGTCGTCCTCGGGAAGCGGCTTGAACTCGATGCGCGCGCTGTCGCCGAACACCCGCCGGATTCGCTCGGCGAACTCCAGCACGGTGATTTCGGCCGGATTGCCGAGATTGACCGGGCAGCGCTTGTCGGATTTCGAGAGCAGATAGAGCCCGCGCACCAGGTCCGAGACGTAGCAGAAGCTGCGCGTCTGCGAGCCGTCGCCGAAGACGGTCAGGGGCTCGCCGCGAAGCGCCTGGCCGATGAACGCCGGCACGACGCGGCCGTCATTCAACTGCATGCGCGGGCCATAGGTGTTGAAGATGCGCGCGATGTGCGTGCGCATTCCATGCACGCGCTGACTGGCCATGGTCAGCGCTTCGGCGTAGCGCTTGCTTTCGTCATAGCAGGAGCGCAGGCCGACCGGGTTGACGTTGCCCCAGTAAGTCTCCTTTTGCGGGTGCTCGAGCGGGTCGCCATAGACCTCGGACGTGCTGGTCAGCAGGAACGCGGCGTCGTGACGGCGCGCCAGTTCGAGCATGTTCTTCGTGCCGGCCGAGCCGCTCTCGAGCGTCTCGAGCGGGTGCTCCAGGTAGTCGACCGGGCTCGCCAGCGAGGCG
>JACOTZ010000004.1 GCA_016178155.1 Acidobacteriota bacterium
ACGGATATCTACTGGGGCCGCACGCGAGTGCTCGAGTACCTCAGCAAAATCGCGGCGCAGCTTCCGGCGGGCGTGCAGCCGAAGCTGGGCCCGGACGCGACCGGCGTGGGCTGGGCCTTTCAGTACGCGCTGGTGGACCGCAGCGGGCGGCAGAACCTCGCGCAGCTCCGGTCGCTGAACGACTGGTACGTGCGCTATTGGCTCGAGTCGGTGCCGGGCGTGGCGGAAGTCGCCACCATCGGGGGCTTTGTGAAGCAGTACCAGATTCAAGTGGATCCGAACAAGCTGCTCGCCTACCGGGTACCGCTGACCAAGGTCATGGAGGCGATCCGCGCCAGCAACGGCGAGGTGGGAGCCCGCGTGGTGGAGCTGAGCGGGCGCGAGTACGCGGTCCGCGGGCGCGGCTACCTGAAATCCGTGAATGACATCCAGAACGTGGCCGTCGGCTCGAACGAGGCGGGCACACCGATCTTCGTGCGGGACGTCGCGCGCGTGCAGCTCGGGCCGGAGATGCGCCGCGGCATCGCCGACCTGAACGGCGAAGGCGAAGTGACGGGCGGGATCGTCGTGGTGCGGTACGGCCAAAACGTGCTCGACGTGATCGAGCGCGTCAAGCAGCAGATCGCCGACAGCGTCAGGCCCGGCCTGCCCGAGGGCGTGGAGGTTGTCGTCACCTACGACCGCGCCGACCTGATTCACCGCTCGATCGACACGCTCACGCACACGCTGATCGAGGAGCTGGTGATCGTGAGTGCGATCATCCTCATCTTCCTGTGGCACATTCCGAGCGCGATCATTCCGATCATCACGATTCCGATCGCGGTGATCCTCTCGTTCATTCCGATGCAGTGGTCGGGCGTGACCTCGAACATTATGTCGCTCGGCGGCATCGCGATCGCGATCGGCGCCATGGTGGACGCGGCCATCGTCGTGGTCGAGCAGACGCACAAGAAGCTCGAGCATTGGGAGGCGGAAGGGCGGCCGGGCAGCGCGACGCTGGTGGTGATCGACGCGGTGAAGGAAGTCGGCGGGCCGAGCTTTTTCTCGCTGCTGGTGATCGCGGTATCGTTCATGCCGATTTTCGCGCTGCAGTACCAGGAAGGACGGCTTTTCAGGCCGCTCGCATTCACGAAGAACTTTTCGATGGCGATCGCGGCGGTGCTGGCGATCACGCTCGACCCGGCAATCCGGCTGCTGCTGATGCGGACGCGCCGCTACGAGTTCCGGCCGCACCTGCTGGCGCGCCTGGTGAACGCCATTCTCGTGGGCAGGATCCGGAGCGAGGAGCAGCACCCGATCAGCCGCCCGCTCATGCGCCTGTATCATCCCGCGGTGCGGTTCGTGCTGAATCACAAGTGGCTTACCATCGGCGCGGCCGTGGCGGTGCTGATCGTGACCATCCCGCCGGCGATGCGCCTGGGTTCGGAGTTCATGCCGCCGCTCAATGAGGGCACGATGCTCTACATGCCGATCACGCAGCCGGGCATCTCCACGACCGAGGCGGGGAAGTATCTGCAAATCCAGGACAAGCTGATCGCGCGGTTCCCGGAGGTGCAGAGCGTGTTCGGCAAGATCGGCAAGGCGGAAACCGCGACCGACCCGGCGCCGCTCAGCATGGTGGAAACCACGATCGTGCTCAAACCCGAGAGCCAGTGGCGCAAAGTTCGAGAGAAGCGGTGGTATTCCAGCCGCGCGCCCGAGTGGTTGAAACCGGCGCTGCGCCGATGGTGGCCCGAGGAGCGGCCGATCTCCTGGGAAGAGCTGGTGGACAAGATGGACGCGGCCGTGCGCATCCCGGCATGGGCGAACGCCTGGGTGTTTCCGATCCGCACGCGCATCGACATGATCACGACCGGCGTGCGGACACCGGTGGGCATCAAGGTGCTCGGGCCCAATCTGGAGGAGATCGAGCGGATCGGTACGCAGATCGAGCGCGTGGTGCAGGAGATGCCGGAGGCGCGCAGCGCGTTCTTCGAGCGGGTGACGGGCGGGTACTTCATCGATTTCGAAGTGAACCGGCAGGCGGCCGCGCGGTACGAGCTGAACGCGCAGCAGGTGAACGAGATCATCGAGGCGGCGATCGGGGGAGCGACCGTCACCACAACCGTGGAAGGCCGCGAGCGTTACCCCGTGAATGTGCGCTACGCCAGGGATCTGCGCGGAAATCTGGGCGAGCTGAGCCGGATCTATGTGCCGGCCCCATCCGGCGCGCAGGTGCCGATCTCGCAGCTCGCGACCATTACGGTGCGGACGGGCGCTCCGTCGATCCGCAACGAGGAAGGATTCTTGGCCGGCTATGTGTACGTGGACGTCGCCGGCAGCGATCTGGGGCGCTTTGTCGGAGAGGCGAAGCGGAGGGTGAAGGCCACCGTGGCGCTGCCCGCGGGCTACCAGATTGTATGGAGCGGGCAATACGAGTACATGGAGCGGGTAAAAGAACGGCTGCTGGTGATCGTGCCCATCACGCTGTTTATCGTGATTTTGCTGCTCTACTTCAACACCGGTTCAATGACCAAGACCCTGATCATCCTGCTGGCAGTGCCGTTCTCGGCCGTGGGGGCGATCTGGCTGCTGTACCTGCTCGGCTACAACATGAGCATCGCGGTGTGGGTCGGGCTGATCGCGCTGCTGGGCGTCGACGCCGAAACCGCGGTGTTCATGCTGCTGTACCTGGATCTGGCGTATGAGAAACGCAAATCCGAGGGGCGCATGACCAGCCTGGCGGACCTGAAGGAGGCGATCGAAGAAGGCGCCGTGAAGCGCCTGCGGCCGAAGGTGATGACGGTGGCGGTCATGTTCATGGGTCTGGTGCCGATCATGTGGTCGGCGGGCGCGGGCTCGGACGTGATGCGCCGGATCGCGGCGCCGATGATCGGCGGGATCTTCACCTCGTTCCTTCTGGAGCTGCTGGTCTATCCGGTGATCTACGAGTTCTGGAAGGGTTTTGAAGTGCGGCGCCTGGCGCGCGCCCCACATCCGGCGTAACGGAAATGGCGCGGGCACGTACGAGAATAAAGAAAGGAGCACATCACCCATGAAATTGTTCGGAATCAGTATCGTTTCGGGGGCCGTGGCTGCCGGCCTGTTGCTGGCGGCGCCGGCCGATGAGAAGAAGGCCGAGGCCAAGGCCGAGGCCAAAGCGGAAGGCAAAGCAAAGGATCCGGTATGCGGCATGGAAATCGACGCCAAGAGCGCGGCGGCCAAGACAAGCTACAAGGGCACGACCTACTATTTCTGCAGCAAGGACGAGAAGTCGCAGTTCGACAAATCGCCGGAGAAGTACGTCGCGAAGAAGTAGGGCTGCATGGCGGCGGCGGTCCGCCGGCGAGGCACCCATGGGCGTTTTGATCCTGTTTCTGGTGGCCGTCGCCGGCGCGCAGACGTTCACGTTTGAGGTCGAGCGGGTTCGGCTCCAGCGCAACGAGACGGGCAAGCTGGAGATCGACGGCTCTGGCGTTCATTACCGCTCGGCGAACGGCAAGACGGCGCTGGACGTGCCGTTCGCCGACATCCACGAGGCCGACCTCTCCGATTCCAGGCAGATCCGCATCGAAACCTACGAGCGGCTCAAGCGCGAATTGGGCGGCCGGCGCGAGCATGTGTTCAAGCTGCTCGGCGACCCGTACGACGACCGGCTGAAGCAGTTTCTGCGCGCGCGGCTGGAGCGGTCTCTACTGGCGGCCGTCATCAGCGGCACACCGCCCATTTTCAGCGCGGACGCCTATCACCGGCATCGCGCCGGTGGGTGTCCCGGCCGGTTCGAGATTGCCGAGGACGGCCTGCGATTCACCAGCGAGAATGCGAAGCACTCCCGCACCTGGCGCTGGCGCGATCTCGAATCGATCGGCCAGGCTGACTCGCTCAGCTTTCGGATTACCAGCCCGTCGGAAACGTATCATCTCGAGCTGAAGCAGCGCCTGACCGGCGGCGCCTACGATTTCGCCTGGCGAAAGCTGTACGATCTGCCGGCGGGCGGACCGGGGACCGGGCGAGACTGAACTCGCACCGCGGGCCGCCACATTATCGCGCTCTGCCTGACAAGATCCCAGCGACATGCGCCGCACCCATGTTCACCGGGCCATGGCGCATAATCGGTGAAGCGCCCATGACCAGAAAAGAATTCATCGGACTCAGTGCCGCGCTCCCGGCCGCCGCTCAGGCGGGCCCGAATCCGCAACCGGCCGGCCGCAAACCGAACATTCTGATTCTCATGTCGGATCAGCACCGGCCCGACTATCTCACGTGCGCGGGAAACGACATTGTGCCCACGCCGGAGATCGACCGCATCGCCGCGCGCGGCGTGCGTACGCACGGCTTTCACTACCATCTCGGCTTCAACGACTGGTTCATGTACCTGGGACCGAAAGTGCAGCACTACGCGGACGAGATCGCCAACCACCCCATCGGCCCGCAGTTCTTCAATACGGTGCACGACGACGGCAGCGGCCTGCCCGAGCTGCCCGGGCTGTGGCGGGGGAAGAGCCCCTGGGCCGGGAAGGTCAAGCGGATGAAGTGGGTCGGCTCGGAGCTGCCGGTCGAGGACCAGTTTGACGCGTTTGTTGCGCGGGAGAGCATCGACTTCATGCGGCGCTACAAGGACCAGCCGTGGCTGCTGGTGGCAGGTTTCCTGCGGCCGCACCCGCCGCTGCATCCGCCCCAGCCCTGGGCCGCGAAGTACCCGGTCGAGAGAATGGAAATCCCGGCACCGGGCGATGCCTCGCGCTACCCGAAGCACGTGCAGCGCCGGATTGAGCGCATGCAGGCGCTGGGCCCGGAGCGGCTGCGCGCGCATCGGGCGGGCTATCGCGGCAACCTGGCGTACGTCGATACCTGCATCGGACAGACGTATCGCGCGCTCGAGGAGCTGGGTGTGCTGGAGAATACGATCGTCATCTATACGTCCGATCACGGTGAGATGGAAGGCGACCACGGGATGTACCAGAAATTCTGCCTGTTCACTCCTTCTGTCGGAGTGCCGCTGATCGTGAGCTGGCCGAAGGTGCTGCCGGAGGGCAAAGTCAGCGAGGCGCTGGTGGAGTATTTCGGCATCTACCCCACCATCGCGGAACTCAGCGGCACGCCGGCAAAGACCGGGTTGGAGGCGCGCAGTTTCGCGCCGATGGTGCGCGACGCTGGCGCGCGCGGGCCCGACGCCTGCTTTTCGGAATTCGCTCTGCGCTCGCGACAGGACTGCTATATGATCCGCACCCGGCGATACAAGTACATTTACAATCACAACGACGTTGCGGAACTGTACGATCTCGAGGCCGATCCGGGCGAGCTGAAGAACCTGGCGGGAACTCCCGGCGCACGGCGGGTGGAGCGCGAGCACGCCGAGCAGCTCCGCGCCTGGTACGATCCGGCGAAGAACCCGTACCGGCCGGTGGCGTAGCCTGCTTGCCGGCGTAAGAATGTGCGAACAGCCGCTTGCTGACGTGCGCGGCTAAGTTGGATCAACGGTTGCCAGAGCCGTGGCCGTAAGCGAGCGGATGTTTGTGCCGGAAAACCAGCCGAACCGCGGTAAGCTGGTGTTTTCACATCCATGTTTCGAACAACTCTTGTTTTCCTGATCCCGCTCTGCCTGTCCGCGCAGGCACGCTACGCGAAAAACGTCGTCCTCTTCCTCGGCGACGCCGGCGGCCCGTCGACGCTCAACGCAGCCAGCATCTATGGCTATAACGAGCCGCAGCGCCTGTTCATCCAGAAGATGCCGCACATCGCGCTGTCGGAGACCTCGGCGGCTTCAGCCTGGGTGACGGATTCCGCGGCCGGCATGACGGCGATCGTCACGGGCTGCAAGACGCATAACGGCGTCATCTCGCAGTCCGACGCCGCGGTCCGCGGACA
>JACOTZ010000005.1 GCA_016178155.1 Acidobacteriota bacterium
CCTATCCAGGCTGCGGCGAACCCCTCTCCGGAACCCCGCGACTGTGGATCTCCTTGCTCCCAAGCTGCTGATTCTTCAGCCGTTAATGAACAAATTGGGTTCGTTTCGCAATCCCCGCTGGTGCCCGCCCCCCGGAGCACAATCGGCAGCGCCCTTTCGCAGCACGCAAGACGCGAACGAGAAACAAATCCCGCCGATCTCCACACTCAGACACGCCCCGGGCCGGCAGATCTCATGCTCGAACCCTGACCGCGATATCCTGCGGGTCTGGTGAAGTCGATTACGGCATTTCGAATCGCCGATCTGCTGGAGGCGGGGTGCGAGTTTGTGCGCGCCCGCCGGGGCGTCGAGCTCGTCGTGCTCGCCGGCTCCATGGACGCGGCGCACGACCTGGTGCGCCTCGCGTGCGATGCGGCGATCCTTGGCGCACACCGCCTGACGCTGCCGCTGCTCGCGCGTACACTCGCCGAGCGCGCCATGCACGAGCAGTCCCTTGCGCCGCTGACCGTCACTGCGGCCGAGGCCATCGCTGCCCGCGTCGTCAGCATCGCGCGCGCCGAAAAGCGGCTCGAGTATTTTCGCGAGGTCGCTGCCAGACCCGGCTTTGCGGTCGCTCTTGCGCGCACGCTCGCCGAGTTGGCCGCCGAGCAGATCGCGCCCGCCGGCCTCGAGCGCGGCGGCCCGGCCGGACGCGATCTCGCGCTGCTCGCCGCCCGCTACGCACAGGAGCTCGCGGATCGCCGGCTCGTCTCTGCCGCCCAACTTTACAGCTTTGCGGCTGCTGAGGTACGCGCGGGCCGCCACCAGTTCTGCCGGCTTCCGCTGCTCCTGCTTGACCTGCCGCCGGATTCGGCGTCGGAGCGGGAGCTGCTCCAGTCGCTCACCGACGCCTCGCCCGACGTACTGGTGCTCGCTCTCGCGGCGGAGGCCGCTGGCACTCCGTCCGCCGCGAGCGCGCTCGAATCGCTGCAGCGCAACCTGTTCGCCCCCGAGCCGGTGCCGGACCGCCCCGCCGATGCGACCTTCACCGTCTTTTCCGCCTCGAGCGAAGCGCTCGAGTGCGTCGAGATCGCGCGCGCGATTCACGCCGCGGCCGCCCGTGGAGTTCCGTTCGATGAAATCGCCATCCTGCTGCGCAATCCCGAACAGTATCAGCCGCTCGTCGAGGAGGCGCTCCGGCGGGCCGCCATCCCCGCCTGCTACAGCCGCGGCGTCGCGCGCCCCGAGCCTTCCGGCCGCGCCTTCCTGGCTCTGCTCGCCTGCGCCCGCGAGGACCTCTCGGCCGCGCGCTTTGCCGAATACCTCTCGCTCGGCCAGGCCCCTGTGCCGGGCACGGCCGGCTGGGAGCGGCTGCTCAACGAAGCTGCCGTCATCGGCGGCGAGCGGCGCTGGCAGCGGCGCCTGCGCCGGCTCGAGGAGCATTACCGCGCGCGCCTCGAATGCGCGGGCGCCGGCGATGACCGCGCCTACTGGCACGAGCGGCTCGAACGTCTGGAATCGCTCCAGTCGTATTCGCTGCCCCTGATGCGCCGGCTTGCACAAATGCCTCGCCACACAACCTGGACCGAGTGGCTCGAAGCGCTCTATGAGCTTGCCCAGGCCGCCCTGCGCGAGCCCGGCCCTGTCTTCGAGTTCCTGGATGAGCTCCAGCCCACGGCCGGAGCCGGCGATGCATCGCTCGAAGACGTCCTGCTGCTCATGTCCGGGCGCTTGCGCTCGCTCCGCACTGCACCCGCCGGCGACCGCTACGGGCACGTGTTCGTCGCCGGAATCAACGAGGCGCGCGGAATGAGCTTCCGCCTGATCTTCGTGCCGGGACTGTGCGAGGGCAGCTTCCCGAAACCCGCATTTGAAGACCCGCTGCTGCTCGACGAGGCACGCCGCCGCATCTCGCCGAACCTCCGCGTGAGCACCGAGGAGGACGAGCGCGGCCTCCTCCGCCGCGCCGCCGCCTGCGCCCGCGACCAGCTCGTGCTCTCCTACCCGCGCATCGACGTGGTGGGCGGGCGCGAGCGCGTGCCGTCGCTCTACATCTTCGAGGCCGCCAGGGCGGCACGCGGCCACGCCTACGACACGCGCGGCCTCCAGGAAGAAGCCGCCGCTTTCGCCAGGACGACGCTGCGCCGCCCCGCGCCCGCCGATCCCGCCGATGCCATCGACCTCGCCGAGTACGATCTCGCCGCCCTGCACGCCGCGGTCGATCGTCAGCAAAAGGGCGGCGCCGCATACCTTAAGGAAGTGCATCCATATTTGGCGCCCGCGCTGCGCGCGCGCTGGCGCCGCTGGAGCAAGAAGTGGTGTGCGGCTGACGGGCTGGTCGATCTCGATGTGGAAGCGCTCCAGGTCCTCGAGCAGCACCGGCCCGCGCGCCGCGCCTATTCCACCTCCGAGCTGGAGGAGTTCGCCGTTTGCCCCTATCGCTTCGCGCTCCGCGCCATCCATCGCCTGCGGCCGCTCGAGCCGGCCGCGGCGATCGAGTGTGTCGACCCGCTGACCCGCGGCAGCCTGTTTCACCGCATCGTCTTCGAGCTGCTGCGCGATCTCGAAGATGCCGGATTGCTGCCCGTCGCGCGCGCGCGCCTGGAGGCCGCCTTCGAGAAGCTCGATGCCGCCGTGGTGCGTGTCGCCGCCGAGTTCGCCGAGCAGTGCGAGCCCGTGCTTCCGCAGGTCTGGAGCACCGAGATCGAGCGCATCCGCGCCGATCTTCGCGGCTGGCTCGCCGAGAAGGCGCTCAGCGAGCCCGATTGGACCCCCCTCGCCTTCGAGCTGAGCTTCGGCCTCCCGGCCGGCGGCGCCCACGACCCGCGCAGCGTGCCCGATCCGCTGGCCGTGCTCGAAGGCGTGCGGTTGCGCGGCTCCATCGATCTGGTGGAGCGCCACACCAGTGGGGCCCTGCGCGTCACCGATCACAAGACCGGCGCCGAGCGCGCGCCGCAGCCGGTCATGGTGGGCCAGGGCGAGGTGCTGCAGCCCGTTCTATACGCCTTGGCCGCCGGTCAGATCCTCGGCGGCCCGGTCCTCACCGGCCGGCTCTCCTATTCCACTCTGAGGGCGAACTTCCGGACCGTCGACCTGCCCGCCAACGCAGCCGCCCAGGCTGCCGCCGCCAAGGTGATACACGTCATCGATGAATCGTTGCGCACAGGCTTTCTCCCCGCCAGCCCGCGCCAGGACGCCTGCCAGGCCTGCGACTACCAGGCCGTCTGCGGCCCTTACGAAGAGCAGCGCGCCAGGCTCAAATCCCAACCCGAGCTGCGGCCGCTCGCGCAGATTCGGAGGATGCCGTGAACCCCGCTGCAGCGCCGTCGCGCGATCTGTCGCAGAGCTGCGTGGTCGAGGCCTCGGCCGGCACCGGCAAGACGACGCTCCTGGTCGCCCGCATCGTCGACGTGCTGGCCGCGGGCGCGGAGGTCGAGAGCATCGCCGCCGTCACCTTCACCAATGCCGCGGCCGGTGAAATGAAGCTCCGGGTTCGCCAGGAACTGGAACTGGCGCTTCGCGGTGAGGCCGCGCTTCATGCCGAAACGAAACGCAACCTCCAGAGCGCGCTCGAAAGACTGGAGCGCGCCTTCATCGGCACCATACATGCCTTCTGCAAGCAGATGCTGCGGCGCCGCCCCGCTGAGGCCGCCATCGACCCTGCCTTCGAGGAAATGGCGCAGCCCGAGGCGCTTCGCCTGTTCGGCGCCGTGTTCCGCCCCTGGGTCCAGCGCCGGATCGCCGCGGGCTCGCCGGTGCTGCGCCGCTGCTTCGCCCGCACCGCCGAGTGGGATGGCGGCGCCGCGCCCCTGCGTGCGCTCCAGAACGCTGCCTGGAAGCTGATCGAGTGGCGCGATTTTCCCGCCTCCTGGCAGGCGCGCCCGTTCGATCGCGATGCCGGGCTGGAGCGCATTCTCGAGCTCGCCCGCGTGTTGGTCGCGCTGCGCGACCGCTGCGCCCGGCCGGACCGCGATCCGCTCTTCCGCGACCTCCAGCCCGTCGCCGATTTCCTCGAACGCGTCGGCCGCGCACTCGCCGTCGACGCCGCCGACTACGACCAGTGGGAAAGCGAGCTGGTCCGCCTGCCGCGGCTGCGCTCGCTCCGCTGGATCCGCGAGGGCGTTGGACCCTTCGCGGACGGAGTCGCTCGCGCTGAGATTCTGGCCGTCTGGCATAAGCTGCGTGAGCACATCGAGCAGTTCGATAACGACTCGGGCGCGCAGCTCGTCGTGGCCCTGCGCGACGAGCTGTGGGAGCTGGCCGCCCTCTACGAGGACGCGAAGCGCCGCGCGGGCCGGCTCGACTTCATGGACCTGCTCATCAAGACCCGCGACCTGTTGCGCGACCGCGAAGCGCTCGAATATTTCCGCCGCCGCTACGAGTGCCTCTTTGTCGACGAATTTCAGGATACCGACCCGCTCCAGGCCGAGATCCTGCTGCTGCTTGCGAGCGAGCAGGAGCCTGGCGGCGATTGGTTCGGCCTCACGCCGCGTCCCGGCAAGCTGTTCGTCGTCGGCGATCCCAAGCAGTCGATCTATCGCTTCCGCCGCGCCGACGTGGCCCTCTATTCGATGCTGCGCGCCCGGTTCGAAAGCTCGGGCATGTCGCGCGACTACCTGAGCGCGAGCAACCGCTCCACTGAGCCAATCCAGAGCTTCGTCAACGCCGCCTTCGAGGACAAGCTCGTCCCGTATCTTCCCCTCAGCGGCGGGCGGCCCGCCATCGCGAACCAGCCGAGCGTGATCGCGCTGCCCGTCCCCGAGCCCTACGGCAGCCGCCGGCTCGCCAAGTCCGCCATCGATAGATGCTCGCCCAACGCCACCGCCGCTTTCATCCAGTGGCTCGTGAAGGACAGCAAGTGGAGGCTCTCAGATCGCAACGGCGCAGCGCGCCAGATCAAGGAGAGCGATATCTGCATCCTGCTGCGCCGCTTCTCCAGCAGCGGCGGCGTCGACGTGGCGCAGGAGTACGCCCGCGCCCTCGAGGCGCGCGGCATCCAGCACGTGCTGGTCGGCTCGCGCTCTTTCCACCAGCGCGAAGAAGTCGGCGCGATTCGCGCCGCGCTGCGCGCCATCGAGTGGCCGGAAGACGAGTTGCGCCTGTTTGCGGCGGTGCGCACGTTCTTTGCCGTGCCCGACGCAACCCTGTTGAAGTTCCGCCACCGCCATCGCTCGCTGTTCCCCTTCCGCGAGCTGCCCGAGGACCTCGATTTCGAGTTCGCGGCCGTCCGCGACGCGCTCGCGCTCTTCGCCGGTCTGCACCGCGAGCGCAACCGGCAGCCGATCGCGACCACTATCCTGCGGCTGCTCGAGTACACGCGCGCCCACGCCGCCTTCGCCTTTCGCAAGGGCGGCGAGCGCGTGCTCGCGAACGTCTACCGCCTGCTCGATCTCGCCCGCGAGTTCGACGCGGGCGCCGCCACCTCGTTCCGGTCCTTTGTCGAGTACCTCGAGGAAGAGGCCGATTTCGGCGAGACCGGTGAGGCGCCCGTGTTCGAGCAGAGCGCCGCCGGCGTAAAGCTCATGACCGTGCATCGCGCCAAGGGGCTCGAGTTCCCCGTAGTGATTCTCGCGGACCTGACCGCCAACCTGACCGGCGCCGGCCGCAGCGACCGCTACGTCGATGCGGCGCGCGGGCTCTGCGCGCAGCGGCTGCTCGGCTGGGCGCCCCCCGAGCTGCTAGACCGGCAGACTGAAGAGGCGCGGATGGACCAGGACGAAGCCGTGCGCCTGGCTTACGTCGCCGCCACCCGCGCCCGCGACCTGCTCGTGGTCTGCGCGGTCGGCGAGCCGGAGTTCCTCGCCAACGGTCAGGGCGAAGCGAGCTGGCTCAGCCCGCTCTGGGACGCGCTCTATCCGCCCGAGCACCGCGCGCGCATCGCCGCGAGCGCGCCCGGGTGCCCGCCGTTCGGCACGCGTACCGTGCTGAACCGGCCGCTCGAGGCCGGCAACGAGGAAGTCTCGGTCAAGCCCGGACTGCACCTGCCGAGGCGCGGAGGCCACGGGGTCGTATGGTTCGACCCGGCAGTCCTTGATCTGACCGAGCCCAAGGGCTGGGGTCTCGAGAACGAAGCCGTGCTCTCCGGCACGCCCGAGCAGTCCGCCGCCGGCCTCGCGCGCTACCGCGCGTGGGAGTCGCGCCGGCAGGCGCTCATCGATTCGGCGCGCGCGCCCCGCTTCGAGATCGTTCGCGCAGCCGATGCCGCGCGCGGCACCGCCGAGTCCGTCCCCATCGAGCTGATCTCGCTCGGACTCGCCGGCGCGCGCCCGGTGGGCCGCCGCTTCGGCAAGCTCGTGCACGCCCTGCTCGCCTCTGCCGCTCCCGGCACGGGCGGCGGTGAGCTGCAGTCGATCGCCACGCTGCACGCGCGCGCCTGCGGCAGTCCCGAGGAGGAGATCGCCGCCGCCATAGCCGTCGTGCGCCGCGCCTTCGCGCACCCCGTGCTCGCCGGGGCCGCCGCCGCCAGGCGCTGTCATCGCGAGCTGCCCGTCGTGGTGAAGCTCGCCGGCGGCCGCCTGGCCGAGGGCCGCGTCGACCTCGCCTTCTCCGACGGCGCCCGATGGACCGTGGTCGATTTCAAGACCGGTCCCGCCGACGCCAGCCGAAACCGCGAGCAACTGCGTCTCTACGCCATGGCGCTCGAACGCGCCTCCGGGCAGCCCGTGCACGCCGTGCTGCTTGAGGTTTAGTCGGGAATTCGTGAGCACGTTTCCGGCTCGTCATTTGACAACAACTCGCTACCGGCCGCGGTCAAGGCTGCGGCGCAGACTCAGCCACCAGATTTCTCGGGTGGTGCGGTGCCGCCAAGCACATCACTTGATCCCAAGCTGTTTGCGGATCAATTCGGCCAAGCTGTTTTTGATTTCAGAGTGACGCGGAACCGGTGCTTTCTTCCCGGTGTGGGTACGTAAACGAACTGGCGGATCAGCTCGTGACGTTTCAAAGCTCTACCGTAATCTCTTTCGTCTCCGCCTGCGGCTGCACGAGGTCTTCTTCTTCGACCATGAGATGGTAGGCCTCGCCCTGGCTAAATACGCCTGGCACTTCTTTCAGCTTGCCGACCTACCAGCCCTCGTCTTCCCAATACTGAAGGGTAAAATGTCTAACCACTCTCCGGCTCCCAGCCCAATGATCGCCGAAGGCCGGATGCCCTTCGGCGCGAGCTTCCTGTGTCTACCTAACCGCAGCCTGCCCGGCGGTTAGCCGAGGTTCGTCACCACCACTCCCTGACGGGTCGTGGCTCAGAACGCTTCCGCTGATTTGACGGCACTTACTGAGCCGCGCGCGTCAGCAAGCGGTTCGAAATCCTGTCGGTGACGAACTTCGGTTAGCCGCTGACTTCTCTACGGCCGGACCATGGGGACAAACACAACGGGGAAGATGGTTTTGCGGGCGAGCTTGCCGGAAGCGTCTTTATTCAGCACGACGAGTTCCTGGCTCCAGGAAGAGCCGCCGACGGGCGCGACCAGCTTGCCGCCCGGGCGCAACTGGTCGATCAGCGCTTGCGGGAGCTCAGGGGGCGCCGCGGTCAGGATGATGCGGTCAAAGGGGGCTTTCTCGGGCCATCCTTTGTATCCGTCTCCCTGCCGCACGGTGACGTTCTGGTAGCCCAGTTGACCGAGGGCCGCGGAGGCTGACTTCGCCAGCTCGGGGACGATCTCGATTGTGTACACGTGGCGGACTAGCTCGGCCAGGACCGCGGCTTGATACCCTGAGCCGGTGCCGATCTCGAGCACGGTGTCGCCCTTGCCGGCGGCGAGCAGCTCGGTCATGATGGCGACGATATAGGGCTGCGAAATGGTCTGTCGGTGGCCGATGGGCAGCGGCTGGTCCTCATAGGCGTAGCGGCGAACGGCTTCGGGGACGAAGGCGTGGCGGGGGACCTTGCGCATGGCGCTGAGGACGCGCTGGTCGCGGACGCCGCGGCCGGCGATCTGGCCGGTGACCATTTCGCGGCGTTTGGCCTCGAACGGGTCGGGGGCGGCGCGGATCGCGAGGGCCGCGCAGAAGGCGAGAAAACGCAACCGGGTCACAATTCCAGCGTATCGCCGTAGAGGCTATGAGAAGGCCGGGGCCCGACCCGACAGGAAAGTTGGGAAAAAGTTCGCGGCGGCAGCCGCGCAAATTGAGCCTCGGCCGTACGCGCTCGAGGAGGCGGTACCGCTCGTCCAGAAGCTGAAGGTTGCCAAGTTTGACGAGACGGTCGAGGTGCACATGCGGCTCGGAGTCGACCCGAAGCACGCCGATCAGATGGTCCGCGGCACGATCGTGCTGCCGAACGGCCTCGGCAGATCGAAGAAGGTGCTGGTGATCACCTCCGCGCCCGACCGGGTGCGGGAGGCCCAGGAGGCGGGCGCGGACTTCATCGGGGGCGAGGACATGGTGAACCGCATCAAGACCCAGGGCTGGATCGACTTCGACGCCGTGATTGCCACCCCCGACATGATGCGGTCGGTGGGCACGCTGGGTAAGATTCTCGGTCCGCGCGGACTGATGCCCAACCCGAAGACGGGGACGGTGACCGTGGACGTCGGACGCGCGGTGCAGGAAACCAAGGCGGGCAAAGTGGAATTCCGGGTTGACAAGACCGGAGTGGTGCACGCGCCCGTGGGGAAGGTGAGCTTCGCGACCGACCGGCTGCTGGAGAATGCGAGCACGCTCATCGGCGCCGTGGTGAGGGCCAAGCCGGCGGCGGCCAAGGGGCGCTACGTGCGCAGCGTCACGCTGTGCTCGACCATGGGCCCGGCCGTCTCGCTCGATGTCACGCCGTTCAATGCCCGCCTGGCGTAGCGGGACGGGAGGCAAGCAATGAAAAGCAAGGATGACAAGCACAAGGACTTTGAGGCGCTGCGGCGGGAGTTCGAGAAATCACCGACCATGTTCGTGACGGGTTTCGACCGCCTGACGGTGCAGCAGGACCTTGATTTGCGCAGGACGGTGCGCCAGGCCGGCGGCCGCTATCGGGTGATCAAGAACAACATCGCGGCGAAGGCATCGGAAGGGCTTCCCGCCGAGCCGCTGTTCGCGAATCTGCGCGGAATGACTTCGCTCGCCTGTACGGACAGCGATCCGGTGACGCTGGCGAAGGCGCTCACGAATTATGCGAAGAGCAACCCGGCCTTCACCTTTAAAGCCGGATTCGTCGAAGGGCGCGCGGTCGAGATCGGCAACATTCGGGAACTGGCGACTCTGCCCTCGCGCGAGGAGCTGCTGGCGAAGGTGCTGTTCCTGATCCAGTCGCCGGCGCAGCGGCTGGTAACGGCGATCAGCGGTGTCGGGCGAAACCTGGCGGTGGTGGTTGATCAGGGCGTCCAGGAGAACAAGTTTCAGGAATAAGTGCGGCCGGCATCTCCGGTCCGCGGCAATGAGAGTGCGATGCGGCGGCCGGGCCGCGGCCGGGAGAGATTGGACCGTGGCCGCCGCTGAGTGGCGGGCGGCAAGTTTTGAGAAGGAGTTCAGAGGAAATGGCGGATATCAACGCAATTGCAGAACAGATTCAGGGTTTGACGCTGCTCGAGGCGTCGCAGCTCGTCAAGACGCTCGAGGAGCGGCTGGGGGTGTCGGCGGCCGCGGCGGCGGTGGCGGCGGCTCCGGCGGGCGGAGCACCAGCGGCGGCAGCAGCTCCCGTGGAGGAGAAGACAGAGTTCAACGTCATTCTCACCGCGGTGGGCTCCAACAAGATCAACGTGATTAAAGCCGTGCGCGAGGTCACGAGCCTTGGCCTCAAGGAGGCCAAGGACCTGGTGGACGGCGCTCCCAAGCCGATCAAGGAAGGCGTCACCAAGGACGAAGCCGAAGCCATCCGGAAGAAGTTCACGGAAGCCGGGGCCACCATCGAGGTCAAGTAGAGCGCCGGCCTCCCGCGGCTGCCCGGGAAGAAACCTCGATTCGTGCTCGCGGCGCATCCGGGCGCGGAGCAACGGCCGCCGTTCGCGGCCCGCTCCCGCTCGCTCGAAGCGCCGGGGAAGCACGGGCAGGCCGGGCGCCGCGGCGCACTGCGGCTGCAGACCAGATGGTCTGCGTTTTCAGTTGTTTAGCTGTAGCTTAGCTGCAGCTCCACGGGCCGGTCGAGGCCGGTCGAGGCTCGCTTTGACGTGGGTATCCGCGTCTGCTAGACTGATTGGGATAGGTATTTGAGCGGAAACGTAGCCGGAACGTCGCGCCTGTGAGTTTTGTTTCCCGTGTGCGGGTCTCGTCGCCCGGAGGCTTGCACTATTTTTTCGTGCGTATTCTTGCCGGGGGGACGTGTGCGCAGA
>JACOTZ010000006.1 GCA_016178155.1 Acidobacteriota bacterium
CCGGGGAGCCCAATAAACAGGAGGCGGTTTCCTTTCTCATCGCAACAGACCGCGGCGACGTCGGTAGGCTCCTTGCCGGTCACCCTTTCCACGGCCTGGCGTACCCGGTATTTCGCTCGATCGGAGTATTCGTCGCCTTCGTGCACCGGCAAGGTTTTACGGATGGTCGCGACGTCGAGACCTTTGTACCCGAAGAATTCGATATCCCCGATACGGTCACCCGCGAGAGCCGGCGCTGCGGCCGCTATTGAAGCCAATAGCAGCCATGCCCGTCTGCATAGGCGCCTCGTTGGGTGTCCCGCCCGCCAGGGGCTCGCCTTGGCCGGCCTCCCAGAGCAGCACTCAGCGGCTGCACCGCACTCCTGGCAACGCCCGCCGCCGCCTTTCTCGCCGCGATCAATTGAGGCTGTACCCAGCACGGTTCAATTCCTCCGCGGCTCATGCGCAACCGCGTGTAGTCGCCGCAGCTACCCGATCACCACCATCTCATGATCGAGCACCGAAGGCACTTCAAACGTGACCCAGCCGTCTTTTACCGATATCGGCCGGGCAGCGCCAGAAACCGCGAACCGCGCCTGCTTGGCCGCCACGTCTCGCGGAACACGGACGCGCACCGCCAGCGGCCCCACCGGGATCAGCTCGTCGATGGGAGCGCGCCAGGTGCCCGCGCTGGTCAGATTCACCAGGTGCAGAATCACGCGGCCGGGCTGTCGATACAGGTTGCAATCGATCAGCCCGCGGCCCTCGACCGCGAGCGGGATGTTGTCCTTCGCGACCCAGCGCAGGAGATTTGCGAGCAGGTCGCCGTGGTCCGGAAGGTTCTCGCGGCCGTAGCGCCGGTCGATGTCGGCGGGAAGGTACGCGACGCGTCCGCGGCCCTCGCGCAGCACGAGTCCCGGGATGTTCGTCTTCGGCGCGCGCATCCATGCGGTTTCGGGCGGATAGACCGGGAACGGCGATACGAAGGTGAGCGGCACAATGGCGTCCGGGTCTACGCGCAGAGCCTCCAGCGCGCCGCCATACGGCAGCAGATCGGTTTCATCGAATCCGCGGAGCACGGCATGACGCTGGCCCGCCGGCGCCGGCTCGTCCCCGGCCTTCGGCCCGTCGACGCGGGCGCGCAGCTCGGGGCTCAAGCGCAGGTACGTGTGCTGCGAACCGCGCCCCGAGCCCGGCCGCCAGGATTCGATGTGCGCGCCGAAGAGACCGGCCAGCGCGAAATCGCGTTGAGGATCTCCGTTGTGGTCGTAGAGCGTGCTCGCGCCGGTCGCGAGCAGGCCGCCGCCGCCTTCGACGAACCGGCGCACCGCCGACGCCTGCTCAGGGCTCATCGCACCCACATTCGGCAGCACCAGCGCGGCCAGCCCGGGGCCCTCCCGGCCCACATGGTCGGCGTTCACCGGAATGTAGGGGATGCGGGCCCGAACCAGCGCCTGCACCATCCCGCGATAGGGCGCATCGACCAGCTCCTCGGAGTTGTCCCGGCCGAAAAAGTCCGTGTTGCGCTGCGACCACACGACCCCGATTGCCGCTACCGGGGTCCGGTTCCCCAGGTAGCGCTCGTTCGCCTCGTGCCAGCGCATCACCGGCTCCGCGGTCTTGTAGGCGCGGCGGTCCTCGTGATACGCGCCGACATGGTGCCACCACGGCGAGATGCCGCCCGCGAAGCCCGCAATCATCCACATGCGCGCCTCGGCCGCGGGCTTGGCCGCCACCCGGAAATTCGTGCCGCCCGACTGGTACATCGCCATGCTCTCCGGCGCAATCTTGTCCCACCCCATCAGGCCGTGCACCAGCTTGCCGGTGTCGGTGTTCTGTTGAAACAAACCGGTGTCGGAACGCCGCTGGTGATCGAGCATCAGGATGTGCGCGCGCCGCGCGACCTCCTTCAGGTCGCGAAACGAGCGCGCCTGGCTGGAAACGGACCCGCTGTTCATGCCGGCCCAGACGCAATCGGCACCACCGGAAGCCTGCGTGGTGCGGTTGTAAAGGTCCCAGATCTCGAGCCGCCGCGCATAGTTCCACTCGATCCACTGGCGGAAAACGGGATCGCCCCAGTCGTGTCGCCGCGGCAGGTCCTTGCCGTTGGCGGCGCGAAAGCTGGTCGTGCAGTTCCCGCAATAGCAGATCGAGCTGCGCCCCAGGCCCGCCCAACTGTTGTCGGTGAAGCCTTCGGGTTTGTAGCGCTCGGCGATCTCGCGCAGCACGCCCGGGATGTACTCCTGATAGTAGTTGCTGAAAATGCACGTGACGTACTTATCCGCGGCGCGGTAGGGCTCGCCCTGCGCGTTGCGCGCGAACCAGTCCGGATGCGCGCGATAGAAATCCTCGGCGGTGCGGTTGCAGTCCATGCGCGCGAGCACCGCGAGGCCGTCCTCGTGCGCGGCGCGCGTGAGATCGCCGAACAGGTCGCGATCGCCCAGGAACTCCGCGCGCTTGTGTAGCGGGAACCGGCTCGGATAATACGCGACAATGCCGCCGGCATTCACGATGATGCCTTGCACCCGCGTCCGCTTCCAATAGCCGCGCCACCAGCCGATGTCGTACCGTGCCGGGTCCTTTTCCGTGATGTTGGTTTGGCCCCAGCGATAGCAGCGCCGGTACCAGGGTTGGCGCGCGCCGCTCTGGGCGCCCGCCGTTTCCCCCGCAATAACCATGGCGGTGGTGACCACAAACTGTCGTCGTGTCGTGCTCATGCTTGACCTACGGATGGCGGTGGATGCGGCGCCTGCCGGTCGCCCAGGCCATTCCGGCGCTGCGAGCCTGCCCGGCGTCGAACATCCTCCCTGGAGAAATCTCGTCGCATCCCCTCATGCCTGCAGACTCGGCATCTCCGGGCGTGAACATCCCCGCCCCAAGATCCCGGCGGATCGCCGTGATGCTTGCAGACTCCGGAAGTATAACGCGGAGAGTGGGGTCCGCAGCGGAGCAGGGAGCCGTCCGCTCCCCATGGCGAATCTGCCGGCATCTCCGCCGCTTCGACCCATCCGGGAATCCTCGCTGGCTCACGCTCATGCCGGCAGACCCCGGATGCATTCCGCCGCGAACGCGGCGGCCAACGGATCCCGGAACCGGCTCGCCCAGGCGGCGAGTTCATTCGCGAGATATCCAGCCGTTCGGGCGTGCCCCGCGTCGAACAGGTTGCGGCTCTCGCCCGGATCGGAATTCATGTCGTAGAGCTCGTAGACGTACTCCCGGGGCCGCGAGACCGGCTGCTTGATGATGAGCTTCCAGCGTTCCGTGCGGATGGCGCGCTCAACCGCGGTGGCGCCGTCGGGCAGCGGCTGCGTGATGTTCTGAATGACCACCGGGCCGGTCCAGCGGTCCTCGCGCGCCAGAATCCGCGGGAACAGGTTGCGGCCGTCGGCGCTGCGGACCGGCTTGAGCCCGGCGATACCGAGCAGCGTCGGCATAATGTCGACGTTCGACACGCCGGAGCGCCAGGCGAGCCCCGCCGCCAGCCGGCCGGGCAGGCTCATCAGCAGCGGAATGCGGGCGCTGTCGTCGTAGCAGACGCGCTTGTTTTTCGACCCGGGCCGCCTGCCGAAAGTCTCGCCGTGGTCGGTGGAGAAGACGACACAGGTGCGGCGGTCGAGACCCAGCTTGCTCAGTTGCTCGCGCAGGCGGCCGATGTTCCAGCTCACGTTGCTGGCGGCCGCGTAATACTCCATCGGCTGTAGGTTCTTGCCTTCATAGAACCCGTGGAAGCGCCGTGGAGCCGTGTAGGGCGTGTGCGGCGGGTAGTAGGAGACGAACAGCAGGAACGGGTTCGCGCGGTTGGCAGCGAGGAACTGGAGCGCATCCTCCGTGTCGGCGTCGTTGCGGTACACCGATTCGTGCGGCTTGCCGAGCCAGTGCGGCTTCAGCGAATTGAATGCATTCCAGTGATCGAAGAAGCCCGGATTCTGCTCGCCGAGGTGCCATTTCCCGATGTAGCCCGTGCGGTAGCCGGCCGCCCCGAAGCTTTCCGGCAGGTTGGGCCGGAGCCGGTATCTGCCCATCGAGAACGCGTCGGGCACCCGGTAGACGTTTTCCTGGAGTCCGTGCGAGTGCGGGTACTTCCCCGTCATAATTGACGCCCGCGAAGGCGTGCAGAGGGCCTGAGCGGCATAGCAGTGTTCGAACCGGACACCGCTCGCGGCCAGGTGGTCCAGTTCCGGTGTGTGCACTTCGGAGTTGCCGTTGGCGCCGAGGGCGTCATAGCGGTACTGGTCCGAGAGGACGAACAGGATGTTGGGACGGTCCGGGTTCGGCGCGGCGGCCGCAGCGCCGGCGCCGGCGTGGGCCAGGAATGTGCGGCGATTCACTGGTCTCGCATGGTATCAGACCCGTGCGAAACACTCGCAGCCGCCCTGGGTTAATAACAGGTATGCGACACATTTTCTCCGCAGCTCTGATGGTGTGCCTCTCGGCCGGTATCGCCGCCGCCCAGAAGGGCGAGGCCAAGCGCCAGCCCGATCCCGCCCAGCGCTTCGCCCGGGCCGACAAAAACGGCGACGGCCAGTTGAACCTGGAAGAGTTCCTGGGCAAGAACACCAAGAACAAAGAGCAAAGGGAGCGCAGGTTCAAGAAACTTGACGGCGACGGCAACGGCACGCTCTCGAAGGCCGAATTCGAAGCGGGAATGAAGAAACAGTAGGGCGAATCCAAACATCACGGTAGTTCCGCAGCGGCCTGCCCCAAATAGCGGAAGGTCCCCCGGGGCTCGCGCCCACGCTCGTTTGGCTGCGGAAACCGGTCCATCCAACGGCCCGCGCGCGTCGGCGGAAGCCGGGCTGCGTGGGCTTGCCTCCTCCACGAACCCGGCGGCCGCGTTCGGGCGATTGTAGGCTGGCCTGTGCCGCGGGCACTGGCCGGCTCGCGCCTACGCTCCCCGCGCCGCGGAGACCGTCACACCCGTTTCCATCCAGCGGCCCGCGCGCGCCGACTCGAGGACGGCGTCGCAGACCTTCTGGGTCTCGAGCGCGTTGCGGAAGTCGGGCTGAGCGGGCTTGCCCGCTTCGATGCCCATGACGAAATCGGCGAGCGCGTTCAGAAACGTGTGCTCGTAGCCGATGCAGGTGCCCGGCACCCAGTAATACCGCATGTAGGGATGCTCGGAGTTGGTGGTGTGGATCTTGCGCCAGCCCGTCAGGTGCGATTCGATCTTCTTTCCCGACTGGAGCTGCTTGTACTCGAAATACTGCAGATACTCCGGCTCCTCGAGGTCGAAGTAGACGCTGCCGTCGGCGCCGTTCAGCTCGAACGTGTTGAAGTTCTTGCGGCCGCGAGCGTAGCGGGTCGACTCGAACGTCCCCATCGAGCCGTTGGCGAACTCGGCGAGGAACATGCACGCATCGTCGATCTTCACGGGCTGCTTCCTGCCGGTCTCCTGATGCACGCGCTCCTTGATGAAGGTCTCGGTTTTAGCGACGACGCGGGTGATGGGGCCGTTGAGCCACATCGCGGTGTCGATCGAATGCGCGAGCAGGTCGCCCGTGACGCCCGAGCCCGCGACGTCGGCGTCCAGCCGCCACAGCGCCGCGCCGCCCTGCGGCACCTCCTCCGCGATGGTCCAGTCCTGAAGATAAGTGGCGCGGTAGTGGAAGGGCCGGCCGATGCGGCCTTCGTCCACGATCTGCCGGGCGAGCGCGATCGCCGGCACGCGCCGGTAGTTGAACCACACCATGTTGGGAACGCCCGCGTCCTCGACCGCCTTGACCATCTCCTCGGCCTCCTGGACACTCATGGCGAGCGGCTTCTCGCACACGACCATCTTTCTGTTCCTGGCGGCGGCGAGCGCAATGTCGCGATGCGTGTTGTTGGGCGAGCCGATGTCGATCAGGTCGATATCGGGCGCTTCGACCAGCTTCTTCCAGTCGGTCTCGACGCGCTCGTAGCCCCAGTTCTCGGCGAACTGCTTCGCCTTATCAGCCTTGCGCGCACACACCGCCTTCAGCACCGGGCGGTGCTTCACCGGGAAGAAATCGGTGAGTCGCTTATAGGCGTTCGAATGGGCGCGGCCCATGAAGCCGTAGCCGATCATGCCGACACGGAGTTCCTTCATGTCCGTTCTCCTACTGGCGCGCGGCCTGGCTCGCCGAGCCGTACTTGGCCACCAGCCCGTCGACGTACTTCTTGCACTGCTCGGTGGCCGTCCAGGCGTCGGGCCAGAAGCACAGGTCGATGGTCCACCAGTCGTGCGGCACGCGCGCGGCCCGGAGCAGTTCCGGCATGATCTCATCGAAGTTGAGCACGCCGAGGCCGAAGGGCGGGTGCGCCGAGGTTTCATCGTGGCCCTGGTCGTCCTTGTGGCAGGTGTTGTCGGAATCGATCAGGTGGATGTGGTTGATGCGGCCGTTGAGCATGCGGATGTAATCGATCTGGCTGGGGTAGGTCTCCTTATCGCCCTCGTGGCGCGCGCCGACCACCGCGACCATATGCCCGTGGCAGGTGTCGTACTGGATTCCGAAGTTCGGCTTGTCGACGGCATCATGGATGCGGATCGCGTCGCTCGGCTTGTTGAATGCGAAGCCGGGCTCGACCTCCCAGGTGACGTACTGCCCGTTGTCCGCCGCGATGTCGCAACAGAGCTTCCAGGTGCGCACCACACGCGCCATGGCCGTGTCGTAGTCGATCTCGCGATGGATGGTCGGCGGCTGCACGCAGTCGACTCGCACCCCCTGGATGCCGAGGTCGCGGGCGAATTCCGAGTTCTTGCGGAATTCCGCGATGTACTTCGACTGGTCGCCGGTGTTGATCAGCTTCTCGCCCCAGAGGTTGGCGGCGATGCCGCTGAACCCGAGGCCCGACTGCTTCATCTGCGCCCGCAGCTCCGCGCGCTGGGACTTTTCCGGCAGCGCGCCCGGCCACTGGTCATCGGGGCCGTTGGGATTGCCGGGGTTCGGGTGGGGCGGAAATGCCCCTAGTTCGACGCCGTCAAAACCCAGCGCCTTCAGCTTCTCGCAGACCGTCGGGAACGGAATGGGATTTTTCGCGTACGGGCCGATGGTGAAGGCCCAGGTTCCGATAGAGATTCGCTTGCTCATAAGATTGCCACCTTGGTCGAGGAAGTCCGTCGCGCTCGGGCGACCTATATTCTCATACCCTACCGCAGGGGGCGGTGACAACTCATGTCGGGGTGCGCGACATAGAAGTGGATCTCATGCCGCCCGGCGCGCCTCCCAGTAGTCCTCGAAGCGGCCGTTAAGATGGCAGCATCGCAGGGCCAGGATGGCGTTAGCTCCGCGCACTGTCCAGAACATGCCCGACTGCTTGA
>JACOTZ010000007.1 GCA_016178155.1 Acidobacteriota bacterium
CCGGTCCCGCCCCCGCCGGTCGAGGAGATAACCAGCGCTCCCTTGCCCGCGATCTGGCTCGGCGCCAGCGGCTGCGATCTTTGTCCGTCCCTGTTAGACAGCAGCGTGAAGTCGTCGCGCCATACCGCCAGCTTTTTCCCGTCTTTCGGCACGGCCTTGACTTCCACCACGACCATTGGGTAGTCCGGAGTCTGCCCCAGCAGCCGGACTACATCCTGCTTGTCCACGTGCGCACGCGCCGACACTTCGACCAGCTCGTTACCCGACTGTACCGGACCTGCCTGCTTCCGGTCCGCCGCCAGGCTCACAAACGAGAGCGCCACGATCAGCCCGGTAGAGCGCAACATTCCGTTTATCCCCTCAGGCATTATAGAAACTTTCCGCTCTCATATCGAGCGCCCTCGAGTCAGCCCGGTCAGCTCTGCCCACTGTAGACTGGACTGCGCCCGGGCGGACCCCGCAGGCGAAACGGCGTGTTGTGAAGGGCATGCGAGCGCTCCTCGGAAGGCCCCCAGGCGCCAACTACGGAGAACCACTCCCATCCCCCCGTACAACCAGAGTCCTAAAGCTTACCAGTACCAATGTCGATTACATCGCATGGGCGCGTCTGTCAGCCCGTGGCAGAGGTCGGTTTCGTGGAAGAGCGGGTCATTTCCGGCACGCATTTCCATTGCGGTAGGGAAAGAGTCGCACGTGGTTGTGACTGCTGCCAGGGTTCGTATGCCGCCCGAGCATCGTAGAGGAGCCGCCGATTTCCGGGAGCCGTGATGCACCGCCTGGTATTTTTTGTTCTTCTTCTGTCCGCCGCCTCGAGTCTCGGGGCGCAGGAACTTGTCAATATCACTATTTCCGCCGACCCCCTCGGACCATATTTTGAAGTCGATGGCCGGCAGTACAACCGTCCCGCGACCTTCCTCTGGCCGAAGGGCAGCAAGCACATCGTAATTGTACCCGTGCTGAACAATCTGGACCCGGCCGCAGTCGGCCCCTGTTCCCAGCCCGGCAGCAGCGGCTCCGCGGTGCAATATGACTTCACTTGCACCACGCGTTACACGTTCGGCGGCTGGAGCGACAATACGGGGCTGCTAGCCACCGGCACCGCCCCCGCCATCACCGTGACCGCCGACCCTAAAGTCACGTCGCTGAAGGCGACGTTCTCGGTGGAGCACAAACTGGCCTTGCGCTTCTTTGACACTGGCTCTACGTCCACGCCCGCTACCTGCGCCGCTCCAGGGGATGCCGCCGCCGTCCCCACCGTCCGCCCCGGCGTTGTGTACGTCAACGGCACCTGCTATTGGGGGAATGCAGAGATCTGGCTCACGTCCGGACCGCTCACGTTGAACGCCTTTCCCTATCCGGGCTTCGTCTTTACCGGCTGGAACGTACTTTCGGGGGCGGGCAGCAGCTTTCTCAGCACGAGCAACATGTCGATTCACGGCGGGGTCACTCTCACGCCGATCTTCGCGCCCGGCAAGCGCGTCACCTTCCTGACCGAGCCGCGCGGCTTGCAGGTGCTCATCGACCGTACGCCGACGCCGACCTCCCCCAACTCGCCCTGCAGCCCGGCGGCAATCCTGCCACCGCTGCCGCCCAGCCCGCAACGCGGCATCTGCCCCGGCGAGTTCGACTTTGCCGAAGGCTCCAAGCACGTGCTGGGCGCGCCTTCTCCGCAGACCGACAGCACCGGAGTTTCCTGGATCTTCGACTCGTGGAGCGCCGGCGGCGGGCAGAACACCGACTACACGGCGGTCGCGGTCAACGTGCCCGAGACGATCACCGCGAAATTCGTGCGCGGCGCGCGGATTGCCCTGCAGACCGTTCCGAACGACCTCAAGCTCATGGTCGATGGCCGCGACAACTGGTCGTCTTACAATTTCATCTGGGGTGTGGGCAGCAAGCATGCCGTCGCCGCGCCTGCCGAACAGGTCGGCCGCAACGGCCGCCGCTATGCCTTCAAAGGCTGGTCGAACGGGGGCTCCACCGAACAGGAGCTTACGATCGAGCCGTCTGCGCTCGAATCCGGCCTGCGGCTGATCGCGACTTATGATCTGCTCAACCGCGCCGTCGTCCAGAGCAATACGCCCGGCGTCAAGCTACGCGTCGACGGCGCTGATTGCACCAGCCCGTGCACGGTGGATAAGCCCGCTGGGACCGAAGTGCGAATCTCCGCCCCTGCCGTGGTCCCGGTCTCCGAGGTCACGCGCCGGGATTTCATCGGCTGGAACGACGTTGCCTCCGCCGAGCGCACCATCACGCTCGACCGCGACCACCAGACCGTCCAGGCGCTGTATCGCACTGCTCACAAGCTCATGACTGCGGTGGATCCCGCGGAGGGCGCTACGCTGGTCGTCAGCCCGCCTTCTAGCGACGGCTTCTTTCCCGCTGACAGCGAGGTCACACTCTCCGTCGAAACCAGGCCCGGTTTCAAGTTCCGCCGCTGGGACGGCGACGTTCAGGGCACCTGGTCGCAGGCCGTCGTGTTGATGGCCGCCCCGCAAGTCGTACGTGCGCTGCTTGATACAGTGCCCTACATCGCCCCTGCCGGTGTGAAGAACGCTGCCGGCGATACACCGGAGGCGAACGTCGCCGCCGGTTCAATCATCTCCGTCTACGGAGATCATCTCGCGCCGTATTACGAGGTGGGGCCCTCGAGTCCGCTGGCGCAAACGATCGCCGGAGTCAGCGTGCTTGTGGCTGACCGGATTCTGGGTCTTGCCTTCGTCTCACCGCAGCAGATCAATGCCATACTGCCATCGGACTTGCCCGAGGGACCTTATACGTTGACGGTGCAGGTAGCCGGCCAGGCGGACATCACCGCCGATTTCACTATTGTCCGCAACGCGCCGGGGCTTTTCTCAAACCTGGTCGACTCCCGCGCTTATGCCGTCGCACTGCATGAGGACGGCACTCCGGTCGCGGCCTCCAGCCCCGCAAAGAACAACGAAGAGGTGACGCTGCTCGGCACCGGTTTCGGTCCCTATGATCGACCGGTTGTCGAAGGCTTCCCGGTCGCCGACCGACCTGTGATCAACCTGGCCGATGCCCTTGAGATCAGCGCCAACGACCTCCGCCTCCAGCCGCTCTGGTCAGGCCCGGCTCCCGGCTTCATCGGCGTTTCCGCCACCCGTTTTCGCGTGCCGGCTGACCTGCCTGCCGGCCTGGCCGAGCTGCGCGTCGACGTCAATGGCACATCTTCAAACACGGTAGCGCTCCCCATCGAGTAGCGGAGCTCTCTTCCCGGCGTGGCCGTGCTCCCTCCCACGGCCACGCCTTTCTTTTTTTTCAAACCGACGCGAACTCGGGATGCGCTGCGGCAGCGTCTGTCGCCGTGTCTGTTCCGAATGCTAGCGAGCATTCCTAGCGCTGCCCCGCCGAGGCTTCCTGAACCTGCGGACGTCGTGCGGCCTGCGGCGGCGACCTTGCTACGGCCCTTGCACCGCGCCTGCGACACGGTGAGGCATGCATTATCGCCGCGCTGCCCGAC
>JACOTZ010000008.1 GCA_016178155.1 Acidobacteriota bacterium
ATTGCCTGGCAGTTGCGGCGCCGCTTGACACAAATATGAATGTATGCTCATATAGTATTGAGATGCCTGCCAAGCTTCCTCTCGGCGACGACATGATCGAACTCGTCGCACGTCGTTTCCGCATGCTCGGCGAGCCACAGCGGCTGCGCATCCTGCAGGCCCTCGAATGCGGCGAGAAGAGCGTCAACGACATCGTGGAGTCGCTCCAGGGTAACCAGTCCAATATTTCGCGCCATTTGCAGGCCCTCTACGACGCCGGCATCGTGGGTCGCCGCCGCGCCGGGACCGCCGTCATCTATTCCATCGCCGATCCCATGGTTTTCCGCCTGTGCGAACTGGTCTGCCGCAGCGCCGGCGAGCACGCGCGCGCCCGGTTGTCGGCCTTGGCCCCGCCCGAACCGAGAAGCGGGGCACGAGGGTAAGATTTCCGCTGTTTAGAGCCCCTCGCCCGGCGAGAGCTGAATAGGGGCGTTCCCCCACCCATACCGCGACCGCCGGACGTGCCCGGCAGGCGCCCGATGGGATAATGAATTCATGCTGTCCAGGTTCGCTTTTCTGGCCGTGTTGATGGTCCCCGCAGTGCCCATCATCGCCGCCGGCGACGATATGACCAGACTGCGCATCGAGGTGACGGGTCTCAGCGGCAAACCCGTCGACCGCGCCAGCGTGGTCGTGCATTTCGTCGAAGGGCGCTCGAAGATCAAGTTCGGCAAGAAGATCATCACGCACTGGGAGCTGCGCACGAATCAACAGGGCATTGCCAAGATCCCGCCCATTCCTCAAGGCAAGATCCGCGTCCAGGTGATCGCGAAAAATTATCAGACTTTCGGGGACACGTTCGATATCACCGAGCCCGAAAAGACTCTGACAATCAAGCTCAACCCGCCGCAGCCGCAGTATTCGGCCCACTAGCCGCATACCGCTTGGGGCCTGGCAGGCGGGAGTGCCGCGACCAGTTCTCTCGAGATGCTGCGCCAGGCCGGCTCCAGGGTTGGGGAGCGCCCGCCCCGAGCCAGCCCCGGCTGCCACGGGGGCTCGCGATCACTCGTACCGGAGCGCCACGTTCGGATCCACCCGGCTTGCCCGGCGCGCCGGCAGATAGCTCGCGAGCGTGGCGACGGCGATCAGCACAACCGTCGACACGGCCGCGCTCAGTGGGTCGCGCGGGGTGATTCCGTACAGAAAGGCCGAGGCGAACTTCGTCACTGCCAGCGCCGCAGGCACCCCGGCAGCCGCGCCAATGGCCACGAGCAGCAGCGCATCCTTCAACACCAGCCAGAGGACCTGCGGCCGCGCCGCGCCCAGCGCCATGCGAATGCCGATCTCGCGCGTGCGGCGCGTCACCGAGTGCGCCATCACGCCGTAGAGTCCCACCGAGGCCAGCAGCAGCGCCAAGGCGCCAAAGAAGCTCGAGAGCGTCGCCACCAGCTTCTCCTGCAGGATGTTGTTGTCGATCTGCTGCTGCATGGTGCGCGCCCGCAGGACAGGCACGGCACTGTCAATGGCGTGGGCCTCGCGCCGGATGGCTTCGATCATGCCTTCGGGCTCCCGCGCCGTCCGCACGATCAGGTCGCGCGAGGTCGCACCCGGGCGCCAGATGGGCTGATAGATCATGGCCTCGGTCGCATCGCGCAACCCGAAGTAGTGGGCGTCTTTCACCACGCCGACGATCTCGAAGGATTCCTCGGCCCGGTAGGTGTCGCTCAGCGAGAAGCGCATGCCGATTGGGTTCTGGTTCGCGAAGAGTCGTTTCGCCGCGCTCTCGTTGATGATCGCCACGCGCGGTCCAGCCAGGTCCTCGGGCCTGGGCGGTGCGCCGGGGCGAGATAACGCCGGCGGATCGGGCGTAAATGCCGGGTTGTCCTCGGGCCGGAAATCGCGCCCGAGCACGATCGGGATGGCGAGCGCCTCGAAAAATCGCGGGCTCACTGCGTTTTGATCGACGATTCCTTCACGCGGTTTGAACTGGCGTCCCGGGATGCTCACGTCCTGGTTCCAGCGCGACCCGGCCAGCGGCGTGATACGCGCCAGCGCGGCGGTCCGGACACCTGAAAGCGCCTCGATGCGCGCGCGCAGCCGCTCGTAATAATCGCGCAGGCGCTGGCCCTTGTAGCCATTGCGGCTCGGATCGATGTGGATAACCAGGAGGTGGTCGCGGCGGAATCCCGCGTCGAGCGTGCTCAGGTTCCGCAGGCTGCGCACGAACAGCCCCGCCCCGATGAGCAGCAGCAGCGATAGCGCCACCTGCAGCACTACCAGAATTTTTCGCAGGCGGAACCGCGCTCCGCCGGCGGTCGAGCCGGTCTCCTCGCGCAACGCGGCCACCAGCGCGGGCCGGGTCGACTGCAGGGCCGGCGCAAGTCCGAAAATGATGCCGGTCAGCAGCGAAATGCCGAGCGTGAAGCCGAGCAGCCGCAAGTCCGGCGTGACATCCACGTGGACCGCTGCCCAGCCGCTCTGCGGCATCAAGTTCAGAAGTGCCCGCGCGCCCGCAAACGCGAACACCAGGCCCAACGCACCGCCCAGCACGCCGAGCAGCAGGCTTTCGGTGAGCAGTTGTCCCGCGAGGCGTCCCCGGTCGGCGCCCACCGCGAGCCGTACCGCGATCTCGTGCTGGCGCACGGCAGCCCGGGCAAGCAGCAGGTTCGCGACATTGGCGCATGCGATCAGCAGCACCAGTCCCACGATGATCATCAGAACAAGCAGCGGCTTCGATAGGCGGTTGCGAAGGAAGGAGTAGCCCTGCGCGCCCGGCAGCAGCTTGATCGGTCGCGCCGTGTTCACGAACCGCTGGTTCAGGGCCGTGCGCCGGTCCTGCTCTTCCTGCTGCTTGCTGATGACATACAACTCCGATTCGATCTGTGCCAACGGGACGCCTGGGCGCAGCCGGCCCATCGTCAACAACCACCAATTGTTGCGGTTGTTCCAGTTGGGACTGCCTGTGACCTGGGTGCGCATTGTGGCCGGCACGAACAGTTCCGGCGCGACTCCGACCTCGACGCCGGTGAAGCCCTCCCGCGACACGCCGATCACCGTGAACGGGAAGCCGTTCACGCGCACGGTCGTGCCGATGACCCGCGGGTCGGAGGCAAAGCGGCGCTTCCAGAACGCGTGGCTGAGCACGACATAAGGCGCGGCCCCGAATTTTTGGTCGTGTTCGGCGTTGAACAGGTTGCCGGCGGCGGGCTCGACGCCGAGCACGTTGAAGTAGTTGCCGGAGACGAAAACTCCATAGGCAACCTCGGTCTGCACGCCTTGCACGCTGAACCCGTACGGCACGGCTCCGCTATAGGCGATCAGCCCGGCGAAGCCCTTCCCGTGCTCCCGGAACGCGACGTAGTCCGGATAATTCCAGATGGTGCTCGGCGGCCTGCTTCCAGTGGACACCGATGCCACCATATACAGCTCTTTGGGGGCTTTGACCGGCAGCATCTTTAGCAGCACGGCGTCTACCAGCGTGAAAATCGCCGTGTTCGCACCGATGCCGAGGCCGATCGAGATCACCGCCACCAAGGCAAAACCGGGGCTCTTGCGCATCGTGCGCAGAGCGTACCGGAGATCGTGCGCACGATTGTCGAAGAACTTGGTCATGTTCCACTCCCTCCTGGGCGCCGCCGGCGGCGGCTCCTCTCAAAATACGGCTTGGCCCTCCCGGGGTTCGGGCGTTTTGTGCGGTTAGACGCTACGAACGGGATTTAGCCGAAGTTCGTCACCACCACTCCCTGACAGTCGTGGCTCAGAACGCTTCCGCTGATTTGACGGCACTTACTGAGCCGCGCGCGTCAGCAAGCGGTTCGAAATCCTGTCGGTGACGAACTTCGGTTAGGTCCCCTTGTGGGGCAGCTCACTCCTCCACCCGAAAGCGGTACAACGCCGCGCTCGTCCTCACGCACAGCCGGTCACCGGCGATCGCAGCGCTCTTCTCCGAAATCGCTCAGCGCGAGCGATTCCCACTGCGCGCCTGCCCTCAGGATCTGATCTTCGCCGGCCGGCTTGGCGACGGATCGAAGCTGGTCGAACCCCGCCGTCGCGGTAGATCCCCCCCTTCCGCAAGCCGCGGCGGTTGGCCACCATGCCAGCCGGAAGGCCGCAGATGCCAGCCGTGCGAAGATCGGTATGCCGTATCGATCGCAACGCCTACGGTCTTCCGCAAACGCGGCAGAGCGCTCGTGCGAGATGTGGCGCTGCTTCCGGACGCCGGCGCCGGCCCACATAGTTTGTGCCGCTCTCTCGGAGGTTCCACACGCCTGCGCGACCGATCACAGGATCCGGGTTCACCCGAGGGCTCCGGCCGCGACCGGCAGATAAACCCGGAACGCGCTGCCCCGGCCGGCCTCGCTCTCCACCGTGATGCGCCCGCGATGCTCATCGACGATCTTCGAGACGATAGCGAGCCCCAGGCCGATGCCGTCTGCTTTGGTGGTGAAAAACGGGTTGAAAATGTTTTCCATGTGCTGGTGATCGATACCGGCGCCGCGGTCAATGACCGAGGCCTCGACCTGGTTGTCCATGGTGCGTGTCTTGACTGTCACCGCGGCGCCCGGCGGGCTGGCTTGCGCGGCATTGAGCAGCAGGTTGTAGAAAACATGTTCCACCAGCTCAGCATCCAGGTTTAGCACCGGCAGATCGGGGGCGTAGTTCCTGTAAATTGTCAGATCGAACTTCGGGTTGTGGCGCTCAATCCGGACGATGGCGCGGTCCACGATGTCGTTCAGATTCGCCGGCGCCAGTCGCAGCCGCAGCGGCCGGGCGAACTCCAGAAACCGGGTAATCAGCGAGTTCGTGCGATCAACCTCGGAGGCGATGAAGCCGGCCAGCTCGCGCGAGACCTCGCTTTCTTCCCGGACGTTCTTGATCAGCATCTCGGCCGAGGCGCGGATGGTGCCGAGCGGATTCCGCAGCTCATGCGCAAGTCCCGCGGTCAGTTGCCCGAGCGCGGCGAGCCGGTCCGAGCGGCGCACCGCGGCCTCGGCCTCTTGCAGGCTGCGGTTGGCCTCGGCGAGCTGCTGCGCCACGGCCTGCGACTTGCGCGCTTCCACCCGGTTGGCCTCGGCGAGCTGAAACGTGACGAACCCGACCACCGGCAGGAACACGACCCGAAGTCCGAGCTGTCCCATGCCTTCAGGCGTGAACTCGACCCGCGACCAGTCCAGGTACAGCAGGAACGAAAGATAGGAGAGACATGTCAACAGCGTGACCGCGATCGTGCCTATCAGGTTCAGCATGGTGGCGGCCGAGACCACCGGCAGCAGCAGGATCACGTAGTAGGTGCTGTTGATCCCGCCCGTCCAGCCCATCAGCAGGTAACACAGCCCCAGCTTGAGCAGGATAGCGATCGCCGTTCCTCGGTCGCGCGCGAAGTAGCCGACCCGCGGCTCGACAACCTGGAACAGCCCCAGTGCCAGCAGCAGCCCGATCTCCTGCTTCGAGCGGTACGGGCTCACCCACGCGAGCGCCGAAAACAGCAGCAGCCACACGAGATCCTGCGGGCGCACGATCCGGCTCCAGCGCTCAAAGGCCACGCAGCCATCTTACTTGCCCCTTCTTGTCTCGCGCGTCTGCTCCCGGGCCCGCACTGCTCATTTGACCACCTTCACGGCTTGCTCGGCTGCCTCGGTCCTGTAGCATCGCGGCTGGCGTTTGAGGAAGATGCCCCGCGTACCTCACGCCCGCTGCAACCTCGAGATCCCATCGATCCGGGAGGGCGCCTGGACGCGTGCATCAGGGAGATTGAGGCAATTCACTCAATAGAAGACCGCGTCGGGCGCGTCGCTGCAAAACTCAATCTCACGCGGGCGGCTTTGCCTCTCACTCCTCAGCTCGAGTCCTACCTGAGGAGCCAAGCTTTTTGTCAATTCGAGCATCTGACGCGCCCCGACGAATTCAGACGGGTAGGCCTCCCATAAATATGGGATACTGAGGTTCATGAAGACGACACTGGAGATCCCGGACCCAACCTTTCGCAAGGCCAAGGCCACCGCTGGTGCGTTGGGAATTCCATTACGTGAGTTTGTTACGCAAGCGGTCGAAGAAAAGCTCTCCTCGGGCAGTCGGCGCCAGGGTAAGCCTTGGCTGGAATGTGCGGGCGAACTGGCCCATCTCCATAAGGAGACCGTGCGGATACAGAAGATCATCGACGAGGAATTCGAACAGATCGAACCTGAGGACTGGACTTGATTCTCGACACCAATGCTCTTTCCGCGTATCTTGACAGAACGCCGCAAGCGGTTGAGATCGTGTCCGAGGCTCGCGAGCTTGCGATCCCCGTCATTGTAGCTGGGGAGTTCGCTTTCGGCATCG
>JACOTZ010000206.1 GCA_016178155.1 Acidobacteriota bacterium
CCGCCAGGGCCGCCCCGGTGGACGGTTCCCATCACGCCGTATCCAGACCGGGACCCCCATAGGTCAGGGTTGCCGACTTCTGGTCCAACTGGATCACCTCCGGCTTGCCGGCCACTCGCACGAGCGCTCTGACCCTTCAGGGCAGTTGAGATCGGACGTAGCCTGTTGTCGACAGCGGCAACGCGCGCCATAGCGATTCGCATCCGGCGCGCGTGAGCACCCCGAAATCGTCTTGCGGCGCGAGGGCTCGCCAATCTGAACTTGACTCGCGCCATCTCGTCGCTGTAAGCTAAGAATTCTTAGTATGGGACGCAAGGCGCAAAAGAACGATTCGCTGCCCGGCTCGCTGGACATGTTGATTCTGCGGACGCTGTCGCGGCGCGATCTCCATGGATACGGCATCGTCCAGTTCATTCAACATTCGTCGGACAACGAGCTCCTCGTCGAGGAGGGCTCGCTGTACCCCGCTCTCCAGCGGCTGGAGCTAAACGGCTGGATCGAGGGTGTCTGGGGCGTGACCTCGAACAACCGGCGGGCGAGGATCTACAAGATCACGGCGGCTGGCCGCAAACAGTTGGCCGTTGAGACTCGGAAATACGCGAAACTCACGCTGGCGATCGCCCGTGTGATGGGAGCGCAGTGACGGACATATTGATACGACGGCTGAGGTATTGGATGGAAAGCGCCAGGCGCAGCGAGGCGCTGCGCGAGGAAATGGAACTCCACCTCGCGGAGAAGGCTGCGGAACTGCAGGCAGACGGTATGGCGCCGGATTGCGCCAGGGCTGAAGCGCGCCGGCGATTCGGCAACGTCGGACTGAAGCACGAAGAGTCACGGGAGATTTGGATGACACGGTTTTTGTCGGAACTTGGCCAGGATGTCCGCTATGGCTGTCGCACCATGACCACCAACAAGGCATTCAGTGCCCTGGCGGTCTTGTCGCTGGCGCTCGGCATCGGGGCCAATACTGCGATCTTCAGCCTGATGGAGTCGATTCTGTTGCGTTCGCTGCCGGTGGACGATCCCGAGTCGCTGGTGGTCTTGAACTGGCATAGCCGCCCGCCCCAGAACGCCAACAAGGAATGGGAGCACGTCGTGCACGGGATACAAGGCAGGTTCTGGCCGGGCGACAAAGGCGCCCTGGTCACCGGAATTTTCCCGTACCCCGCGTTCGAGATGCTGCGCGAGGAGAATCCCGTCTTTTCCACGGTCTTCGGATACTTCAACGCACGCAAGAAGACCCTGGCCATCCGCGGGCAGGCCATGAGCGCCAGCACCGAGTATGTCACGGGCGAGTATTTTCGCGGCCTGGCAGTGTCGCCGGCCGCGGGACGTCTGATCGGCACCGAGGACGACCGTCCAGGCGCGGCGCCGGTGGCCGTAATCAGTTTCGCTGCGAGCCAGAATCGCTTTGGAGGACCGGCGAATGCGATCGGACAGTCGATTCTCGTCGATAATGTTCCCTTTACCGTGATCGGCGTCGCGCCGCCGGAATTCTTCGGAGTCGACCCGGCGGCGGCGCCGGACCTCTACCTTCCGTTGCATACGAGTGTGCTCGTGGACGGCGCCCAAGCGGCTCGTGTGTTTGGCGACGCAAACTTCTACTGGCTCGAATTGATGGGTCGCCTGCGTCCCGGCGTAAGCATGGACCAGGCGCAGGCAGTGCTGGCTCCTCGTTTCCGTCAATGGGTGGCCACCACCGCGAAGACCGACGGTGAGCGCGCCAAATTGCCCGCGCTGATTTTGAATCCCGGCGCCGCCGGTCTGGGTAGCCTGCGCCGCCAGTATTCGAAGCCTCTGTACGTGCTCCTGGCGATGGTGGCATTGATCCTGGCGATCACGTGCGCGAATATCGCCAATCTGCTGCTGGCAAGGGCCGCCGCGCGACGCCGCGAAATGGCTGTCCGGCTCAGTCTCGGAGCGGGGCGGTTCCGTGTCGTGCGGCAGTTGCTTACCGAGAGTGTGCTGCTGGCGTCGCTCGGCGGAGCACTGGGGGTTGCGTTTGCGATCTGGGGCGTGCGATCGCTGACGTTGCTGTTTTCCAGGGGGCAGGAGAACTTTACGCTGCATGCGGAATTGAACTGGACCGTGCTGGGCGTGACGGCGGCGCTCTCAGTGGTTTGCGGCCTGTTATTTGGCCTCGCTCCAGCGATTCAGTCGACGCGTCCGGACGTCATGCCCGCGCTAAGGAGTGGCCGCGGAGGCGGACCGCGCCGCCGCGCGCAGCACGTTCTGGTAGTCGCCCAAATCGCGATGTCTTTTCTCATCCTGGTCGCCGCGGGTCTGTTTGTCCGGACACTTGACAAGCTGCACTCCGTCCAACTGGGATACGCCCGCGAGAACATCCTTCTGTTCTCGTTGAATGCGCACCAGGCCGGGCATCGCGACCCGGAGTTGACCACTTTTTACGCGGACCTGCGGAAGCGCTTCGAATCGATCCCCGGAGTGAGGAGCGCGACGCTTTCGCACTCCTCGATCATCAGCGCCGGCCATGCCGGGGCGACATACAGAGGGGCAATGAAGATCGGCGCTGTTACGATCGACGGCGCAAGCGTCATGGTCGCCGGACCGCGTTTCCTCACGACGATGCAGATTCCGATCCTCGCCGGGCGTGAGATTGACGACCGTGACCAGCCGGGCTCCACACCGGTTGCAGTGATCAGCGAACGGCTGGCGCGGACTTACTTCGGGAACGAGAATCCGGTAGGCCGGCGCATCACGTTCGTGGACAACAAGCGCGATGTCGAAATCGTCGGCGTGTCGGGTAACGTGCGCTATGGTGGTCTGAAAAGCGACGAGAGTCCGATGACCGTGTTCGTAGCGGCCAGCCAGTTTTCTCCGGAACTGGTGACCTACGCGCTGCGCACAGCGGGTGATCCGCTGAGCTATGTGACGAGTGTGCATGAGATCGTGCGGGAGGCGGATTCACGCATACCTGTCACAAACGTTGCCACACAGGCTGCGGAAATCGATCGGACAATCAACCGGGAAATCACGTTTGCGAAACTCTGCACGGGTTTCGCGGTTCTCGCTCTCCTGATGGCATGCGTGGGGCTCTACGGAACGATGTCGTACAACGTCGCGCGGCAGGTCGGCGAGATTGGAATCCGTATGGCTCTGGGCGCGCAACGCGGCGCCGTGGTATGGATGGTTCTGCGCCGCGTTCTGTTACTGGCGGCGGTCGGACTCGCGATCAGCGTGCCTGTCGCGTTGGGCGCGTCCCAGCTTGTCAAATCGTTTCTGTTCGGAACCGAGCCCAATGATCCGGGAACCCTGGCGCTGGCCGGTGTCGTCCTCCTGAGCGCCGCGGTTCTCGCTGGCTATGCGCCGGCAAGGCGAGCGTCCCGAATTGATCCGCTGGCGGCTCTGCGGCAGGAGTAAAACATGGTCCTTCGTACCGCAACGAAGGACGAAAATGTTCCGCGCCCGCGCACATTGATCATGGTAGCTGCTCGCGATAGAGGCCGAGCTACGTTGGGATCGAGGACGCGGCCGCAGCGAAGTCCTGGATAATGCGCCATCCGGAGGGTGGGTAGAGATCAAGCTGACGAGAAACGCCCAAGCCTCCCAGTGCTTGGAGGTCGATGTCGCCAGCCAGGGAGCGACCGAGGAAGAGGCACTGGCTAATTTGAAGGAAGCACTAGAGCTTCATTTCGAGCCACCGCGCGCCACGCGTCCGCCAGAGGTTCGCACCATCGAGGTTGACATGGGCGCGGCTTAAGCCGCTGCCGTTTCGCGAGATCAAGCGCCGGCTTGAGGTCGCCGGCTTTTCCGAAGCCGGTCAGAAGGCCAGCCATGTCAAGTTTGTGCGGCGTTCAGGCCCGGTCGTGGATACCGCCATCGTTCCAAAGAAGCACGAAGTTCCTGTCGGCACCCTGCGCAGTATTCTGAGCCAGGCACACATCGATCCCAACGAGTGGGACAGGCTTGGCTAAAACCACTTGGCCGTACAGCGCCATCGCTCTGATCAAGCACCGCTGGTAGCGCCGTGCCTGCGCCGAGCGCGTTCCTGTATTCTGGACCCGTGGAGTTGATCTTCGAGATTCGCGACGCTGAGGAAGGTGGCTTCTTTGCGCGCGCATTGGGGCACCCTATTTTCACCGAAGCCGAGAACTGGGATGACCTCCCTGCCAACGTGCTGGAGCCGGTCGCGTTGCATTTCGAAGATGCCCCGACGCGCCCCCGGCTGGTGCAGATGCATTACGTGAAAGACGAATTGATTCCCGTTGCAGGTGCATGAAGTTACCGCGTGGCGTGTCCGCCGATCGCCTGATCCGCGTGCTGGAAAATCTCGGATATGAAGTGATCCGCCAGAGAGGCAGCCATGTCAGGCTGCGGCATCCCGGAACCTCCGGCGCATGCCATTACTGTTCCGCTCCACAATTCGCTGAAAACTGGCACGCTTCACGGAATCCTCGCTGAGGTTGCGCTGATGCGATCCGTCACAACCGATTCTCTCTTCGAATTGATTTGACGGACAAGGGGGGAGTATTTGCCGCTTGGCCGTATCACGCCCATCCCGTGCTCTTGCACGGGTGACCTCGACGCGCGTCCTCCAAAAGCACGGAACGGCGACAACACGTCCAGTGATGATACCGGAAACCGCAGAGAGCTTTTTTATGCCCAAGACAGTGAAACCATTCACGCCCGATTTGAAGCAGCTCAAGCGTGGAATCGAACACATCTGCTATGAATACGCCAACCTGATGTCAGCAGCGCATTGGGACATGAACGGCTCTGCGCCATGGCGAACCCACGCAGACGATGCGTTCCTTCTCGGATACAGGAAGCTGGGCGACTTTCTCCTCAACCCAGCGCCGTTCCAGGTTGAACAACCAAGAACTTCCCGATATTCTCGCCTTGGATTATTTGGCTATACGCCGAACTGGACTCTTCCAACCTGGACAAAGGAATGGCGGGACCCGATGAACAGACAACTCGCTCATCTCTCCTACATCCGGGACAAGGCCTGGGTTCATTACGACTGGTCCGAAGCTGGAGAAGGAGTCCCGGATCGCTTGGGGAAAGTTCCGGCGTGCCATAGATCCCAAGTACAAGAGGCCCTTTGCTACCGAGATCACAAAGTGTCGGCGCAAGCAGGGCTTCGCAGGAATTAAGCTTTAGCCGAAGTTCGTCACCGACAGGATTTCGAACCGCTTGCTGACGCGCGCGGCTCAGTAAGTGCCGTCAAATCAGCGGAAGCGTTCTGAGCCACGACCGTCAGGGAGTGGTGGTGACGAACCTCGGTTAGCTGCCCCTTGCCGTGGGCAATCGTTCCTCAGTAGATCCGGGCGTGCGCTCGCGCGAATGCACTTGGCCGTATCACGCCCAAGCCACGGATCCACGGATCTCCGCCAGCCTGCTGGGCCGGAAGTCCTCGCCTCAAGCTGCCGGCGGGACTTCAATCTCTCTGGCCAGACTCGTGGGTTCGGGGAGCGGCTCGCCAAACTCACGCAGCGTCTGCAGGTGCCCCTGGATCGCTTCCCGGATATTCCGTTCGGTGTCCTCGAACGTCTTTCCCGTCGTGATGCAACCGGGCAGGTCGGGGACGTAAGCGGCCCAGTTGCTCTCGCTGCGTTCGAAGATCACCGCGTACTTGAGGTTCATTTCTTCTCCTCCAGTCCGGCGGATTTCAGGATCGACTTGAGCGTGCCCTTTGGCACGTCATCGCCGAAGTGTCCAGGAATAGTAAGAACATTCGGTTTCGACGGGTGCTTGAAGTGGCGGTGGCTGCCGGTCGTCCTTACGTGCTCCCAACCGTCCGACTCGACGAGCCGGATCAGCTCACGAACTTTCACCAGTCCTCATTCTAGGCCGAAACGGCCGCGAGCGAGAAAGCCGCGATGACTGCGGGTGCCCACCATCGCAAAGCGGCACTGAAAAGTCTACTTCCTCCCGGTGTTGCCCATCACAGACGGCACCTGGTCGTCTAACGCCCGACCCGTAGAGGTGCGCTGCTCGATGCGAGCCCCACGTCCCGTTGTGGAGATCAATCCGGAAGCCGAGGCTATCGCCGGTGATAACAGCTCTTTCCACGCGCCGTTTCCCTGAGGTTCGAACGTCACTGTCCTGTTCTCGGAAAACCGATCCATCTATGAAACCGATCCATCTATTCAGACGCCGCCACTCCCACATTCGAGCGGGCTGCGGAAGATCGCCCTGCCGTTGCCGATGCTCGATTCCGTTAACTGAACGGCATCGGCTGACAGGCACTAAAAACTTACATGTTAAATCAGGTGATGCAACCTCCCCACAACCAAGCCCCGCCAACCAAAGAAATCGGCTGCTTCGCGGGCACTGCAGAGTCCCAAGGATCGCGGGCCGCGTGTTCCTTCGAAAAATAGACCGTGAACTTCCCGATAATTCATACAGCCGCAGATTTCGCCTGTAGCGGCGATACAGTCACGTCATAGCCGAGTGTCTGGATTCGTTTGAATAGGTTAAGTACCGTCTTGTGAGCCTGGATCTGATCGAAGTAGCTGCCGCCGAGTTCCGGTAGGTCGCTCCATCCCGTTCACCATCGATGAAAATCTATTTGTCCACTAATTTCATCGATTTACCGAAACCCACAAGGCGATTCCGCACACCCCCTCTGCAATCCTGAACACGGATCGAGAGAGCTACACCCTCTCGCCGAGGAGCAACTCATGTCAAAAATCATCACCCCGCGCCAGCTCGCGGCCAACCGCCGCAACGCGCAGTCGAGCACCGGCCCCCGCACCCTCGAGGGCAAGGCCGCCTCGCGCTTCAATGCCCTCCGCCATGGCCTCGCCGCCGAATGCCCTGTCATCCCCGGCGAGAACGCCGCCCTCTATGAAACCCTGCGCGACGCTTTCCTCGACCAGTACCGCCCCGCCACCGCCGCCGCCGAGGTCCTGGTCCATAACCTCGCCCTCGCCGCCTGGCGCAAATTGCGCATCGCCAACATCGAGGCCGGCGCCTTCTACGTCGCCGAGCGTAAGCTCGATTCCGACCTTCAGAAACGGTTCAGCGATGCCTCCAC
>JACOTZ010000207.1 GCA_016178155.1 Acidobacteriota bacterium
AACAACTGCAGCCGCTCGCCATCGAGCATGAGCTCCAGTTCGTGGATTTCGTTCAGTCCCTCCACCTCCTCGTTGCGGTCCCGCGAGAGCCGGACCTGAAGCTCGTAGGTTGCGTCCAGAGGGAACGTGTAGGGGACCGCCGTTCCGCCGCGGGTGCCGAGCGGAAGACCCTCGAAGTGCTCCTCCTGCGTGAGATCGGGCGGGAGGCGGATCGCATCGCCGCCCGGAGAAAGGACCGGCCGCCCGATGGCCAGCCGGGCGATCTTGCGTGCCGCCGCCAGGTATCGCTCCAGCAGCGTCGGCGACAGATCTCCGACGGTCACATTGTCGAAGCCATGGCTGGAATCGTCGCTCGGCAGCAGCGCCGCGACATCGACGTCGACGGCGAGGAGATCGCGAATCGCATTCTGGTATTCGGTGCGGTTGAGCCGGCGAAACGTGTCGGTCCGCCCGGGGTCCGGCCTGGCCGCGGCGGCACGGTCCAGTGAGGCTTCGAGCGAGCTCACCGCGGCGGCGTAGGCAGCTTCGTCCGGCCGTGGGAGCCCGGGGGGCGGCATGAACCGGACACGCAGCTTGCGGACGACTTTCTCCCACTTTTCGGCGTGGCTGCCGACATCGTCAGTGCTGAGCCGGTCCAGCGCCAGGCCCGCCGTTTTCAGCTTGGTGTTATGGCAGCCGATGCAATAACGGCTGATCAGGGCGCGCTCAGGTGAGGAAGCTCGGGCCGCACTCGTTGCTTGCGGTTGGGGATCGCCCACACGCACAAAGGCGATGGCAACAAACACACCCTGCATCCAGCGCGGGATGCCCGCCAGCCGACTACGCACGGATTCCCTCCAACGAACTTATAGACAGTATAGAGGGTTTTGGTCCTGAACACCACTGCCGGACGGCCCCGCGCCTGCATGCTTGAGTGGCGCGCATCCGGGCCGAATTTCCAGTGCGCCAAGCTAAGAGGAGCCCGGTCTGCTCGTGCGCGAAGCGCCTGCGGTGGGCGGGGAGCGCATCTGCCGATGCAAGGTCTCTTGACATACGGTTTCAACGGAATCAGAATAGATCAGATGTCTGCTGCCCCGGAGAACGCCATCCAGAAGATCGCCAGACCTGACCTCACGCTCGAGACCATGACCCGCCTGGCGCAACTGGTCGCCGGCTCCGAACCCGGGGCCAAATTGCCCACCGAGCGCGAGCTTTGCGAAATGCTTGGTGTGGGCCGCTCCACGCTGCGCGAGGCCATCGGCGCCTTGGCGTTCGTGGGCGCCATCCAGGTGCGCCAGGGATCGGGAACTTTCGTAAACGCGGTCGGCGAAGGCGGGGTCGAGCGCCTGATTTCCATCGCCCTGGTGTTAGAGCGCTGCACCGTGGCCGAGGTGGTCGAGGTGCGCCGCATGCTCGAAGTCCAGGCGGCCCGCCTGGCGGCGGAAAACCACGCCGCGAGCGATCGCCAGGCTCTGGAACATACGGACATCATTGATGCGATCCTCGGTGAGCATGCCGCAATCCTGCGGGCCGTGTTTGACCGCGATTCCGAGCGTGCCGCCGCCCAGATGTTCATCCACCAGTCCAACGCCGCCGAGCGCCTCTACGCGGTCCTCGGGAAAGATCATTCCACTGGCAGCTACCTGTCAGCCTTGGTTGCGCGGTCTAATTCTATGACGTCTGATGTCTGATGCACAGTTCGCGAGGAACAAGCCATGAAGCTCCAGCCGACCGTCTTGCTGATCTACAGCCTCGGCACGATGTGCCCGGCGAGCGTGCTGCTCGCCCAGTCTTCCACTGCCTCGGTTCGCGGCGTGGTGAGCGATCCTTCCAAAGCCGCGATTCCCGGCGCGAAGGTCACTGCCACTGATGTCCAGCGCAACCTGGCCTTTTCCGCAACCACGGATGCAGGCGGCCGCTATCTGATCACGCCACTGCAACCCGGGACGTATTCGCTTTCGGCCGAGGCTGCCGGATTTAACAAGTACCTGCGCAGCGAATTCGTTCTGCAAGTGCAACAGCAGGCCACCATCGATATTGAGTTGGTCGTGGGAGCCACCAGCACGCAGGTGGAAGTGACGGCCAGCCAGCCGCTGCTCAATATGAGCAGCGCCGAAATGGGACAAGTCGTGGAGAACGCCTATGTGCGCTCCATCCCGCTGATTGACCGCTACTTTGTCCGGCTGGCTTTTCTCGCGCCGGGAGTGGTGGGGACAAACGCCGATCCCGGGTTGGCCAACACCAGCCACCCCGCTCGATTTGTCTCTAATGGCGTGCGCGCTGGCACGGCCGACTATTTCATCGACGGTGCGCTGGTGAGCAGCCTCGATCAGCGAGAGGGCGGCACTTTTCTGGAAATGAAGCCGAGCGTGGAGACGATCCAGGAGTTCAAAATCCAGACGAACATGTTCAGCGCCGAGTTCGGCAAGAGCGGCGGCACGGTCGTGAACGTCGTAAGCAAGAGCGGAACCAACGAGTTTCATGGCTCGGTGTACGAGTACCACCGCCGCGATGAACTCAACGCGCAAAGTTTCTTTTCCAAGCGCGCCGGCAGCTCGTCATTGCCCGATTTCACCTGGAACAAGTACGGCGGCGCCGTAGGCGGGCCGGTATTGCTGCCTGGCCTGTATAAAGGAAAAAACCGGACCTTCTTTCACTTCGGCCTCGACCTCCAAAAGAACAACTCGGCGGCGAGCACTTTGACCACGGTGCCGACGGCGCTGGAGCGGAGAGGGGACTTCTCCGAGACACGGGACGCGCAGGGGCGGCTGTTTGCAATCTACAACCCGTTTGATACTTATCGGACCGCCAGCGGCCAGGTATTGCGGAGGCCGTTCCCGAACAACGTGATCCCGGCATCCTTGCAGAACCCGATCGCCCGAAAGGTCCTGGAGTATTACCCGCAGCCCACGTCGGAAGGCCGTCCGTTCACGCACGCGCAGAACTACTTTAAGGAAGGCTCCGCGGGATCCGACAACTACCAGGCAATCGTCAGGATCGACCATACGATCAGCGACAAACAACGCGTTTACGGGAGATATGCACGGGAGAGATCCCGCCCCGGCAATGCACCTTTCCGCCCCTTTGGGGACACTCCGGCCGACCCGACCAACCCGCAGTTTATCTCCCATGCCCGTACTTACGCGCTCGAATACACGCGCACGCCCAGCCCCACGACGATTCTCAGTGTCCATTACAGTGTGGCGCGCCAGCCGGTGCTGAACCTCACCTTCAGCGACGACTTCGACCCGACTTCCCTCGGACTCCCTCCGGTGGTGTTGACTTCGGGCGTGCGGCGGTTTCCCAGGTTTGGGCCCGAGTCCTACTCGGCCATCGGCACACCTCCAGGTGCGGGAATGCAGCGAATCACCACCACCCACAGTGTTGGCTACAGCCTTACGAAGATCGCCGGCCCGCACAACCTCAAGACCGGTGGAGAATCGCGCGTGTATCAAATCAACTCAACAACCTTCAGTGCGCCCGCCGGCAACTTTGTGTTCAACCGGCGGCCGACCAGCGAGAACCCGCTGCTCGCCAATGCGATTCAAGGGAACGGCCTCGCGTCGATGTTACTGGGCTGGGGTAGCGGGGGCAACTACGGCATCAACGAACGCCCGGCCTCCACGAGCAAGTATCACGGCTGGTACATCCAGGACGATTGGAAGCTCACCAGGAAGCTCACCCTCAATCTCGGCTTCCGCTATGACTTCGAGTTGCCCCGCACGGAGCGCTTCGATCGCTATAGCTGGTTTGACCCCGAAATGCCTTCGCCGATCGACGGCGAGGTCCCCGGCTATCAGTTGCGGGGCGCCCTGCGGTTCACCGGCGACACGATGCGCAGTCCCTTCGCAAAGGACCTGAACAACGTCCAGCCGCGCGTCGGCTTTGCGTATGCGCTGAACGCCCGCACCACGGTTCGTGGCGGCTACGGCATCTATTACTCCGTTTCGAACGTGTCCATCACCAGCGACTTCGGCCCTCCGTTCAGCGTCAGCACGGGCATCCAGTGGAGCCGCGACGGCGGATTTACGCCGCATGCCTCGCTCAGCAATCCGTTCCCCGACGGTGTGACCCTGCCTTCGGGAAAGGCAGCCGGAGCGGCGACGTTCCTCGGTCTCGGTCTGAACACGGAGTCGCGGGACTACAAGACGCCACAGTACCAGCAGTGGTCCTTTTCCATCCAACGGGCCTTGCCGCTGAACTCCCTGCTGGAAGTGAATTACGTGGGGACGAAAGGAACCCACTTGCCTTTTGCGGGACTGGAGAACGGCAATCTGCTCCACCCCGTCTACTGGAGCCTGGGACGCGCCGAGCTCAATCGACAGGTTCCGAATCCATTTTTTGGGGTCATCACCGATCCTGTGTCCGCCCTCAGCGCACCAACCGTCCCGCAGAGCAGGCTGCTACGGCCGTACCCGCAGTACACCGGCCTGAGTCTCAGCCAACCATACATTGCGAACTCCATCTACCACGCCGGCCAAGTCAAGTTCGAGAAGCGCTTCTCTCACGGTCTCACGGCTCTCGCTCACTACACTTGGTCGAAGCTCATCGATGACAGCGCCAACAGCGGATACAACCTCTGGGGCGGAACTACGCCCATTCAGTACCTCTGGGACCTCCGGCAGGAGCGTTCCGTGTCTCCCCTCGATGTGGCTCATCGCGGGGTGATCACGTTTGTATATGAGCTGCCGTTCGGCCGCGGGCGGGCAATCGGAAGTGGCTGGAGCCGCGCCCTGAACCTGGCAGCAGGCGGCTGGAATGTGAGCGGTATCCTGGCTCTCCAGGGCGGGTTCCCGACGGTTATCGGCATGACCAGTGGCAATTTGCTGGAAGGAAGTCAGCGCCCGAACGTGATCGGGGATCCGGCGATGCCCGGTTCGGTGCGGCAGCGGCTTGACAACTACTTCAATTTGGCCGCATTCTCGCGCCCGGCCGCGGACACCTATGGCTCGGCGCCTCGAACCCTCAGCTATCGCACGCCCGGCTTTTCCAACGCCGATCTGACGCTTGGCAAGCGCTTTTTCATTCGAGAAGAGGATGCGATCGAGGTCCGCCTTGAGGCGTTCAACGCTTTCAACGGCGTGGCTTTCGGCCCCCCGAACGCTTCCTTCGGAGCCACCACCTTTGGCCAGATCAACAATTACGCCAGCGGCTTCAGCGCCCGCCAGGTGCAGATTGCGATTCGGTACGACTTCTGAACGTGGAGAAGATCCCTCAGAGTCCGGTCGATTTCACATCGGGCTGAGCGGACGACGGAAGAGGCGCAAGCAGGTGTTATGTTCCGCTTGACTGCTGCCGTCATCATTTTCGCTTCGGTGCCGTGGAGCGCCGGGGCGAAGCGATTGAAGATCGCTCTCGTGCAGAGCGCCGTCGGCCCCACCGTCGAGGACAATTGCAACCGCATCGTTGACGTGCCGGCTATTGTGACCCTCGGACGGGAGGGGCTTTGGACTGAGATCGCGGAACTTGCGGCCGTGGCCGGCGCGCAAATTCATGTCCACCTCGACCACGACGCCAGCACGGGATCCGAGGCCGGTTTGCGGCGTCTGCAGGTATGGGCGAACCTCGCCTCCTTTCTTACGTTTTCGGCAACGGTGAATGTAGTCGACAGCGCAATCTGGGACGACCTGCGGAGCCGGGACGAAGTGCGTGCCTATCTGAACAGCCTGCCCAATCAGATGTGCTGTCTGCCTTTCGATCTGCGGCCGCCGCAGTTGGATTCCGGGGCCGCCGAAGTGTATGCCACCTGGGGCGCGAACCTGGTGGCTCGGGCCGGCCGCGGGCGGAGCCTTCTGGTGGCGATGCGCCGGGTCCATCGCATGAACCCTTATCACCCCGCCAGGACCGCAAACCTGAATCCCCAAATGGCGCCCTGGTACGCTCTCGGCGCGCAGCTTGTTCTTCCGCCGGAAATGGTCCATGGCGCCCAGTCGTCGGCTCCTCCACCGCGCTTGACCGCCACCGGCCCTTTGGACGACCCGGCCGCGCTCCCCGGCCATCTCATCGTGGCCGGCTCGAATCCCGGCTACCTGAAATACAACGGCGGCGGCCCCGCTTTCCTCTCCGGCCCTGACGACCCCGAGGCGTTCTTCTTCCTCGGCCAACTTGACCCCGGCGGAACACGCTCCGGCGGCCCTCAGCAACAGATCATCCGGCGGCTTGCGGCCACCGGCGTCAGCGCCTTCCACGTCCAGATGTTCCGCATGCGCCGCTGCAACATCAAAGACGAAGGCGACGATACCCACAATCCTTTCATCGGCCACGACCCCACAAAGGGCCTCAATCGCGCCGTGCTCGATCAGTGGGACGGCTGGCTCGGGGAACTCGAGAAGGCTGGGGTGGTCGTGCACCTCGAGTTCTATAACGACGCCACCGACGTCGAACGCATGGGCTGGAAGCTCGACGCGCGCGGCAACCTGCACCCGGACGAGGAGCGGTTCATCACCGGCATCGTCAACCGCTTCAAGCACCACAAGAACATCCTCTGGGGAATCGAGGAAAGCGCGAACAAACTGCCCGGCGCGCGCACGCCGCACTTCAAGAGAATCGCGGAGGCAATCGCCCGCACCGACAACCACCATCACCCCATCGTCCAAAGCTTCGTCATCCCGAACGATCCGGAGGATGACTTCCCGCCTGGCGGGATCCTCTCGGACGCCTACTACCGCGATCCCCACATCCGTGTGGTCACGTGGCTGCATCTGATCCCCCACGGCGACGACGTCGACATGCAGTATCGCGAATACCTGCGCTATTCGAAACGCGACTCGCCCCACTTCGTTGTGATGAAGAACGAAACCTTCTGGCGGCCCTATGTAGCCGGCGATCCGCTGGGCCGCCGCTATTCGTGGGCGGCCGTGATGGCTGGCCTCCACAACCTCGAGGCACAGCATAAGGCGGACCTCACCGCTCACGAACCGCGGCTGCGCGAGCACGGCTACATCGCGCGCTTCATGGAGCAGACCGACTTTTACCGCATGCAGCCGCACTCGGAACTGGCCTCCGGCTCGACCCGCTGGGTGCTCGCCAATCCGGGTGAATCCTACATTGCCTACACCTTTAATGGGAGCGCGGCGCTGGGCCTGAAAGGGATGACCGCCGGCACCTATAATCTGCTGTGGCTCGACACGATCGACGGCAGAACCGTGTCCCAGACAGAAGTTGCCGTCGCAAGCGGCGAGGCCAAGTGGACACGACCGGACTCGTTTAGCAGCGAGATCGCTCTCTATGTCAAGCGCGCCGCTTCGGAGAGGTAGAAATGCGAATCGCAATCGGAATGATCATCGCGGCCGGAACGCTCGTATGGGCCGGACCTGGCCCATTCGACGGCAAGAACTTCAAAGGCCGCATCGCCTGGAGCTGCGACGGCAACCACAATGACGAAGACGACTGGGCGGCTTCTCCAGTCGCGCTGGCTATTTTCGCCGGCTTCGGCGTCAAAGACCGCCTGATTCATTACGACTACAACAACATCCTGCCCAAAACGGATCCCGCCTGGGAAAAGCAACACGAGACCAGCATCGTCGGCGCCATCGAGCGCTATGGCTACAACCGCGCCATCTTCCACAACGTCCGTAAGGACCTCGACGCCGCTGTCAACAGCATCGTTCGCGCGATCAATGAATCTTCGGCCAAGAATCCACTTTTTTTCGTGCTCGCAGGTCCCATGCAGGTGCCATTCATGGGGATCGAAAAGTCGGATCCGGAGAAGCGGAAGTACGTCTACTGCATCTCGCACAGCCGCTGGAACGACGGTTTCGCACCGGCGTATACCTTCCCCTACAATAAGCGGGCCGTGATTCCTACCGGCGTCCGCTGGATCCAGATCACCGATCAGAACAGGCGGCTTTCGACGAGTCGTTTTGGACGGCCGGCCACCCCCGAAGAGTGGGCGCCGTGGTCCTGGATGCGCGACTCGCCGGTGGAGAATGTCCGCTTCCTCTGGGAAAGAATGCGTGCAACCACGCGGGCGGACTGTTCGGATGCGGGGATGGCTTACTTCCTGGTGAGCGGTGACGAAGAAGGCGACATCACCAAACTCCGCGAGCTGCTGGAGAAACGCAACCCGCCGGCGCCGCTCGATCCTCGCCCTTACGTCCGCCTGGAGGCCGAGAACTTCCTCACGCTCGACAATTACGTCCTCGAAGACACGGACCGGCAGGCCTCTCACCGGTTGAACGTCAAGCTTGCGGGCGGCTCCAAAGGACGCATCAGCGTCCCGTTTGACCAGCCGTATACTGCCGTCCGGGCGCGCTACGATGTGGAAGTTCGTTATCTTCCAGAGACCAGCGGCGTCTGCCGCTATACCTTGATGGTGAACGGCCGGCGTCAAGGCAAATCATGGCAAAGCACCGCCGGCAAGGAGTGGCAATCGGAGTCCTTCCCCGGGATCACTGTCAAATCGGGCGACCCGATCACCGTCGAGTCGGAATGCGAAGCTGGCGGCACAGGGCGGCTGGACTACCTGCACCTAACCCGGAAACCTTGATGCGCGCACTCACATTGCTGCTTTTCGTCATTACGCCTCTCGCGGCGGCGCAGCCGGCTTCCCGCCTGCGCGTCGCCGTTGTCCAGATGACTCTCGGGCCGTCGCTCGAAGCCAATCGGGACCGCATCGTGAACTGGATTCCGAAGGCCGCGGCCAGAGGCGCTCGAGTCGTTGTCTTTCCGGAAGGCGCCCTGAGTGTCCGTTCGAGTGCTCCGCAGGGCGATGTTCCCGGGGCCGTGCGCCTCATCCGCGAGACTGCGCGCGGGAACAAGGTCTATGTGCTGTTCGGCGGTTGGACATGGTCAGAGCCCCACGGCAGAGCTACCAACTGGATGAAGGTGATCGCTCCCGACGGCCGCGAACTGCTGCATTACGACAAGCTGTGGGACGTGCACGATGCGCGCACTCCCGCTGTTTTCTCCCTCGATGGCGTTCCCGCCAGCGCCATGATCTGCGCCGACCGCTGGCTTCGCGCGCTGGAGGATCTCCCCGTCCAGCAGGGCGCCCGGATCAGCTTCGAGCTCTCCAACAACTTCGCAAGTGAATGGGTGCCGGGTCTCCAGTGGTATTGGTACGTGCCGCGCGCGTTGCGCAACAACGTCTATGTAGTCTTCGCCAATACCTCGAACCGTACGCCGGGCAAGCCGGAGCCTGGTGTCGATCAACGCCCCCGCCACGGGCACAGCGCTGTGATCGCGCCGGATGGCGCGCTCGTCACCGCGGCTCGCGACGACCTCGAAACCCTTCTCGTCGCCGATCTGGACATCGCCCGCGCCACCCGCGCCGAGGCGCTTGCCCGCCGGTCAAATCCGGTCATGGGCAAGTTCTGGCAGGCCGGCGTCGATCTTCTCGAGGGCAAGGCAATCGCTCCCCCGCCGCTCGTCCAAAAGGACTCGGCCGCGGCCGGCATCTCCATGTCCGCTGCCCAGATTCCGATGTCCGCCGATGCCGGGCAGAACGTCGCAGCCATGTTGGAGAGCATCGGCGCAGCGGCGAAGCGGAACGTTGACCTGATCGCCTTCCCCGAGCTGGCCGTAACCGGTGGGAAGCTTTCCGTCGCGGGCGACGCTGTTGAACGCCTCTGTGCGGCGGCGCGCGCGAACCATATGGTGGTGGTTTTCGGTATGCCCCGGCGCCAGGACGGCCGGTGGTACAACTCCGCTGTGGTCGCCGGCCCGGATGGTGCGGTCCTCACCCGCTACGATCAACTTGCGGCGCAGCCGCCTTTCTCTCCGGGTGAGCACCCGTCGCGGATGTGGTTCTCCGTCAAAGGCGTGCCGGCCGTGGTGACCATCGGCCGCGAGGCGCTGTGGAACGAAATTGCCGAACTCGCCGCCGTGGCCGGCGCACGCCTGCACGTCAGCCTGTCGCGCGAGCCTGTCCGGAGTGACTCGGAAGCTCTTCGCCGGCGTCAGATCGGCGCTGCTCTATCGAGTTTCATGACCTTCACCGTCATGGCCAACGCGGGCGGCTACAGCGCAATCTGGGACGACCTGAATGCAGGCGCGGAAACCCGGGCCGAGGTGCGCGATCTGCCGCGGCCCTCGCCGGGCGCGGTGCGCGTATTCTCGGCTTTCTCCGCCAATCTCGTCGTCGAGGCAAACGCCGGGCCCGCTCTGATCTCGGCAACCCGGCGGGTGCCCGGCAGGAATTCGCACTACCCCCAGCGCACCGGCCGATATCATCCCGCCATGGCTCCCTGGTATGTGTTCGGCAGCCAGATTCTCACCGGCGTTCCGAACCAATAGTCCCAGGCACGCTCGACGACCGCGGCTCCGCATCGCGCGACCCTGAATTACGATCGCTTGCGCAGCAGGCGGTCCAAACTCCAGGGTCCGGCGCCGGCGAACACAAAGTACAGGAAGACGAAGGAATAGAGCGCGGCCAGCTCTCCCGCGTTCATTATCGGCCAGAAGCCGCGCGGGGCGTGGGAACGAAAGTAGGCTGCCGCCATCTCGCCGGACAACACGAAGGCAACCGGCCTCGTAAACAGGCCGGCGACGATCAGAGCGCCGCCGATGGCCTCCAGCACACCCGCCGTCCACAGGAGAGTGAAAGGCGGCGGCGTCATTCGCGCCCCCAGCAATCCAAACAGCTTCTGTACGCCATGCAGAGAGAACAGGAACCCCGCCATGATGCGGAGAAGCGTGAAGGCATACGGCTGGAATCGATCGAGTTTTGGGCGCATCAATTCTATTTCCTCCGGCGGCGTGATCTTGGCGCTTTCTTCACGGCCGCAGTTTTCTTGATGAGAGATGCCGCCTTCTTCGCGTCCTCCGGTTTGTCAAACCCGATCACCGCGGAGTAGCGCTTGCCGATCACTTGTGCGACGAAGAACGCCAGGTTGATACCCGCCTCGGCGATCGCCTGCCCGATCGCGTGTCCGAGCCCGGGCTGATTATCTCCCTCCAGCAGAAGCGTCGGTATCGCGGAGGCTTCCAGGCCAGCCGTCTTGGCCGCGGCGGTCAACTTCCTTCCCGTCACCGGATAGAGCTCGATTGCGCCTCTGGTCTCATTGCCGGGAAACCGATACCCCATCACTACCTGCAGATCCGCTCCACCTTCCGCGAAGGGCTTCAGCGCCGATGCCAACATGCCCGGCTCATTCTCGATCTCCTTCCGCCAGAGGGTAATGTGTTTTACGGTTACGGACATGCCTGCTTCCCCCGTTCACTTGCTCCGGGCCGCCGCGTCTTGCCGCCGCGGTCCTTGGCGGAATCCCGCCCTCCGGAAGCGGCAGGCTGGCGCGGAACCGGTTTGCGCGCGCCGGCCAACCACGGGCGGATCACTTGCGGATGCCGAGGCTTGTCCATATCGACCCTCCCCGTCCCCGACAGTAGCACGTCGCGCAGATGCCGGGAGCGGCGGATGTACGTTCGCGCCTGAAGCCCGCGGGACTACTTGCCCTTGCTCAGCCGCTTGCGGATTCCCGGCGAGCTTGCCGGCCTCGAAACGCTGCATTTCGCGCATCAGCTCCTGCAAGTCGCGTGAGAGGTCGGCATCGTCGCGGAGCTGCTGGCGGAGCTGTGACAGCTCGCGCACTCCCTCGCGATAAGCCTGCTCGGGATCCGCATTGCGAGTCGGGCCCTGCCCCGGGATCCAGTCGGGAGAGCGGTAGATGCCCTGAATGCCATACGGCGAGCGCGGGCCGCCGCCATACTGGCGTCCGGATTCGGTGCCCCGCTCACCCTCGCGGCCCTGCCCTGGCTGCTGGCCGCGCTGTCCTTGCTGTCCGGGCTGACCCTGCCTTCCTTGTGGGCCGCCCTGCCCGCCCTGCGCCCCGCTCTGAGCTTGCTGCTGGCCCTGCTGCCCCTGGCCCTGGCGGCCTTGCTGGTCGCGGCCATCGCGCGCGCCGGTCGCACGCTCGAGCTGCTCGCGCAGGCGTTCCACGCGGGCGAGCGCCTTCTCCAGCTCCGTATTGTTGCCTTCGTCCCCGGGGCCGAGCGCCTTCTGGGCCTGCTTGATCTGGTCCCGCAGCTTGTCCATGCCCGCGGTGATCTGGGTTTCGCGGCCGCCGAGCATTCCGCCCCAGCCCTGGCGGATGTAGCCGGCATTGAAGCGCATGCGCAGCAGCAGCTCGTCCTGCTGCATCTGGCCGAGCGCGTCCCGCAGTTTCGAGGAAGCCCCGCGCTCGCTGCCCTGCATGTTGCGCGCGGCGGAGTGCATCTCGCGCTCCAACCGGGCCAGCTCCTCGGCCATGCGCTCTTTCTCGCTCGCGAACTGCTCGGCCTGCTGCGCGCTCTGGCCGGGCTGCCGGTTGAACATTGACGGCGGACTCTGGTTGTTGGGGAACGCCTTCTTCAGGCGCTCGGCGAAGTCGCGCTGCTGAGCCGCGAGCTGTTCGGCGCGGCCTGCGAGCTGGTCAATCTGCCGGCCGGAGTTCTGCGCCTGCATGCCGCGCAGTGCGTCGCGGGCTTCCTGGAGCCGGTCGGCGGCGCGGCGCGCTTCGGCCGCGCCCTGCTGGGGAAGGCCGGCCTGTGGGCTGGCGGCGCGCCGCATGTCGTCGCTCGCGCGCTGCAGCCGTTCGATCGCCCGTTGCAGCCGCGGATCGCTCTGGCCGCCTCGGCCCGACATCTGCTGCCCGCTCTGGCTGCCCTGCGAGCTTTGCGAACTGCTCTGCGAGCCCTGCTGCTGCGAGGACGACTGCGAGCGATTGCCCTGCGCCAGCTCCTGCATGCGTTTCTGGAGCTGCTCGGCCTCGCGGCGCAGCATTTCCTGCTGCCAGCGCTGTTGCGGAGTCTGGTTCTTCTGGTCACGCTGCCGGGCGAGCTCCTGCTGGCGGCGCGCGAGCTGCTCGAGCTTCTGGAGCGCTTCATCGACTTCGCGCTGGCGGTCGTCCGCGGAAGCGGTCTGCTGTCCGGTCTCGTATTGGTTCTTCTCGGTATCGAGCTCGAGATCGAACAGGCTTTCCAGGTCGCGGCCGGCGCCGCCACCGCCACCGCCCCCACCCTGGCGTCCAAAGGCAACCTGGATCTGGCGGAATGTGGACTCGGCGCGCAACAGTCCCTGCAGAGACTTCTGCTGAGGCGCCAGCGCCTCCTGCCACTTCTGCTGCTTGAGCTTCCCGGCGGACTCGGTCATGGCCTGCGCGGCCGTTTCCATGTCGTTGGCAAACGCCTGAAATTCCTGGCTGGCGCCGGAGAGCTGCCGGGCGCGCATGCGCCGCGCGAGCGACTGCGCCTGGTCGCGCAGCTTGCTCTGAATTTCCGACAGGAACCTCGCGTTCTCGGCGGCGGCGCCCTTGTCGCCCGAGCGGTCGCGGATCTGGTTGAAAGTGGCGGCGATGATCTCCTTCTGCCGCTGCGAAATCTGCTCCTGCGGGTCCCCGCCCCCGCCGCCCATGCCCATCGTCTGCGCCTGCTGGTATTCCTTCTCGAAGGGCTGCGCCTCGATGAACGCGATGTCGGTCTTGGTGGTGGAGCGTGCGTCCCGGGCACTGGCGTATAAGCTCACCACGTCGCCGGGCACGAGCTTGAAATCTTCGAGCGCGATCAGCGTCTCGCCGGCGCCCTTTTTGACGCCGCGCCGGCCCAGCAGCGGCACCACCTTCTCCGGCCCGCCGTTCACCGAGTAGTGCAGGTTCATTTCCTGCAAGGCGAAATCGTCCTCGGCTTCGACCGCGACACTCACCTCTTCAATCGGGTTGGCCTTGAAGTCGCGGTCCGGGCGCGCGATGTGGATCGCGGGCGGCGTTTCCTTCTGCGCCTCGATGAAGAAATCCTCCGAGAGACGTACGTCCTGGCCCTGTTCGATGGCGGCCACGTGATACATGCCGTCTTTTTCGATCGGCACCGTGGCGGCTACCCAGTTGCCCTCGCGCCGCGCGACCGGGAGACGGCGGCCGTCGTCGAGAACCAGCGCGCCCTGCTTCAGCGGACGGTCGAAGAGGATGGCGACCTCGGCCTGAGTGCCTTCAACCGCGCGCAGATCGGCGCTCGATTCGTCGACCGCGTTCTGGAGGCCGGCCCACGACGGGTATTTATATGTGACCCGCATTTTCCGGATCGCGGGCAAGTCGATGACCGACAGCTTGTGGGTCTTCGAGCGCACCCCGCCGGCTTCCACGTAGTACTCGGCGTTGGACGGCAGTGCGGCGAAGAGGAACTGGTGCGAGGAGCCGCCTGGCGCCACCATCATGGGAGCCTGCTCCCACTTTGTCGTGCCCTCGAACCGGGCATGGAGAACGGCGCGCTGCGACTGGAAGCCGACGGTTTGCGCCGTGATGGGCTGGTCGGAGTTACGGCGAACCGCGCGGTCGCCGGGGCTGATCAGGATGTCGTAGAAGGCCTGGAGCCCGCCCTTGGGTGTGCCCGCCCAAAGCAGGGACGCGCCGTGGCCGAGGAAACCGGGGCCGGCGAAGATGAGCCACAGCAGCACGGCGGCCGAGACCAGGGCGGCGGACAGCGGACCGAACAGCCAGCGATTCGCGACGACGGTTTCGGGGCTGGCGTGGCCGGCAACCTCGACGGTGTCCGAGGCGAGCAGCTCCATCAACGGGTTCTCGGTCTTGCTTTCCGCGAAGGTCAGCAGGCGCTCCTCGAAGGACGGATAGAACTCCTCGGCGCGGCGCGCGGCGCGCCGGCGGTTGAGCCGCAGCAGCGGGACAAACAGCCCGAACGCGAGCACCAGCGCCAGCGCGAGGAAGAGGACGATGCGGGCGATGAGCAGGCTTGCCGGGGAGAACGCGTAGGAGTTCGTGTACAGGACCAGCAGAACCGTACACACCAGGGCAATCGAGGCGAGATAAGCGATGCCGCGGGAAAGCGCGCTCCAGCGCAGCCTCCTCTCGATCAGCCGCAGATAGTTGTTGACCTGCTCGAGTGGGTTCATACTCCCTCCGTCGAATCCCGCCGCTACAACCTCCAGGCGCGAAAGCCGCCTCTGGTGTGATGTCCCGCACTGCGTTTGACAGCCGCTCTCTCACGGTCACGGCTCAGCATGAACACCTCCGAGCCGCGCGCGTGCGTGCGGGACGCCACTCTTACCCCAGCATCTCACGCTGCCCGCCTCCCCGCCGCGGCGGCGCCCGCCTCCCGCTCTACCGAGAGATACCGGGAGGCGACTACTGATTCCACAATCGCCATCGCCAGCAGCGCCAGCGCAAAATACCACCACAGGCCCACGCGGCGCTCACCCGGTTCGGCCGGACCTCCGGCGCCCTGCGGGCCGTCTCCCGCGTTCTGCCACAGAGCCAGCGTCTCCTGCGGCACAACGTCGAGGTTCGATTCGCGGCGGTCGGCGTGGACCGCGAGCAATTCGTTGCGGTTGCTGCCGCGGCGAACCTCATAGAAACCCTCCCGGGCAAGCTCGAATGACCGTGCCGTCGCTGCCTCGCGCAAGGAAAGCGCGCGGCCTCCACCGGGCGCGACCACCTCGACCGCGGTGGCCGCCTCGCGCGCCGAGCGCAGGTCGGCGTGCGAGCCGACCGGGAAGTGTCCCGGAGTGCTGTCGAAGCCGCTCAGATATTGTGCGCTTCTCTGCACGAAGGGAACGAAGGACGCGTGCAGCGGAAGGTCGTTCGAAACGTTATCGAAGGTCGAGGCGAAAACCAGGATCCGGCCGTCACCGGCTTTCTTTTCGAGCACGAGGGGGGTATCGTCCGTGAGCCGCGCCAGGATACGAGCCTTTCCGGGTGTCACGCGCACCGCCTGGAAGAATTTCACGCCTTCGAAGTGATTGACGAGCTCGAGGGCGGGATGTGAGGCGTCGACGGAAGCGGCCGTCTGAAAGCGGTCGCCGCTGCGGGCGGCGTACGAGGTCCCGGCCAGCGCCTCCTCAAACACCCGAACCCGGGATCGGGTCGCCGCGGCCGGCCCCAGCGAGATCAGCACCGAGCCTCCCTGGTTCACATACGAGTTCAGGGACGCTTCGAGCGCGCCGGGCAGCGCGGCCACGTCGGACAACACCACGATCGCGAATTTTTTCGGGTCAAGATTCGCCGCCTGATCGGCGGTCACCGATTCAACGGAGAAGCCCGAATCAGGCGAGGCTTCGATGGCGGCGCGGTAATAGAGGACCGCCCGGGAGTTGCGGGCTTCGTGGACGAAGAGGATACGGCTTGCTTCCTTACGCTCGATGGAGAACGGGAAGCGGTCGTCGGCCGGAAGCCGGTCGCGCGATTCGATCCGCACTTCGCCCCGGTTCAACCCGTACGGCGCTTCGTTGAGGAAAAACTCGGCGGTGGCGCGCCCGCCGGCGGCGACCGCGACTTCCCTGCTCTCGACCACGTTGCCGTTGAGCGCCAGCGACGCCCTGAGGGTTGCGGCCTCGGTCCCGGCGCCCGCGACGGTTGCCTGGATCCGCACCTTGTTCGGCTGGTAGATGGCGGGGGGTGCGTTCACCGTCTCGACGAACCAGTTCGGCTCGGTGCGCCTGGCGACGGGGTGAACGACGAGCCGCGTATTTGAGTCAACCGCGAGCTCAGAGAAAGGGACGGGCAGCGAAGTGCGCTGAATATCCGTGAAGACGTGCGCTTCCACCGGAATGCGGCTGGCCTGCGCGAGCGAGCGCAACGCGCGGCTCAGCTCGCCGTAGGAGCTGCGGCCGTCCCCGGGCTGCAGCGACTGCACGGCGCTGCGCAGCGCGCCCGCGTCCTCGATGGGCTGTGTCAGAATCTGTACCCGCGAGTCGAAGGCGATGATCTGCGCGGTATCGCCGGGACGAAGCGCTGCGAGGACGCCCAAAGCGCCGCGCCGGGCCTGCTCGAAACGGTCGCCCGCGCGCATGCTGAACGAGTTGTCGATGGCAACGATGGAGAGCTTATTGCCGGTCGCGCCCGCGGGCCTCGCACAACTCACGTACAGGTTGGCAAACGCGAGCGCCAGCAGAATGAGCAGCGCTACACGCATGGCGAACAGCAGGAGGTACTTCAAACGCCGGTGCTTCACCGAGCTCTGGGTCCGCCGCTCGAAGAACATCAGCGAGCTGAAGGGCAGCGGAGTGGTCTTGTGCTGCTGCAGCAGGTGGATATAGATCGGCAGCCCTACCGCAAGAAATCCGGCGAGAAACCAGGGGGAGAAGAAGCCCATCACATCCTCCCCTGCCGGATGGTGAGATACTCGCGCAGACCTTCATCGAGCGGGCGGTCGGTCGGAAGCAGGAAGTAATCGATGCCGGCGCGGATCGCGCCCTCGCGCAGCGCGCTGATGTGGCCGTCGATCCTGGAGCGGTACTCATGGCGCACGTAGTCCGGCGTCACTTCGATCGCGTCGTCGGTTTCCATGTCAATCAGCAGCGCGGGCTGCTTGAGCGAGGGCTGGATCTCCTGCGGATCGAGCACGTGGAACAGCACGACCTCGTTGCCGTGGTAGCGGAGCGGCTCGATGGCCTTGATGACGCGTCCGGCTGCCTCGTAGAAATCGGAGATGACCACGATCATCCCGCGCCGGTGCAGGAACTGCTGGCAGTGCAGGAACGGTTTGGCGAAGTTAGTGCGCTTGCCCGGAACCGCCTTCCCGATCGCGTGCAGCATACGGTGAAGCTGCCCCTGCCGGCTCGAAGGCTGCACGTAGTTCCGGATGTCGTCATCGAACACGATGATGCCCGCCGCGTCGCGCTGATGGCCGGCCAGGTAGCAGACCGAGGCCGCCAGGTACTTGGCGTATTCCAGCTTGTTCACCTGGTGCGAGCCGAAGGTCATCGAGTTGCTGGCGTCGAGCAGCATGGTGAGCTGGGTGTTGGTTTCGCCGCGATAGCGCTTCAGGTAGGCGCGCTCGGTGCGCGCGTAAACGTTCCAGTCCACGTGGCGGAGGTCGTCGCCTTCGGTATAGGCGCGGTATTCGGCGAACTCCTGGCTGAAGCCGAAGTCGGGCGAGCGGTGAAGGCCGGCAATAAAACCCTCGACCACCGTCTTCGCGATCAGCTCCAGGCCGGAGATGCTCGCGAGAACCGAAGGATCGAGGTAGCGCTGCAGCACGGCCGTCAACCCCGGGGAAGCGGTTTCGCCTCGAGCAGTCTCTTGAGGATATCGTCGGTCGAAAGCCGGTCCGATTCGGCGTGGAAATTCAGCAGCAGACGGTGGCGCAGAATCGGAGTGACCAGCGCCGCGATGTCCTCAAACATCACGTGGTAACGGCGCCGCATCAGCGCCCGCGCCTTGGCTGCCAGCACCAGGAACTGCGCGCCCCGGACGCTGGCGCCGAAGTTCACGTACTTGCGGATAAAGTCGGGCGCTTCGGGATCCACCGGCCGGCTGGCGCGCACGATGTCCACCGCGTAGCGGGCCACCGACTCCGCAATCGGCACCATGCGCACGAGCTGCTGGAAATCCAGGATCTCCTCGGCGGTGGTTACCGCGTCGGCCTGCGCGACATGCGTCGTCGTGGTGAGGTCGATGACCTTCATCTCGTCATCGGCCGAAAGATAATCGAGCACGGTGTTGAAGAGGAAGCGGTCGAGCTGCGCCTCGGGCAAGGGGTAGGTGCCCTCGAGCTCGATCGGGTTCTGCGTCGCCAGCACGAAGAACGGCGACGGCAGCCTGTAATGATGCCCGCGGACCGTGCAGGCGCGTTCCTGCATGGCCTCGAGCAGCGCCGACTGCGTCTTGGGAGGCGTCCGGTTGATCTCGTCGGCCAGCAGAATGTTGGCGAAAATCGGACCCGGCACGAATGTCCAGGTGCGGCGACCGGTGGTCGGGTCTTCTTCGATGATGTCGGTGCCGGTGATGTCGGACGGCATCAGGTCCGGCGTGAACTGGATGCGCTTGAACTCGAGCCCGAGCGTCTGCGCGATGGTGCGAACCAGGAGCGTCTTCGCCGTGCCCGGCAGACCGGTGATGAGGCAGTGCCCGCCGACGAACAGCGCGATGAGCACCTGCTCGAGCACCTCCTCCTGTCCGACGATGACTCGCCGGACCTGCTGCACGATTTGCTCCTCGACCTCCTGAAAGCGCAGAATGCGCTGCTTGAGCTCCGATGTTTCCAGCGTCGGTACGATAGTCGCCTGTGTCATTGAGAGAGTTCTAGTAGTAATTTTTGGGCCGGCTTAAAGCCGGGTGCTGCCTCGAGCGCCAGCAAGACCTGTTCCTTTGCGTCCCCGGCGCGGTTGGCGCGTTTGAGTGCCCGCGCGAGGTTGTAGTGAGCCGCGGCCGCGTCGATCGGCCGGGACGCGACCACGGCCCGGTATTCGCGGATGGCGCCCTGCAGGTTGCCGCTTTCCATCCACAAATCCCCCAGGCGCTTGTGCAGCTCTTCGTCCATGGGATAGATGAGGTTCAGACGCGCGAGCGTGTAGGCCGCTTCCTGTTTCTTGCCGAGCTCCTCCTGCAGCGTCGCGAGCGTTTGAATCAGCTTGGGGTTGCGCCCGCCGGCCAGCGCATATTTCTCGAGCTGCTGCATCGCCGCCTGCTTTTCGCCCTTGGCGAGATAGGCATCGGCGAGAAATTCGTAGACGCTACCGGCCTCGACGTAATCCGGATAGATGTCGCGTATGGCCTTACCCTCGCGGATCACGTCGTCGTGCCTGCCCGCCTTGGCGGCTTCGGCAATGGCGCGGAGCCGCTTGCGCCAGCCGTCGAAACCGTCGGCGGTGCGCTTCACCTGGCTGTCAAGCCAGGTGAGGAATTTCACGTCGAACTCCTCGGGTTTCACGCCCAGGTGTTCCTCGACCACCTGCGGCGTGCTCTTGCCCTTCCCGAAAGAGTGCATCATGTCAAGCAGCTTCTGGTAGCTCCAGTTCTGCGCGATGTAATCACAGATGCGGCCTGCCTGGAAGTAGGACACCGTTACCTGGCCGGGATAGGCGGGGCGGATGAAGCCGCGGTCGAGCTGCGCGACCGGCAGCAGCTTCTTGTTGCGAATCGCGCTGATGGTTTCCGGATCGAGGCGGTCGCCCCAGTCGGGCGAGACCGCGGTCTCCTCGTGCACCGCCATGCCCTCGGTGAACCACCGTGGAACGCGGTGGTTCGTGGCGGCAAGCACAAAGACGTGGCTCAGCTCGTGCCAGAGCGTGCTCGCCCAGTGGAAGCTGCCGGGCTTTCGACCGGACGGACTGTCCATGGCGACCACATAGCCAAACGTGACGCCGAGCGCGCCGAGTCCGGGCATGCCGAGCGTGCGCACCGCGAAATCTTCGTGGTCGGGATACACCTCGAGCTGGACCGGGCGATCCAGTTTCACGTGGTATTTCTTCTCGTAAGTGGCGATGGCGCGCTTGAGCTCATCTTCAAAGTAGGGCCCCAGCAGGTCGGCTTCTTTCTTGTGCAGCTTCAGAACCGTCGTGCGCGTCTTGCGCGTGACGAAGTTCTTGTAGCTGTCCATCAGAGTCAGGGAATTGGCGGTGAGCGCGTTCGTGAAGCCGTTGTTATAGGCGCGCTCCAGCTCCGCGCGGGCTTCCTGCTCGAGGCCGAGGCGCATCAGGTTGACGCCGAGCTGGGCGCGCGCCTCGTCGAGCGTCGGATCGATCTCGAGCGCCTTGCGATAAAACCGGATGCCCTCTTCGTAGCGGCGGTTCAAAACGAGGAAATGCGCCGCGATCGCGTAGGCTTCGCCATAGATGGGATTGCGCTTGCGAATCCGTTCTTCCCAGGGAGTGTTCGGTTTGTCGTTCAGCCAGTCGATGGTCGCCAGGACTGCCATGGCCTCGAGCGCGTTCGCGGAGATCTTGAGCGCCCTTTGCGCCTCGGCGGCGGCCTTCTCCGGGTTGTTGTCCTCGAGCGCGAGCTTGGCGAGCAGCGTCTGCGCCTCCACCAGCTTGGGATCGAGCTGGACGGCCTTCTCGGCCAGCTCGACCGCCTTGACGTCGAAGCCGTCAGAGGCGACCAGGGCCAGCCCGAGGGTCGCGCCGGCGTGGTTGGGATTGATGACGAGAGCCTCGCCGAACAGGTCGGCGGCGTCGGCTTTGTTGAAGCGCTCGAGCAGCAGGCGGCCCCAGCGCACCCGGTAATCGGGGTTCTTGGGGTACTGCGCGACGGCGGCCTTGAACTTCTCGTTCGCCTCCTTATATTGCCGCAGCACCCAGTAGCCTTCGGCCTGGACCGCCGGATTGGCGCTGCGCAGCAGTCCCTGCAGGCACGTCTGCCTGAACTGATCGTATGCTTCGCGATTGGGAAAAACGCCGCCCGCGCCGGAGCTGCAGTTCTCGGCCGTCTGCGCGGCGGCGGAAAGCGCCAGCGCAAGACACAGCCACGACCGGAACAGCCTGTTCACTTACTTATCCAGCTCCGCCTGGGTGCGCGCCAGCTCGAGCAGCAGCGTCGAGAGCTGCTTGCGGTATTCCTCCGCCGGCATGGCCGCCTTCTTCAGCTTGAGCGCATCGATCTGCTGTTCCAGGCTTTCGCGCTTGTCGAGCAGCGCCTTCTTGGCCGGATCCTTGGCCGCCGCCTGGACCGAACCGATACGCAGCAGCGCAATGCGGGCGGCCCCGGGCTGCGACTGCGGATCGCCGCCATCGAGCGACGGATGCTCGGTGGCTAGGCGCTTCTGGGTTTCATAGAACTGCTTGGTTTTGCGTTCGGCGTACTGGAAGGCTTCAAGGGCGGAGATGACCTCGTTCTTGTCCGTGTCCGACGAGGTGTCGCGCAGCGCCTCGATCCAGTAGCGCGCGAATACGGTGGCATTCTTTTCGGTGCCGGATTTGGTGGCGGTCACCACCGTGCGGTTGGGCTTCAGCAGCGCGTGTACGGAGCCGCCACTGCAGCTCGTGCCGTTGACCACGAGCTGCCGGCCCGCGGGCACGCGGTCGAGGAGCGCCGCCAGCCCGGTCGCGGTCAGGTCCGGACCCGGTAGATTGAACTTGTAATCGACGCCATCGTAGGAGCCGTGGCCGATCAACATTACTACCAGCGTATCCTGGGCCTGCGTCTGTTTCGCGATCTTCTCCAGTGCCGCCCGCAGGTTGGCGATCGTGGCGGCCGGGCCCTGCAGAGTCTCGGAGATGACGTCCCCACCCGAGCCCTTGAGGAGCCTGTCCACCTCGGCGGCCCAGGCCGTAAAGCGCTGCTCGTAATCGGGCTCGCCGCCGAGCCCGGCGACGGTTACCGAGTAGGTGGCCGCCGAGGCCGTCAGCGCGCCGCCGAGCAGGAGCGCGGCCCACGTCATACGATCCCCCATCTCCGCCGCAGCAGCCACTCGCTCGACCGGATCATCAGGGCCGCAAGGAACAGAACCGGCATGTTCCAGAGATCCCGCGTTTCACGGGTGCTGATACCGCCTTCCGAATACGAGATCTCTTCCGGCAGCTTGCTTACCTGGCCCGGCTGGTAGTAGCGCCCCCCGGTCTGCTGCGAGAGCTTTTCGAGCAGCTCGCGGTTCTGGTTGGTGTGGAAGTGCTCGGCGACGCCGTCCTCGCGGCGGAAGCTCAGCAGGTCGCGTCCCATCTCCTCTTCGCCGCGCTTTGCAGCGACCTCGACCACATACGAGCCCGCCTTCAAAGCGGACCAATCCGCGAGATACACGCCTTCGTTGACCGGATCGGGCCGCAGCTCGACCGTCTCCGCCAGGCCTTCCGGACCGAGGACGCGCGCTTCCACGCGCGCATCAGCCATGGGCAGATACGTGCGGTCTCGCACTTCGGTGCGGAGCTGCACGGTGATCTCGTCGGACAACACGGACTTGGGCGTGGAGGAAATCACGTGGCCGTAGGTTCCCGAAACCAGCCAGCGCAGGAGCTGCTGCCAGAACACCTCGTGCGACATGTCTTCAAGCGGCTGCTGCATTTGCCAGCGCCAGCTTCCGCCGGTGGCGAAGACCGCGGTGCGGCCGCGCCCGTAATTCTGGGTGATGAGCAGCGGCAGGCGGCCGCCGCTGGTGGGAAGCGCGTCTGCCAGGACAACGGCGCCCGGCTTGGGCGTTCCGGGATCCTGGTAGTTCATGAGGTAGGGGAGCTTCTTCCAGCGCCCCAGGTTACGCTCGGGATCGTCTTCGATGCGGCAGAGCAGGCTGTCACGACCGGCCGCGGTCAGCTCGACATTCGCCGGGTCGCGGCGGAACGTGTTCTTGCGGCCGGGCAGCACCACCGGAAGCATCTCGGCGAGCGGCGTCTGTGCATAGCCGCCCTCGGCCAGCCCGGCCCGGCCGCCGAGGAAGAGCACGCCCCCGCCGCGGCGATCGGCGAATTGCCGGATCAGCTCGAGTTGGGCGCCGGTGAAATAGCCGGCCTCGACGCCGCCCACGATCAGCCCCTGGTAGGCGAACAATTCCTCCACCTTCGCGGGAAAACCTTGTTCCAGCTCCTTGGGGTCGTCGATGCCCTGGCGGTAGATCTTGTTCTGGGTGGTCCGGAGCATGGAGATGAGCCGCAGGTTGCGGTCCTCTTCCACCGCGCGGCGGATGAACTTGTACTCCCACCGCGGCTCGCCCTCAATGTAGAGGATGCGCAGCCGGTTCGACTCGATGTTCACCATGCGGGTGAGCGCATTGTTCTGGACGTTCTCTTCCCCATCCAGCGGATCGAGGGCGATGTGATACGCCTTCGCGCCCGCGCCGCCGGCGTTGAACAGGAGCGACTCGGTCTGGACAGCGCCATCCGGTTTGAGCGCGACTTCGCGTGACGCCAGCGTCTTCTCGCCCTCCTTAAGCATGAGGCGCGCCTTGCGCCCGCCGTAGCCGTACCCGCGGAAGCTGACTTGCGCGCTCAGCCTGGAGTCGGCGAGCGAGCGCGCGGGCAGTTGCGCGTCCAGGATCTCGAGGTCGCGCGCGGGCTTCTCGCGCCCGAAGCCGACGGTATGGACGGGAATGCGGTGGCGGCGGATCTCGTTGATGGTCGGCAGGTCGAGCCCGCCGGCGTTCTCGCCGCCATCGCTGAGCAGCACCACGGCGCCGATCGGCAGCCCGGTAGCCTCGGAGGCGATGCGCTTCAGGCCCTCGCCGAGCCGCGTGACCGGCACGCCGGCGTTGAGCGCATCGGGTTTTTCGATCCGCTCCAGCTCGCCGCCGGCGCGGTACAGACGGACCTGGAACTTCTTCTTAAGCTGATCGAGCAGGCCGCCGTTCAACACCTCGACGGCGCGGTCGCGGCGGCTGGAACCCTGGTCGCGGATGGCCATGCTGCGGGAGTCATCCACGAGCACGGCAATCACATTCTGTTGTGGCCGCAGCGTGGCGACGCTGACGGCGGGCTGCCACAGCACGAGCAGAAGCAGCGCGACAAACAACGTCTGCAGCCCCCAAATGACCCCGGCGCGCGCCCGGTCGAGCGGGGTGCGGCGGGTGTGCAGAGACCGCCAGACGGGAATCGCCAGCGCCGCGGCCGCGGCCGCCGCCAGCGCCCCCAGGAGCCACGCCGGCCAGCTCCCGAGCAGGACGAGATCGCCCTTGGAGAAGACCGCCGCGGGGTACTTGAAGAGAAGCTCAAACATGTCCGCAACCGCCTGCCACAATCACACCGTCCGCTTGCGCCACGCCCGCACTTGAGTAACGGCCCCGAACTGTGCGCGGTTACGCAGGATCAGTGCGTCATCGCATAAATAATGTAGTTGATCCCGATGCGGTAGGCCAGCGAAGCGGCATTCTCCGGATACTCGGGGTTGTCGGAATGTTCCCATGCGTCTCCCAAATCCATGTTGTGGCAGATGGCCACCATGATTCTGCCTTTATCGTCGAAAATGGCGCGCCAGCGCGGTTCCACACCGTCATATTCGTAGGTCCGGCCAGTCCCGAAAGTCACTACGCCCGGCACCTGGAAGCGCTCGGCGAGATCGTACAGGACATGGAAGATCGGGTCCGAGTTATCCAGGTCGACCACCGCCCGGTCGGGGAAGACGCGGATCATGCTCTCCATGAAGACCTTCCACTCGAAGGTCCCATGGAAGTCATCGGTCATCAGGAAGCCGCCGCGCAGCAGGTAATCGCGCAACTTGGCTGCCTGCGCTTCGGTCAACTCCCAGTGACCGGGCTCGACGACGTAGAGCCAGGGCCAGTCGTACGGCTGGTCGCCGCTGAGGTCCACGATCTCTTCGACGGAGCGCGTGTGAATCCGGGTGAGGCGGCGGACGCCCTGGACGAAGTGGCGGTCGGCCTTGGGGAAATCGATGGTCCAGTTGCCGCGCATCGCCCAAATGCCGCCCGGTCCGCGGCCGTAGGACGGGTAGCGCATACGCGCGAAGGCGAATTCCGTCTTCTCTCCGGCGTCGGGAGGAGTCACGACGGGAGCGTTGTCGTAGAAGAGCGAGTAGTAGCGCGGGCGGCGCTGCTGGAAGCCGTACAGCGCGCTCCACAGGCAAGCCGCCAAAAGCACTGCAAAACCAACTGTCCGCGGGCGCATACTGCCTGTGACTGGTCTTCAGAATAACACAGCGGCGCTGTTTCGATAGAACAACGCGGGCGCGCGAGCAAGACCAGCCGCGCGAGCACGGGGCTCTCCGGCGGCCCGGTCAAATCACCGGGCTACGCCGTGTGGAGAACAAAATCGAACTTCGCGCGTTTGGCCGCGGCGTCGCCCTGCGGGTCGATCATGAGCGACGCGCGCACCCACTGGTCCGACGAGTTGTAGGGGTCGCCTTTAAAGTAGAGCTGGGTGGTCAGCTCCTTGCAGCCGGTCGCGCGCAGCTTGAAATGGATGTGCGCGGGCCGGATGATCGATCCGGCTTTGTAGTAGCGCGGCACGACGGTCTTGAGCCGGTAGACGCCGCGCTCGTCGGCCTGGATGATGCCGCGAAGCGTGTAACCGGTGTTGTCGTACTGGCCTTCGCTGCTGGCCTGCCATACGTCCAGAACTGCGCCGGCGGCCGGCTCGCCGCGGATGTTGAAACACCCGGCCGGTTAAGTCGAGGTGCGTGCCTTTCATACTTGGCTCGAGAAGCTGCAGGCGCTTCGGAGCATGAGCCTTGTAGTACGGGCCTTCGATGTTCGGCTCGGTTTCGACCATCTCGGGCGTGGCCTCGAGCAATCCGGCGCCGGCGAGGGCGGCCGCGCCCAGAGAGCGCAATGCGCCGCGCCGGGAAATGATCGTGATCTGGCGTAAAGTAGGTTGCTGGATCACAGCCCCTCCGCTGTGTCCTTCAGTTTAGGCGAATCTCAGGCCGCTGCCAAGCCCCTCAGGTTCCAGCCGCAGATGACGCTGCCTTCGAACTTGTTGCCGCTCGGGCCGGCCCAATGCGTCTCGAGGCTGAGCCAGCCCTCATAGCCGTCGGAGAGGAGCGCCGCGATCTGCCCCTTCCAGTCGATACTGCGCGTGCCCAGCGGGCCCCACACCGGGGCATGTCCTTCGACGTGACAGTCCTTCGCGTGCACGTGCGCAATGCGGTTCGGAGGCAGCAGCTTGTAGCCGTTCGGGTAGGGGATCTCACCGCTGACATACGCGTTGGCCGGGTCCCAGACCACCATGAGATTCGGATGCCGTACCTCGCCGAGCACGGCCGCGGTCTGCACGCCGGTGGCGATGTTGCAGGCGTGCTCGTTTTCGAGGCCGATGATCAGGTCGTGTTTCGCCGCTTTTTCCGCCAGCTTGCCCAGCGTATCGATGACGGCGCCGAGGCACTTTTCCGGCGCGATGGTGCGCCAGTAGGAGAACACGCGGATGATCTTCGCTCCCGTGCGCCTGCCGATCGCGAAGGCTCGCTCGGCCAGCCGCGGCTGGTCCTCATAGGTGTGCTTGGACGCGAAGATGTCGTGCTGGAACCGCGGATCCACCTCGGGCGCGTTGGGCAGAACGCACTTGAGCAGCGGCGATGAAATGGACATGATCTCCATGTTCCGGGAGCGCACCTCATCAATGGCGCGGTCCAGCTCCTGGTCACTAAGATCCAGGATGTTCTTGCCGAACACCATGCGCAGCTCGGCGCCCGTCATGCCGATGGCGGCCATGGCATCGAGGGCTTTGCCCAGGTCCGTGGGCGAAAATTCGTCGGTGATCGCGGCGATACGCAGTTTAGGATTCATAGGGGAATTACCCTTCATTCTACGCGGCGCGACCGATCAGCGGCAGCCGATCGCGTCTCGCAATACGGCTTCCGGTATAGACCGCACTAACCGAAGTTCGTCACCGACAGGATTTCGAACCGCTTGCTGACGCGCGCGGCTCAGTAAGTGCCGTCAAATCAGCGGAAGTGTTCTGAGCCACGGCTAACGCAGCGGCGTCAGTGCGCCGCTTTCAGCGATGCTGTAGTGCCGGTTGGGAGCCACGTTCTCGAAGCGCTGCCGGGCGCCGTTCGGCCAGAACACGTGAACCGAGGTGACCCTGCTATCCCGGCCCAAGCCGAAAGTGAGCGCGAGATCGCTCTGCGAGCAATAGCTCGAACCGCTGTGCACCATCTGGCTCTGCGGTCCCGAGGCGCTTTCGACCCGCACCAGCGCCCCCAAGGCGCTGCGGTTCGACTTGACGCCGGCCAGCCGCAGCGAGATCCAGTGATTGCGATTGCCGCCGTCATTGCGAAGCAGATAGGCGGGCCCGTGGTTGGTGGTGAGGAGCACGTCGAGGTCGCCGTCGCGGTCGTAATCGCCGTAGGCGGCGCCTCGCGCCACGATGGGCCGCGCCAGCGCGGCGCCCGCCGTCCCGCTCACATTCTCGAACCGGCCCTTTGCCGCGTTGCGGAACAGTAACGGCGGCTGCTTGTATTGGATCTTCGGCTGCACGCGCCCGATCTCTTCGTCGACGTGCCCGTTGGCAGCGAAGATGTCGGGGTGCCCGTCAAGGTCGTAATCAAAAAAGAAGACGCCGAAGGCGAGGCTCAACAGGCTCGATCGTCCCACCGGCGAGCGCGGTGCTTCGTCCACAAACAGCCCGGTACCCTCGTTGTGGTAGAGCGCGAGCATCTCGTTCGAGAAGTTGCCGACCAGCAGATGCTGGCGGCCGGAGCGATCGTAGTCGGCGAAATCGACGCCC
>JACOTZ010000009.1 GCA_016178155.1 Acidobacteriota bacterium
TAAGGGGTCCCACGGACGCGCCATGTTGAATCGACGAGACTTCCTCCGCTCGAGCGCCGCCGCGCCGGCTGCCCTTGCGCAACGATCCCGGCTCCCGAACCTCCTCATCGTCATGGCTGACCAGCAGCGCGCCGGGCTAACACAGCGGGGCGGCTTCCCACTGGACACGATGCCGGCGCTGGACCGGTTGGCGGAGCGCGGGGTGGCCTTCGACCGCGCCTACACCACGGCGCCGCTCTGCGTCCCGGCGCGCGTCAGCCTGCTCACTGGCCGTTGGCCGCATGCGCATCGCGTGCGGCAGAACAGCGCGTCCAAGGCCGCGTACTTCGACAAGGATCTGTTCCAGGTCTGCAAGCAACTGGGCTATCGGACCGGTCTGTGCGGCAAGAACCACAGCTACCTCACTGAAGCGCGGCTTGATTTCTGGCGTCCGTACATGCACTTGAATGGGTACATACCGCCACAAGCTCCCGGCGAATATGCTGAGTTCACCAACTGGATGCAGCGGCTGAATTTCGGCACTCCCGGCCAGCCGACGCCGTTCCCCCTCGAGATGCAGTTCCCCTATCGGATCGTGTCCGATGCGATCGACTTCATCCGCGGCGCCGGGCAACAACCGTTCGCGTTGTGGGTGAGTTTTCCGGAGCCGCATAACCCCTATCAGGTGCCAAAACCGTACTTCGATATGTTCCCGCCGGATCGAGTGCCGGCGCGCGCCGTCGGTCCGGGAGTCCTGGCGCGCAAAGGATTCAAATGGCAGTGGCTGCGCCGGCTCGAGGAGACGACCTATCCCGAGTACGACAAGAACTGGCGCCGGACGCGGTCAAACTACCTGGGCATGCTCCGCCTCATCGACGACCAGGTGGGCCGTTTGATCCGCCACCTGGAATCGGCCGGAACTCTCGACTGGACGATCATCGTCTTCCTGAGCGACCATGGCGATTTCTTCTGCGACTACGGGCTGGAGAGAAAAGGAGTGGAACTGCCCGAGGTCTTGACCCGGATCCCGATGGTCTGGTCGGGCGGCGGGATCAAATCGCAGCGGAATGTGCCTGCGTTTGTTTCGACCGCCGACGTCATGCCGACGCTCTGTGAAGCCATCGGCGCGCCGATTCCCGCGGGCGTGCAGGGGCGCAGCCTGTGGCCGCTGCTGACGGGCGGCGACTACCCGCGGGCCGAGTTCGAAAGTATCTACGCGGAAGTCGGATTCGGCGGCATGCATTACACCGATGCCGATGCGATCGATCCGCGCTGGGGAAGGATTCCGGGAAGACCAGGCGCGATTCCGACTTACGACGAACTGAACCCAGTCACCCAGAGCGGCAATATGAAGATGGTGCGAATGGGGGACTGGAAGCTCACCCTCGACATGATGGGGAGCGGACAACTTTACAATCTGGCCGAAGACCCTTACGAGTTGACGAACCTCTTCGGGAAACCGGAAGCGGCGGCCCCGCGGCAGCGGCTCATGGAGTCTCTGCTCTGCTGGACCATCCGCACCCAGGACGATCTGCCCAATGCCGCTTACACACCCAAACGGCCGCGGCACAACTGGTACGAACCCTATCGAAGCAAGTAGGACCAGCGCCTGGTTGGAAAACGGCGCCCGCAAGCCGCGGCACGTGGCTTCGGGCCTCAAACCAGCCTTCCGCTGCCGCGGCGTCAAAGCAGGGTAGGCTGGCTCCCGCTATTCGGGAGGAATCGGCGCGGGAGTGCGCGGGGCGGCCCGCACTTTCTCCCATGGCTCGACGTTGGCGCGCGCCGCCCACTTGCCGTAAGCCGCCGCCATCCGCTCGGCGCGCACCGGCTCCTTCTCCGCCAGGTTGCTCATTTCGGTGCGGTCCGCAACCATGTTGTACAGTTCCCACCGGTCTGGGTGGCGCGAAACCAGCTTCCAATCGCCGTGCCGGATGGCGCGATTGCCCTCGTGCTCCCAGTAGATGGCCTCGCGGCCCTGCACCTTGCCGCCGTCGAATGCCGGGCGCAGGCTCTTCCCCTCGAGCGGCGTAACCGGCTGGCCTTTTCGCGTCGCCGGGTACTTCGCCCCCGCCACGTCGAGGCAGGTTGCCATTATGTCGATCAGGTGTGCAGGTTCGCTGGTGAGCCGCCCCTGCGCCTTGATCCCCGCCGGCCAGCGCGCGATCAGGGGCGCGGAGATTCCGCCTTCGTGCACCCAATGCTTGTAGAGCCGGAACGGCGTGTTGGAGGTGTTTGCCCACGCGATGCCGTAGCTCTGGTAAGTATCCTCGGCGCCCGGCATGATCCCCGCAACATTGCCGATCCGCACCGGCCGCCCGTCGCGCGTCTGCCTGGGGACGTGCAATCCGGCGGCTTTGGGCCCGAGTTCTTCCGCGCACCCGCCGTTATCGGCAAGGAACATCACCAGCGTGTTCTGTTCCTGCCCGGTCGCGCGCAAGGCGGCCAGGATTCTGCCGATGTTCTGGTCCATGCGGTCGATCTGCGCCGCGTAGACTTCCATCCTGCGTTGCTGCCAATCCGTGTTGGGCGCGTCCTTCCATGCCGGCACGCGGCTGTCGCGCGGCGTGAGCGGCCGGCGTTCGTCGATAATTCCCAGCCGGATCATACGGTTCCGGCGCTCCTCGCGCAGCGCGTCCCAACCGTCCTTGTAGCGGCCGCGGTAGCGTGCGATCTCGGCTTCGGGCGCATGCAGCGGCCAGTGCGGCGACGTAAAAGCCGTGTAGAGGAAGAACGGCCTCCGCTTCCTCGAGGCGGATTCGATGTAAGCGATGGCGTTATCGGCAATGGCATCGGTGAAGTAGTAGTCCGGCTTGTCCGGCCGGACCGCATCGTTGTCCCGCGTCAGAGTCACCGGATTGAAGTAGTCGGCCGCGCCATGAATGATTCCGTAATACTTGTCGAAACCCCGCTGCCGCGGCCAGTTGTGCTTCGACGAGGTTACCGGTGTTACGTGCCACTTCCCCGACATGAAGGTCTGGTATCCCGTGGGCTTCAGCGCCTCGGCGATGGTCACGCAGTTGCGGTTCAGATCGCCGGTGTAGCCTGGAAACGGCTTCGGATTGTCTACCATGTGACCGACGCCGGTCTGATGCGGGTAAAGGCCCGTCAGGATACTCGATCGCGTCGGACAGCAGCGCGCAGTGTTGTAAAACTGCCTGAAACGGACACCCGAATTCGCCAACCCGTCGATGTTGGGCGTCCGGATCTCCGAGCCATAGCAGCCCAGGTCCGAGAAGCCCATATCGTCATTCATGATGAGCACGATATTGGGGCGCGATTGCGCGCCGGCGGGCCCCTCGGCGAGGGCGGCGCCGGCTAGGGTCTTCAGAAAATCGCGGCGGTCCATAGCGAACCTCTCACTATACAGGAGCGCCCCGGCCCGGGCGATCTCGACCGGCGCGACAGTGCCTCGCCCGAAGCCCCGGATCTTGACTCTTCGCGCCGAGCCCCGGCTCAGTAGAGCCCACGCGGTCGAACCCCGCGAGTCAGGCGCCATTCCGCCCAAACAGGATGGGTCGAATTTCCCAGGGGAGTCTTCTCAGGCAGCGCCGAGGCACACTGGGCCGCCGCAGGGCCGCGGGCCCCGGAATCAGTGGTCGTAAGTGCAGCCGGGGATAGTTAATTGCCCGTCTGGCGTAACTGCCGCGTCAACATACGGTTGACGCGCCCGCCAATGAGGTTGGCCACCTTGCTCAGCAGCCCCGCTACATCTTCGGGCTGAACCAGGACGGTTGCATCGGACGCTTGAGCCCCGGAGTCCGAACTTTCAGCGGTAATGAGCGCCGTGGCAGGCTGATACGCCATCATTTGTGCATGCGCCAGCACCTTCAGGCCGGCCTCCGGCGACTCCATCTGCATATCGCTCAGAACGAGTTCGTACTCCTGGTCTTCCAGTTTGCCGACCGCCTCAGCCGCCGTCGCGGCGGAGTCTACACGATAGCCGCAAGCTTCGAGGACAGTCTGCAAGGTCAGGCGCGAGGTAGGATTATCGTCCACTACGAGGACTCTTGCGAGGTCCAGCGTGGCGGCGCGTGCACCGCGGGTCTCTCGGGACATTTACGATCCTCTCCTAGGTAATACGCCTAGGTGATAAACCCTATAGGGGGTAGGGCATTCCACCCACTCCCGGCTTCTCACCTGCCCCATTCTAACCTAACGATGCCCTTTTTGATCCAGCAAATTGGGGATATCGCGGCAAAATCTGAGAGCAAAATCAGTACTCTAGGTAACAGTACGCCAGCCTGTGACCTTCAGAAGAGGCCGTCTGCCTCCCCCGGGCCCGTCGCGCGGGACCGCCGCGGAGCAGGTGTTGGGCTGCGTATTCCTGAGTTCCGCCCCGGAAAACTTACGGCCACGATCAGCCAGGACCCAGCCACTGGGCCACTCCGTTTTACCGGCGAGTCAGCGGCCGACCGGCAGGCAGCGGTAACGCCGAGCCGGAGACTCGCACCACCGCGCGACCCACGTCCCATCCAGCCATGAACCCGAACACTCCGAACTTTATTCTACTACTGTAGAAACACCCGGCTGAAGATTTCGTCGATATGCTGAAGCTGGCGCTCGAGCGAAAAGGTTCCGGCGAGTTGCTCGGAGCCAAGAAAGGTGCGGACCTCCGGGTCGGCCTCGATGACGGCGCGAAAATCGCCGTCTGTCTCCCAGGAATGCATCGCGTGCGACTGCACGATTCGGTAGGCGTCCTCCCGGAGCATACCGGCCCCGGCGAGGTCAAGAAGCAGTTGCCCGGAGAAGACCAGGCCTCGGGTTTGCTCGAGGTTGCGGCGCATCCTTTCAGGCCGCACCACGAGACCGTCGATCAGCCATGAGGTTCGAGCCAGCATATAATCTACAAGAATAGTAGAATCGGGGAGAATGATCCGCTCGACCGACGAGTGCGAAATGTCACGCTCGTGCCACAGCGCAACATTCTCGAATGCCGGCTGGACGTTCAACCGCACCACTCGCGCGAGACCGCAAATCTGCTCGCACGTCACCGGATTGCGCTTGTGCGGCATCGCCGAAGAGCCTTTTTGACCGGCGCTGAAGGGCTCTTCAGCTTCCCCAACCTCGGTGCGCTGCAGATGGCGGACCTCGAGCGCCATCTTCTCCAGCGTGACGGCGATCAACGCCAGCACCGATACATAGTTAGCATGGAGATCCCGGGAGATGACCTGCGACGCGATCGGTGCCGCGCGCAGTCCGAGCCTGGCGCAGATCCGTTCCTCCGCCTCGGGTCGGATGTGGGCGAACACACCCACCGCGCCCGAGATCTTGCCCACTCGCATCTCCTCGGCGGCCGCCCGGAACCTCCCCAGATTGCGTCGCACGTCGTCGTACCAGAGCGCGAGTTTCCAGCCGAACGTGATCGGCTCGGCATGCATGCCGTGGGTACGGCCGATCTGAACCGTATTCTTGAACTCGAACGCACGCTGCTTGAGCACCTCGCACAAGCCCGCCAGATCCTCCGCAATCAGCTCGGAGGCGGCGCGAACCTGGAGCGCCTGGGCGCTATCTACTACATCATTAGAGGTAAGTCCGTAATGAAACCACCGGGATGCCTCCGATTCCCCCGCGGCCGCCATGCTCTCAGCTACACATGTAGTAAATGCAATGACGTCGTGCTTGACCTCTCGTTCGATTTGGCTGATACGGGCCGCATCGACTTGGGCGTGCCGGCGCAGCTTCGCGGCGGCTTCGCCCGGAACTTCTCCCAGCTCGGCGAGAGCCTCGCTCGCGGCCAGCTCCACGGCGAGCCACTGCTGGTACTTGTTGTCATCGCTCCAGATGCGGCCCATCTCGGGGCGCGTATAGCGTGTGATCAAGACAGGGCTCCTCTTTAGAATTGCAGGGGTGAGCGCCCGCGGCGCCAAGAATCAGTTTAGAACCGAAAGACTTCCGATTGCTGGCGCGGCTCTGCCACGATGAGCCGGGCTGGCGCGCCGCAGCGCCCGAGCGCCTGGGAAGCGCTGAGCCGCGCGATTTCCGGATGATTGTTGTGCTCGCTCAGATGTCCCAGCAGGAGCGTGCCGAGCGCGCGGTCCATGCCCTCGAGGATGAAATCCGAGACCAGGTCGTTCGAAAGATG
>JACOTZ010000152.1 GCA_016178155.1 Acidobacteriota bacterium
CAGCGTGCCTTCGATCTCTTACGAGTCCCCCTGCGACTGAAATAAACACCCGCTCCGTAGGCAGTAGGCAGTTCCCGGAAATTCACTAACCTGTTGCTGTCCCTAGACTTGTTTCAATCGGGCCGAAGAACTTAGGCTTAGAGTGCCACGATTCCCAGAATCGTGCTACTGTGGAACGAGCTTTCCATGCATATTCCCGACGGATTCCTGTCGGCCCCGGTTTGGGCCACCCTGAACGCCGTCAGCCTGCCTGCTGTCGGCTATATGGCGCGGCGCGTGGAACTGCGCGAAGAGAGCCGTATTCCGTTGCTCGGCGTGCTCGGCGCGTTCGTGTTTGCGGCGCAGATGGTGAACTTTCCCGTGGCGCCGGGAACCAGCAGTCACCTGCTCGGCAGCGCGCTGCTGGTCTACACCGTCGGGCCCGCGGCCGCCACCCTGGTGATGACCGCAATCCTGGCCATCCAGGCCCTGCTGTTCCAGGACGGGGGCGTGCTGGCCCTGGGCGCGAATGTATTCAATCTCGCGGTGGCGGCCGTGGCCGCGGCCTACATCCCATACAGCCTGTGGGGCGCGGGCCGCTTCCGGCGTGCCGCGATCTTCACTGGCGCGGCGCTTTCGGTGCTGACCAGCGCGACCCTCGCACTCGTGCAACTGCGGCTTTCCGGTGTCGCCATGCAGCCCGCGCTCCTGGGATTCGCGGGTGTCTGGTTCGTGGTCGCGGCCCTGCTCGAGGGCTTGCTGACAGTCGCCGTCCTGCAGGCGCTCGAGCGGATGAATCCCGGCTGGATCCGCAAGCCGGCGCGGGCCTCACGCGCGGTGCTGTGGCTCGCGGGCGCGGCCTTCCTCCTCGCCGGCGCCGGCTTCGTATTTGCTTCCACCAGCCCCGATGGCCTCGAAGCGCTGGCCGGCCGGCTGGGGATCGCATCCCATTCCGTCACGCTGCTGCACTCGCCGCTCGCCGATTATGAGCTCGCACTGTTCCGGACGCCTTGGCTGCGCAAGGCCTCCGCGGGCCTTGCGGGTATCGCGGTCGTCTACCTGTTATGCGCGCTGGCGGCCCGCTTGACGCGTCGCCTCAGGAGCGCATGAGTTGTTCTCGCTCACCCTCGACGACTGGGCCCGGGGCGGGAGTTTCCTCCATCGCCGCGACGCCCGCGCCAAGCTCCTCGCCGCGCTCCTGATCCTGGTCCTGCTCGCAACCTGTCCGCCACGGGCCCTGGCCGGCTTTACAGTGCTGCTGCTGGCGGGCGTGGCTGCGGCGGGATTGCCGTTCACAGGCGTGCTTGTGCGCGCCTCGGCCGTGCTGCCTTTCGCGCTGACCTTTACCGTGATGAACGCGGTCTCCGGGGATCCGTCCCGCGCATTCGCGATGCTCGCGAAGAGCTACTTATCGGCGGTCGCCGTGGTCACGCTCGCCGGCGCCACGGCGATGCCCGAGTTGATGCATGCGGCGCGCCGGCTTGGCGCCCCTCCCGCGCTGACTGCGGTCGCCCACTTCCTCTACCGCTACCTGTTCGTGATTGCCGAGCAGGCGGCACGCATGCGCCTGGCGGCGGAGAGCCGCGCCGCGGCGCGCCGCTCCAGACCGGCGCGGTTCCGCGCCGCCGCCGGTTTAGTCGGCGTGCTCTTCGCGCGCGCGCACCTGCGGGCCGCGCATATCCATAACGCGATGCTCGCCCGCTGCTTTACCGGCGAGTTCCGCAGGCTCGCGCAGCCGTGCTTCCGCGCCTCCGACGCGGTTTTCCTCCTCGCTGTGGCCGTCGCCGGCGCGTTGGCTCGTTTTGCGCCCGCTTTCTAAGAAACCGTGAACCCCCTCGTCAGCGTCTCCAACCTGCGATACCGCTACGAGGACGGCACGCTCGCTCTGGATGGAGTAAATTTCGAGCTGTTTGCCGGCGAGACCGTGATCCTGTTCGGCGCCAACGGCTCGGGCAAGACTACGTTCGTGCATCATCTGAACGGTCTGTTCCGCGGCGAGGGACAGGTGAGCGTTTGCGGTCTCACCGTGGAGCGGGCCAATCTTGCCGCGATTCGCACTCGGGTCGGGTTGGTGTTTCAGGATCCCGACGACCAGCTCTTCATGTCCAGCGTCCTGGAGGATGTCGCGTTCGGACCTTTGAATCTCGGCCACCCGCCGCCGCATGCCCTCACCCTGGCGAAGGAAGCGCTCGAGCGCGCCGGCATGCTCCACGCCCTCGACAAGGCGCCGCACCGCCTGAGCGCGGGCGAAAAGCGTCGCGTGGCAATTGCGGGAGTGCTGGGGATGCAACCGGAAATCCTCGTGCTCGACGAGCCGACCACCTTTCTCGACCCCCCGGGCCAGCATGACTTACTCGCCTTGTTGCGGCGGTTGCCGCAGGCCAAAATCATCGCCACCCACGAAGCGGGCTTCGCTCGGGCCATCGGCACTCGCGCGGTCTTCTTTGATCAAGGCCGGATCATTCGTTCCGGCCCTGTCGAGGACGTCATCCGCGAATTCGGCTGGGAACCGAAATAAGCGCCCGGCCGCCGTGTACGTCGCTGTTACTCGAGCCGGAAACTCGCACCCCGCGCGGCGCGGCCGGGAGTGCGACTGTGGCACACCACGTTCCTCCAGTGCGTCGGACTCGCCGGGCGCAACTCAGGTTCCGGAGAGCGGTCAACCCAGACCCCCGGGAGAAGCTGAGTCGCGGCCGCCGCGCCTCGCGCGTGTGCCTGAGTTTCTTTAAAAGCTTGAAATCTACTCGGCCGCCGCCGCCGCCTTGCGATAGTTCGCCCAGCGCCGCTTCTGGCCAGCTGCAATGCGTTTTCGCGCCTCGGCCGATAGACGCCTCCGCCGCCGGCCCCTCCGCGCGGAGCCGCCGGCCGTATTCGTCTCCGTCTTGCGCGGCCTGCCCCTTCTACCCTTGCCGAGCAGCGAGCGCACATGGTCGATCTGCTGGTCGATCCGCTTCCTTTGCAGTTGCAGTCCTTCGAGCGCCGCCTCCAGCACGATCGGGTCCATGGCGGGCTTGGCTCCTCTTGGCATGATTTTCTCCTCTGGGGTTACTGGTGAAGCCCGCTGTCGAAACCTCAAGACGGGCTAAGTCCATGAGTTACGGCTTCACTATCTTATCAGAATCACATGACAAAGTTACAGGGCCGTCATTCACCAGCGAAACCGACATCTTGGCCTGGAACATACCTGTCTCCACCACGATACTTTGAGCGCGCGCTCTCTCCACAAAGTACTCGTATAAGTCGCGCGCCAGCTCCGGCGGCGCCGCGGCCGCGTAATCCGGACGCCGGCCCTTGCGGCAGTCGCCATACAAGGTGAACTGTGGCACAACCAGCAGCGCACCGTTGACTTCCTGCACCGCCAGATTCATCTTCCCCTGCCCGTCCTCGAAGATCCGCAGCCCTAGAACCTTGCCGACCAGGTAATCGGCGTCGGCTCGCGTATCGGTTCGGGCAATGCCGAGCAGGACCAGAAGCCCGGCGCCGATCTGGCCCACCGTGCGCCCCGCGACCTCGACCCGGGCCTCGGTAACGCGTTGCAGGAGCGCGCGCATGCTATAAGTATCCCAACATGATCGAAACCTACGCCTACGCGCGCGCCGGGCTGCTGGGCAATCCAAGCGACGGCTACTTCGGCCGCACCATCGCGCTCCTGGTCCGGAATTTTCGCGCGCGCGTGCTGTTGTATCCGAGCGCGCGGCTCGAGGTCCGGCCCTCAAAGGCCGACACGCCGGTGTTTGAGAATCTCGCCGAGCTGTACGCACTCACGCGCTGGCGAGGTTATTACGGCGGCATCCGCATCCTGCAAGCCATCATCATGCGCTTCATCGACTACTGTCGCGAGCGCGGAATTGAACTTGAAAACCGTAACTTCACCATCGAGTACGAATCGACCATACCGCTGCGGCTGGGCATGGGTGGCTCCAGTGCCATCATTACCGCGGCACTGCGCGCGCTCTGCCAATATTTCAAGATCGAGATTCCGCTGCCTATCCAGGCAAAGCTGGCGCTCGAGGCCGAAACCCGGGAGATCGGCATGCCCGCGGGGCCGCAGGACCGCGTCATTCAGGTCTACGAGGGCCTCGTCTATATGGATTTCGCCCGCGAATGGATGGAGGCCCGCGGCTATGGCGAATACGAGCGGCTCGATCCGGCCTTTCTCCCGCCCGTGTACGTGGCGTATCGCACCAGCCTGAGCGAGGGTACCGAGGTCTTTCACAACAACGTGCGGGAGCGCTGGAATGCGTCGGATCCGGAGATTGTCACAGCGATGCAGACCTGGGCCGCCTACGCCACTCAGGGTCGCGCTGCGCTGCTCGCTCGCGACTACACTACCCTTGACAGGCTGATCGATGCCAACTTCGATCTGCGCGCCAGGATCTACCGCATCAGCGAAGGCAATCTGGAAATGATCCGGACGGCGCGCTCGGCGGGCGCGACGGCCAATTTTGCGGGCTCCGGAGGCGCCATTATCGGCACCTACAGGGATGAGGCTGCCTACCGTGCTCTCGAGCAGGCGCTTGGCAGGATCGGGGTTGCGGTCATCCGCCCGCAGATCACACCGGTCGCCGCCGGCGCGGCGTAGCGGGCGGGCTTCGCGTGGCGGCGCCCCAGCCTCCCCGCGCCCTGATCACCTCCGAACCACCGCCATCCTGACTGTCCTCCCATATCCCGAAGGGATATCAAGGCGAAGCCCTTGTCTGGTTAGGGTGAATGCTCGATAGGTCCGCACGGGCTTTTTGCCGATAATTGCAAGTATGGTGTACCGTCGGCGTTTCTCCCACGGCCGAACTCCTGGGGGGTTCCACCGCTTCGAGAATGCCAATAAGCATTCAGTCTTCGGCTTTGGCGAAGGCGATTACATCCGCCTCCGCGACGAGTTCGGTAATACCTGGCGCGGCAGCGCGGTTCGCGAGGATGACAACACCATCCGCTACCGTTTTCGCGACGCCAACGGCCGCACCATCACCGGGATCTGCGACGATTACGGCGTGATTCTACGCGACGACAAGGGCAACACCTGGCGCGGATTCGTCGACTGAGCCTCCTTTCCGCTCCTGGCCCTGCCCCGGCAGACCCCGCGCGGTCCCCGCGGCCCGATATCATGAAATTTCCACCATGCCTGCGCGCAAGCCGGTCAGCTACAGAGAAGCCGGAGTTGACATCGATGCCGCCGACCAGGCGGTCGGCCGCATCAAAGAGCTCGCCGGGCGCACGCTGAACCGCAATGTCCTCACCGATATCGGCGCTTTCGGCGCCGGCTACCTGCTATCCGGGTTTAAGCAGCCCGTCCTGATCAGCTCCGCCGACGGCGTGGGCACCAAGCTCAAGGTTGCGTTCATGACCGGGCGGCACAATACGGTCGGGGAGGACCTGGTGAACCACTGCGTGAACGACATTGCGGTGCACGGCGCCGTGCCCCTGTTCTTCCTCGACTATCTCGCGGTCGGGCATCTGAATCCGCCGGTGGCGGCGGAGGTCGTGGAAGGCATCGCCCGCGGCTGCCGCAACAATGGTTGCGCCTTGATCGGCGGCGAAACCGCGGAAATGCCCGGCTTCTACGGCGAGGGCGAGTACGATCTCGCGGGCTTCATCGTCGGCGCGGTCGAGCGGCGCCGGATGCTCACCGGCGATCGGACGGTGGCCGGCGACGTCCTGCTCGGGCTGCCCTCCACGGGACTCCACACCAACGGTTATTCACTGGCGCGCCGGCTGCTCTTCGATATAGCGCGGCATGTGCCGGACACGTTCATCAAAGAACTGAGTTCGACGATCGGCGACGAGCTGCTCAGGGTCCACCGCAGTTACCTGAAGCCCATCCAGGCTCTCTTGAAGGCGCGGGTCCTCAAAGGCGCCGCGCACATCACCGGCGGCGGCATCACCGGTAACACACCGCGCATGCTGCCATCCGGCCTGGCAGCCGAAGTCCGGCTCGGCACTTGGCCGGTGCTGCCCGTTTTCGAGCTGCTGCGCGAGCTGGGCGAGCTTGGCGATGAGGATTACCGGCGCACCTTCAACCTCGGACTGGGCCTGATCCTCGCCGTCGGGCAGAAGGACGTGAGCAAGGCAGAATGCATTCTCGATAAGCTCGGCGAGCCCTACTACGTAGTCGGTCGTGTCATCCGGCGGCCGCGGGGCAGGAAAGCCAGGGTGATCTATAGGTGAGGCGCCTCGGCATCCTGCTTTCCGGCCGCGGGTCGAACTTCCAGGCGATTGCGAACAATATCGCGGCGGGTCGGTTGGACGCTGAGATTGCAGTCGTGATCTCGAACCGCGAAAGCGCGCCGGGGCTGCAGATTGCGCGCTCTCTTGGCAAGACTGCGCTGGCCATTCCCTCCCGCGGCCTGGACCGCACTTTGTACGATCAGATGGTGCTGGAGGAGCTGCACCGGCACACTGTTGATCTGGTATGCCTTGCCGGTTACATGCGGCTGCTGAGCGCGCAATTCATCGCGGCGTTTCCACGCCGCATTCTCAACATCCATCCCTCCCTGCTGCCCTCCTTCCCCGGCCTCGACGCCCAGCGCCAGGCGCTCGAGCATGGCGTCAGAATCAGCGGGTGCACCGTCCACTTTGTCGATGAGAACCTCGATTCCGGTCCCATCATCCTGCAGGCCGCCGTCCCCGTGCGCGATCACGATACAGTCGATACGCTCTCGGCGCGAATCCTGAAGGAGGAGCACCGGATCTACAGCGAAGCAATCGCGATCGTGCTCTCCGGGAAATTCAGCGTTGAAGGGCGAAGAGTACGCATCAACGCGCAATAGCTGGCTCCCGGGCGCCTGAGCGCAGTCTTCAACGTTAGAAGTCGGAGACCATCGCCCGGGACGCGGCGGACCATCGCAGTGAAATGCTGAGTGCCGCCGCGGCCCCGCGAGTCTGAACTCAACCCTTTTCCACGCGCAGGTTGTTCGTCACCGAGAACACACCCGATACGCCGTTGGCCTGAATATTCGCGATGTTCTTGTCGGATTCGTTCGCCACCACGCCCTCGAGCGTCACATTCCCGTTCCTCACGAGGATGTGAATGGGTGGGATCGCCTGCAGCGCGTACCGGTTCAGCGCGGAGTGCCCGTAAATCGCGCGGTAGGTTGCGAGCCTGATGCGGTCGTCATTCGGTGAAAGCGGCAGCACCTCGATCTGATTGATCACCTGCTCCACGCCTTCAATGTCACGAACCACGCGCTCCGCCGAGCTCTTCAGCGTCGGGCGCGTCACCTGCCCGA
>JACOTZ010000153.1 GCA_016178155.1 Acidobacteriota bacterium
CAGAATCACGAGCGGCCAGGCAAAGCAGCTTGGGAAATACTTCCGCGTTCCCTACAAGCTGTTCCTTGAGTAGTGCCGGCATTCGCGGTTGTTGCATCGCGGCTCGAGAGTCAGTGTTGTCCACCCCGCCGACGTGGGGTTAATCCTCGATTTCAGCGGGGTGATCGCCGGGGAGCGGAGGGCCACACCGTCCGGCAGATCCTGGAACAGTTCAAAACCGATTACGGCGAGATCGAGATCGGTCTCTCCGTGGTGACCATCGTGGAACTCACGCACGGCATCCAGCGCGCCTGAAGCAGGGAAGGCCGGCAGCGCCGCCAAGCCTTCGTGGATGAACTGATCCGCGATGTGCCGGTGCATCCGGTGACGGTCGAGACGGCCACGCTCGCCGGCCGCATCGAAGGCGACCAGGCTGCGCAGGGCGTGACCATCGCCTTCGAGGACCTGCTGATCGCCGCCACCGCACTGCAACTCGATTTCGGAGTCGTCACCGGAATGTCCGTCACTTCGAGCAGATCCCTGGTCTGAAGGTGGTGAAACCGTGATGCGCCGCGTAGCGTACAAGGGCTACATCATCGAGACACAACTATCGCTTGCGAGGTGCTCGAGGGCGGCGCAAAATCAGCAGCGATCAGGCAAAGCTTGGGAAATGCTTCCGCGTCCCGTACAAGCTTTTCCTCGATTAGTCGCGGTGTTCCTGCCGGCGCCGCACTTATCGTGGGAAAAAGAAAGACCGGCTCGCGCTACACTGCGGGCGTGGACGATGACAAGCCCGTTCGCATCCCGATCAGAGACGTTTTTGACCTGCACAGCGTCCCGCCGCGAGACGTCAAGGCCGTGATCGAAGCCTACCTCGAGGAAGCCCGTGCCGCGGGCTTTCGCTACCTCCGCATCATCCACGGCCGCGGCGTCGGGGTTCAGCGCGAGACGGTGCGCGGCGTGCTTGCGCGCACGCCTTTCGTTGAATCCTATTCAGATGCGCCCGCGGAGGCCGGCGGCTGGGGCGCGACCGTGGTCACGTTGAAGCGATAAAGGCGGGCGCCTTCCGCCCCTCCAGCCAGTTCCCGATCCGCCGCACCGCTTCCGTCAGGTTCTCGAGCGAGTTCGCGTAACTGAAGCGCAGGTAGCCCTCGCCGTATTCGCCGAACGATGTTCCGCTGAGGCAGGCGACGCCCGCCTCCTCGAGCAGCGCGTCGGCCAGCGCTTTGGCGGACAGGCCGGTGCCGCGAATGTTCGGAAACGCGTAGAAGGCCCCTTGCGGAAACGCGCAACAGAATCCCGGCAGCTTGTTCAGCCCGGCGCAGAACGCGTCGCGGCGGCGCCGGAATTCGGCCACCATCTTCTCCGATTCCTCCTGCGGCCCGGTCAGCGCCGCCATCCCCGCCCGCTGCGTGAAGCTGGCCGTGCACGAGTTCGAGTTCACCATCAGCTTGCTCACGGCATCCACCAGCCACTCGGGCATCACCCCGTAGCCGAGCCGCCATCCCGTCATCGCGTAGATTTTCGAGAATCCGTCGAGAACGATCGTCTTCTCCAGCATCCCCGGCACGCTCGCGATCGAGAACGGCGGCTCGCCGTAGTAGATGCGCGAGTAAATCTCGTCGGAAAGCACCATCAGGTCCCGGTCCCGGACCATTTCCGCGACTGCTTCGATGTCCCGCCGCGGGATCACGCCGCCCGTCGGATTCTGCGGCGAGTTCAGAATGATCAGCTTCGTCCTGTCGTTCAGCTTCGACCGCAGCAGGTCGAGATCGAAGCTGAAGGCCTTCTCCTCGACCAGCGGGACCGGCACCGGCGTTGCGCCGAGGAAGCGGATCACCGACTCGTAAATGGGGAAGCCCGGATTGGGATAGATGACCTCGTCGCCGGGCTCGAGCAGCGCGAGCATCGGGAAGAACAGGATCGGCTTGCCGCCGGGGACCACCGACACCTGGCCGGGGCCCACCCGAATCCCCCGGGTCGTGCTGACGTGCTGCGCGATCGCCTCGCGAAACTCCGGGTAGCCCTGCGTCGGACCATAATGCGTCCAGCCGTCGTCGAGCGCCTTCTTGCCCGCCGCGATGACATGCGCGGGCGTGGGGAAATCCGGCTCGCCGATCTCGAGATGAACGATGCTGCGCCCCTGCGCTTCGAGGTTGCGCGCGCGCACCAAAACCTCGAACGCAGTCTCCGTTCCTATGCGGCTCATCCGCCCGGCAAGTTTCATGATGTGTGTTGATTAGATTTTACGGAAATACGGCACGCCGTCGCGTTCTTCGACCAGCTCGACCGGATCCTCGATCGCGACCCGTTCCCCCAATATGCGCCCCGTGGTGCGGCGCCCGTCCGCGAGCGTCACGATCGCGATCTGATAGGGAGCGTCGCTCACGAACTTCCGCGGCGCGGCGTGGACCACCGTCTCGGTATATACCGTTCCCGTCATGCCGCCCCCAGGATTGTGACCACCGCTGAAGCTCCCGAGCCTCCCAGGTTCTCCGCCAGGCCGATCTCGCGCCGCTTCACCTGCCGCTCGCCGGCTTCACCGCGGATCTGGAGCACGACATCGCAGATCTGGGCCACGCCGGTCGCGCCGACCGGGTGCCCTTTCGACTTCAGCCCGCCGCTTGTGTTTACCGGCAGCTCGCCCGACGGGCAAGTCCGTCCTTCGGCGGTGTAGAAGCCGCCCTGGCCCTTGTCGGCGAAACCGAGGTCCTCGATGGCGACGATCTCGGCGATGGTGAAGCAGTCGTGCACCTCGGCGAACTGTATGTCCTGCGGGCCGAGACCGGCCATCCCGTACGCCTTCCCGGCCGCGGCGCGGACGGCGCGAAACGTGGTGATGTCTTCTTTCTGCTCGAGCGCCACGAAGTCCGACGTTTGCGCGACGCCGAGCACCCGGACCGGCTTGTTTGTGAACTCGCCCGCGCGCTCCAGTGGCGCGAGCAGCACCGCGGCCGCCCCGTCGCTCACCAGCGAGCAGTCGTAGAGGGTGAGCGGCTCGGCGATGGGCTTGGCGGCCAGCGCCTGCTCCATGGTGATGACCTTTCTCATGTGCGCGTCCGGGTTCTTCGCGCCGTTCGCATGGTTCTTGACCGCGACCGCCGCCAGATGCTCGCGCTTCGTGCCGTACTGGTGCATGTGGCGGTTGGCGATCATCGCGAACAACGCGGGGAAGGTGGCGCCGGAGCGCACCTCGCCGCCGCAGTCGCCCGCCATGGCCAGGATCTCGGCTACGCGCGGCGTCTCCTGCGAGGTCATTTTCTCGACGCCGGTCACCAGCACCAGGTCGTAAATTCCCGCGGCCACGGCCGACCAGCCATGAAAGAACGCCGAGCCGCTCGAAGCGCAGGCGGCCTCGACACGAGTGGCCGGCGCCCCGGTGATCCCGGCCGCTCCGGCCACAAACGGCGCCAGGTGGCTTTGGCCGACGAAGGAAGGTCCGGCGAAATTCCCGAGGTAGAACGCCTCCACGCGCGACGGCTCGATGTTGCCGTTTTTCAGGCACTTATGAGAGGCTTCCACGGCCAGGGACCGCAAATCGCGGTCCGCGAAGACGCCGAACGGCGTCTTTCCGATCCCGACTACGGCGACTGGCCTCATATAGAATCAGAATAGCGCCGAAAGATACATTGCACGCTGTTCGCGGGTGCTCCGTCATGTCTTCAGAGAGAGATGGCGACGGAGACTCAAGTGTGGGCCGGCGCGCTGGACCGGACCCCGGGGAGCGGGGAACAGGGCCGCAGCCCGGCAGTTGAGGGCATGAGACAGGCCACGCACACGTCCGTCACCGAAGCGCAGGAGTTACAGAGCCGCTTCATCTCAGACAACCTCCGCCGTGTTTTTCTGCAGATTTACCGCATTGTCGGCAACGTCGACGACGCCCAGGACCTGACGCAGGAAGCGTTCATCAAAGCGCTCCAGCGGCAGGAGCAATTGAAGAACCTGGAGAAGGCTGCCCACTGGCTCTCCCGGATCGCGACCAATACCGCCATCGATTTCCTGCGCCGCCACGGCCGCACTAGCTTCTGCGATTTCGCGGACTTGCCGGAGAGCGTCTTCCGCGGCGCCCAGGACGACCCTGAGGACATGGTGCTCCGCTCCGAGCACCGCGACTACCTGGAGGACGGCCTCCGCCTGCTCACTGACCGCGAGCGCACGGCGCTGCTCCTGCGCGACGTCGAAGGCCTGCCTGCGGAGGAAGTCGCGCGCCAGTTGAACTGCTCGAAGGCGACCGTACGTTCGCACATCGCCAACGCGCGCATCAAGTTCCGCCGCTATCTCGAACGGAGAAAGTCATGAGGCATCCGGGCGAGACCAGGCTGGCTCTGTTCGCGGGCGGCGATCTGCACGGACTGGAGCGCTGGACTACGGCGCTGCACGTCCGCCGCTGCGCCGAGTGCGCCCGCGAGGTGGACGGCTTCCGGAGCGCGGCCGCGGTATTTGAGGAAGCCTGCACCAGCGTGCCCCGCGATCTCGGCTGGGAGCGGCTCGCGGCCGAGATGACGGCGAATATCCATGTCGGTTACGAGGCCGGTGAATGCGTCGGCGGCCCGCCGCGCGTGCACGCTCCCGTCCGCTGGCGGCTGGCTGCGGCCCTTGCCGGCCTGGTGATCCTGCTTTCCGGCGCCTGGTGGTTGAACATGCCGGGCGGCAAGAGGCGCACCGCTCCCGACGAGGTCGTGCTCGAGGCCACGCCTTCCGGTATCCAGATGAGGCAGAGCGACGGCGCCCTCACTCTGATGCACACCCGCGCTGCCTCGCAGACGGTTTTTGTCAGTGCTCCCGGCACGTTGCGTGCACGTTTCGTCGATTCCGAAACGGGGCAGGTCACGATCAACAATGTCTATGCGGAATAGCTTCGGCCTCGCCCTGCTGCTCGCGGCGGCGGCTGCCGCACAGACGCGTCTCGATCCGCGCAGCACGATGCATATTACGTTCCCGGACGATTCTCCGGTGACGGTCGTGTCGGCCGACTGGGGTGAGTCGACCGCCAGCGCGCGCGGCGGCGCCCTGCTGCTGGACCTGCGTACGTCCCTGTCGTTGCGCAACTCGAGCAATCGCCACGTTCGCGGCGTCACGCTGCTGGTCACGGCGCAGGAGGTGACGCCCGGCGGGAAGGCTTCCGTGTCGGTCCCGAGCCTGAATATCGCTCCCAACGAGAATTTCCCGGTGCGCATCGACTTGAGCCTGCTGCGGCCTCTCCAGGCCGGCGCCGGCCCGCTGGTCGAGATTGGTCTGGACGGCGTTCTGTTTGATGATCTTTCGTTCTATGGCCCGAACCGGCTGAATTGCCGGCGCTCGATGACGGTGTGGGAGCTCGAGGCACGGCGGGACCGGAAGTACTTCCGGGACCTGCTCGATCAGGGCGGCCCGAACGCGCTGCGGCAAGGGATGCTGGCCAGCCTGGCACGTCAGGCCGAGCGCGCCGGCTCGGGCGCGCGGATTGCCCAAGCCGGCCCGGCGACCAACGTTGGATCCGAGCGGGAGGTGCGGCTGGCCTTCGTGCGTGCTCCCGGCGCCCCGGTCGAGCCGGTCGGCGGCCTTGCCCGGGTCGCCCGCGACCAGCTCCGGCGGCCGCGCATCTACTTGCGCAACGTCACCGACAAGCCCGTACGCGCGCTCGAGATCGGCTGGATGGTGAAGGACTCGGCCGGCAGGGAGTTCGTCTCCGGCGCCATTCCCATCGAGCTCTCGCTCGAGCCGCGGCAGTCCACCAACGTTCTCCAGGACACCGCCTTCAAGTTCAGCCAGAGCAACGGCCGGCCGATCGCGATCAGCGAAGTGAGCGCGTTTGTCAACAGCGTCGAATTCGCGGACGGCGCGATGTGGGTGCCCCGGCGCGGCCCGCGGCCGCTCACGTCCTCGCCCGAGGAGCAGCGCCTCGCGGAGATGTACCGGAAGCGCGGGCTCGACGCCGTGGCCGAGGAGCTGAAGAAGTTTTGAAGAGCCTCCGAAATCCGGATCGTTTCATCGGCGTCTCTCCCGACCAGATCCCGCTCAAAGAACGCGCCGCTCTCACCGGCAAGTGGATTGCGCTCGAGCTCTACTCGCCGCGCACGCTGCCCCTGCGGGTGATCGCGGCCATCGGCGAAACGCCGGTCGAATGCGCGGGAAGCCTGGCCGCGCGCGGCCTCGATCCGACCAATTACGAGTACGTTCCGCTCAAGCCGCCGTATTGAGGGATCGAGGTGCAGGCGCGGGCCTGCCGCTCCCGCACGGCCGCCGCTCAGAATGAACACTTCCGAGCCACGCGCGTTAGCCGGCGGTATACGGGACGGTACATTAGTCATACGGCCACGCAGGCTTGCTGAACAGCCCGCCGTCCACCCAGATGGTTTGCCCGGTGATAAAGTCGGCCGCCTCGGAGGCGAGAAATACCACGCAGCGAGCTACGTCAAGCGGTGTGCCGACGCGCCCGAGCGGCGTCAGGGGCGCCCAGGTTTCCCCGTAGTTGCCCGACTCTTCCTGCGTACGCTCGATCTCGATGGCTCCGGGGGCGACGCAGTTGACCCGGATTCCATGGGGTCCCAGTTCCACCGCGGCGACCTTGGTGAACATCTCGATGCCGCCTTTGCTCGCGGTGTAGTCGACGAGGTTGGGGAAAGCCCACTTGTTACAGCCGGAACCGATGTTGATGATGGATCCGCCGCCGCGCTCTTTCATGTGCCGCCCGCCACGCTGCGTACAAAGAAAGCAGCCCTTCAGATTCGTGGCGAGCACGCGGTCCCACTCGCTCTCCTCCAGGTCCACCAAGGCTTTCCAGGTCTGCACGCCGGCATTGTTGACCAGGATGTCAAGCCTGCCGAAGCGTCCCAGCGACTCGGCGAACATCCGGTCCACGTCCGCCGACCGGCCCACGTCGGCTTTCACGGAAAACGCCCGCCGGCCCATGGCGCCGATCTCGCGCACGGTCGCGGCAGCGCCTTCTTCATCCGAGTGGTAGTTCACGGCGACGCTGCAGCCGTTCCGCGCCAGCTCGAGAGCGATTCCCTTGCCGATGCCTTTGCTCGCGCCGGTCACCAGCGCCGTCTTACCCTCCAGAGGCAGTGACATCGAGGTCCATTCTAGCGTTACCACGGCGCGGCGGCGCGCATCTCCATGAAGAGGGGCGCCGCAAGCAAAAACTACTTGCTCACGGGGCGATTTCGAAGGACACTTTAGGTTACAGGAGTAAATCCAAAGTTGAGCGTGAAACTGCAGGATGGAGTGCAGGTTCTCGAACCGGCAAAACGCTGGACCACCGTGGACGCGGCCGAGCTGTACGATGTGGCCGCCTGGGGCAAGGGTTATTTCTCGGTGGGCGACAACGGTCATCTATGGGTCCACCCGGAGAAGGACCGGCGGCGCAGGATCGACCTGAAAGAACTGGTGGACAATCTGGTCTTGCGCGGCATCGCGCCGCCTATCCTGATACGGTTCGGCGACATTCTTCGCCACCGCCTGGAGGAGATCCACCAGGCGTTCCGCAGCGCCATCCAGGAGCATGGGTATCGCGGCGAGTACCGCTGCGTGTTTCCGATCAAGGTGAACCAGCAGCGGCAGGTTGTGGAAGAGGTCTTCGAATACGGGCGGCCCTACGGCTTCGGTCTGGAAGCCGGATCGAAACCCGAGCTGCTGGCGGTAATGGCAATCGCTGACAACGAGACGCCGATCATCTGTAACGGTTTTAAGGATGACGAGTACATCGAAACGGTGATGCTGGCCTCGAAGATTGGCCGGCAGATCATCCCCGTGGTGGAGAAATACACGGAACTCGGGCTCATCGTCAAGCACTCGCGGCGGCTGGGCGTGCGGCCGAAGATCGGGCTGCGCGTGAAGCTGGCGAGCCGCGGCGCCGGCCGCTGGAAGTCTTCGGCCGGTTACCGCTCGAAGTTCGGCCTGACCATCACCGAGGCGCTGCGGGCGCTCGAAGAGCTGCGCGCGCTCGGCATGGAAGATTGCGCGGAACTGCTGCACTTCCACCTGGGCAGCCAGATCACGAATATCCGCTACATCAAGGCCGCGGTCACCGAGGCGGCCCGCATTTACGTCGAGCTGAAGCGCGCGGGCGCGGGGCTGCGGTACATGGACGTGGGCGGCGGTCTGGGCATCGATTACGACGGCTCACAGACCGATTTCGAATCCAGCGTCAACTACACGCTGCAGGAATACGCGAACGACGTCATCTACCATATCCAGAACGTCTGCGACGAGGCCGAAGTGCCACACCCGACCATCATCAGCGAGAGCGGCCGGGCCGTGGTGGCCTATCACAGCGTGCTGATCTTCAACGTGCTCGGCGTCACCGGATTCGGCGAGATGGATCCCCTGCCCGAACTGGCGGAAGACGCCGAGCAGCCGCTCATCGACCTGCAGGAGACCTACCGGGCGCTGAGCAACAAGAACCTGCTCGAGAGCTACCACGACGCGCAGCAGGCCCTCGATCAGGCGCTCAACCTCTTCAGCCTCGGCTATCTCCCGCTGGTGCAGCGCAGCCTCGCGGAGAATTACTATTGGGCGATCTGCCGCCGCGTGCAACGCATGGCGCGCGAGCTGGACTACTTTCCGGAGGAGCTGGAAGGCCTCGACAGCCTGCTCTCGGACACCTACTTCTGCAACTTCTCGCTGTTCCAGAGCCTGCCGGACAGTTGGGCGGTGAAGCAGCTCTTTCCGATCATGCCGATTCACCGCCTGGAGGAGCCGCCGACGCGGCCCGCGGTGCTGGGCGACATTTCCTGCGACTCCGACGGCAAGGTGGACCAGTTCATCGACCGGCGCGACGTCAAGAAGGCGCTGCCGCTACACTCGCTGAACGGCGCCCCCTATTACCTGGGAGCCTTCCTGGTAGGCGCGTACCAGGAGATCCTCGGGGACCTGCATAACCTGTTTGGCGATACCAACGCCGTCCACATCCGCCTGAGCGACAGCGGCGAAATTCTGGTGGACGCGCTCATCCAGGGCGACAGCGTGCGCGAAGTGCTCGATTACGTGCAGTTCAACTCTAAGCAGCTCCAGGAGGAGTTCCGCAAGAACGTCGAGACCGCATTACGCGAGGGCAGAATCGGCTACGAGGAATCGGGACGGCTGCTCCGCTTCTACGAGGAAGGCATGAACGGCTACACCTACCTCGAAGACGGTCGTGAGCGCTGATCCGCATTTCGTGCCGTGGCCATCGAGAGGCGCGGCCCAAGGCTTGCGGAGAAACGCCGCGGTCGTGGCTGTCCGCCGGGACGAAACGCAACCCACCAGACGCGGGCCGCGGGTGAACGCTGGTGAGGAATGGTGAGTGCGAAGCCGACTCAAGCCTGTCCCGCGGAGAATCTGCGGGTGGTGCTGGTAGCTCCGCGCAACCCACTCAACATCGGAGCGGCGGCAAGGGCCATGAGCAACTTGGGCTTCCCGCACTTGCGTCTGGTCAACCCGTACGAAGTCGCATATCGCGAAGCCCGGTCGGCGGTGAAGGCGTTCGCCGTGCTGGAGCGGAGCGAATCGTTCAAGACCGCGGCCGAAGCCGTCGCGGACTGCGGGCTCGTGGTTGGCACGACGACAGCGGCAGGCCGCGAGTTGGCGCTGCCTCTGCGGCGGCTCGAATACGGGGCGCGGCTGATGAAACGGGAGCTCGCGACCAGTCCCGCGGCGCTGCTGTTCGGTTCCGAGAAGTTCGGGCTGTCCAACGAGGATATGAGCCATTGCCACTGGCTCATGCGCATCCCCACACGCCAGGAGCATGGCTCCATGAATCTCGGCCAGTCTGTGGCCGTGTGCCTGTACGAGCTGATCCGCAGCCCCGCCGAAGCGCGCCGCGCGGCGAAACCGGCCGCGGCCGCCGGCATGGGCCGGCGAAGGATGTTCACTGATCTGCTCCTCGAGGCGCTGCGCCGGAGCGGGTACGTGAACCCGCGCACGGCCGCATCGACCGAGCGCAAAGTCCGCCGGCTCGTGAACCGGCTGAACCTCTCCGACGCCGACGCCAGCATCTGGCTCGGGCTGCTGCGCCAGGTCCTTTGGAGGCTGGAGCATCCATCGTCCTGAGCGCGGAGTTACACCGGTAGGGCACAGCTCCGCTGTTTCAAGTTCCACGCAGGCAGGGGCGCGAGACGGGCTGAGCGCGCCTCGAGGCTGCTAACTACTTCCCGGCGCAAAAAGCCCGAAACGGACGAGATGGACCGCTTGCTAACGCGCGCGGCTCAGTATAACCAACACGGTAGCGAGCCGCGACTGTCAAGGGACCGCTTGCTAACGCGCGCGGCTCAGTATAACCAACACAGTAGCGAGCCGCGACTGTCAAGGAGCGGAATTTTGCGCCGAGAAGTAACTAGGGGGATACAGGAGGACTGCCGGACAGCACAATGGGCACGCCCGCCTGGTGCAATACGCTCTCGGCCTCGAGCGGATTCAGGCGCGAAGCGTCGTACTCAATCAGCAGCGAGCGCATATCGGGCGTGACCAGCACATGAAAAATGCCGTACACTCCGTGCACCCGCGCGATCGAGTCCATCAGCTTGCGGTCGTCGAGGTCTTTCTGCAGCTCGAAACGAAGCTGGACCTTGGTCATATCAATCCGCCGCCTGCGCCTGCCGCTTCTCCCAACCCGGCCTGAACAGCGACAGCGCGTTCTCCTGCTGGTAGGGATGCTTGAGGACCTCTTCGATATCGAGATCAGTGCCGAGTCCCGGCCGATCGGGCACTTCAATGTAGCCATCCACCACTTTGACGGGATGAGTTACAATCTGCTGCTCCCACGGCTCATTGAACTCGTCGAAGATTTCATGAATAAGGAAGTTCGGAAGCGAAGCATTGAGCTGCACGCAGGCGGCCGAGCAGATCGGACCTTGCGCGCTGTGCGGCGCCACCACGCCGAAGTGCGCGTCCGCCATATCGGCGATCTTGCGGGCGGAGAAGAGACCACCGAGGTTGAGCGGCTCCGGCTGGATGATGTTCACCACTTCGTGCTTCAGCAGTTCGGCGAATTGCTGCCTGGTGCTGAGGCTCTCGCCGGTCGCAATCGGCACCGGGCTGCGCCGTGCAACCTCAACCATGGCGGCGATGTTTGTGTGCGGAACCGGCTCCTCAAACCAGGCCGGCCGCAGATGGTGCATGGCACCGGCAAACTCGATCGCGGTCGGGACGTTGAACCGGCAGTGGCCTTCGACCAGCAGGTCGACTTTGTTGCCAGCGGCCTCCCGGACGGCCGTAATGATGTCCAGGCTGAGATCGAATTCATAGGAGGAAAGCGTGCGCCAGTTGCTGCCGAAGGGGTCGAACTTGAGCGCGGTATATCCACGGCGGACGACCTCCCTGGCCTTTTCGCCGAACGACTCCGGGGTGCGCGGGCCGCGGTACCAGCCGTTCGCATAGGCTCGCAGCCGGTCGCGGCAGCGGCCGCCCCAGAGGTTGTAGATGGGCTGGTTACAAGCCTTGCCGATGATGTCCCAGAGTGCGATCTCGATGGCCGCGACCGCGCACATGTGGATCTGGGCGCCTTCGGAGTACACGTCCCGGATCAGCCGCTGCGAGATGAGCTCCACCTGGAACGGGTCCATGCCGATCACGAACGGCTTCAGCTCCTGGATGGCGGCTTCAACGGTCCTGGCGAAAAAGTTCAAAGTGCCTTCGCCGAAACCGTGCAGGCCTTCATCCGTCGTGACTTTGGCAAATAGCCAGTTCTTCCAAGGGTTACCCGCGATATAGGTTTCGATGCCAGTGATTCTCACTGAGATCCATTCTATGCGGGAGGGTGAATGCGGCGCAGACGGCCGTTGAAATCAGCGCGCGCACTCGATCAGGCGGCAAAGAGCGTGAGGCATCCCAACGAAGGCCGGCCGGCGGTTTGCCGAAGAGCAGGCTTTAATCTGGCGGCGCTGCGCTTTGCCCGGTTCGTAGCCACTATCCAGGACGCTGCCGGGGGCGCGGTTCGCGGTGCTCCGGCCGGTACACCTGCCAGCAGTGGCCGAAAGTGGGGGCCGCAGAATGGCGACGGCAGGCGGAATGACCTCCAAGCGTGGGCGATTCTGCCGATTTTCATTACAGGGGCTAGGCAAGAAACGCGAATTTGGCGATAATTTAGAGACCGGCGAGGAGGTATCTGTGTATCGGCGGTTCATCATACTGCTGCTCGCAGCAAGTTGCGCGGCAGCACAGACGGCGGCGGACGCTCCGAACGCCGCCACGGCCGAATCCGACACCCCCGCAGTCGAGGCCGCGGCCAAGGACGCCGAACATACCTCCGAAAAGGTGAAAGCGATCACGGTCTCGGAGGATCCCCGGGACCGGCTCCTTTTCACCACCGACCGGGCCGAGAGCTTCAAGACCGTCACGATCAAGACGTTCAAGAACTCGCTGCTCGACCAGCGCGAGATCTGGACCACGGCGTTCCGCTTCAACCGGTCCAATGCCAAGTTCTGGATCGGTATCGGCGCGACCACGGCGGCCTTGGTGGCGATGGACAGCCGGCTCTCCAGGCAGTTGCCTAACAGCCAGGACCAAATGGCCTTCAGCGAGAAGATTTCGAAGGTGGGCGCAGCCTACACCGCCTATCCGATCGCGGCCGGATTTTACCTGATGGGAGCGGTCACCGGAAACGCCCGGGCGACCGAGACCGGCGCTCTGGGCCTGGTGGCGGTGACGGACAGCCTCATCCTGTCGCAGGCCTTGAAAACCGCCTTCAGCAGGCAGCGTCCCATGGACGGCGATGGAAAAGGACTATTCTTTAAGGGCGCTCACAACTCTTTTCCTTCCGGGCATTCGATGATGTCGTTCGCGCTCGCGTCCGTCGTCGCCAACGAATACAGCGGCAGCAAACTCGTTCCGGTAATCGCCTACGGCGCGGCCGGGCTGATCAGTGCGTCGCGCTTCAGCGCCCGCCGTCATTTCGCCTCCGACATCGTCGCGGGCGCGGCCATGGGCTGGCTGCTGGGGCATCATGTGTTCCACACCAACCAGAGGCACCGCGAGCACCAATCGGCCGCGAGGAAGCTGCTGACGCCGGAATTGAAGCCGTATGTAAACCCGAGTTCTGCGTCGGTCGGGCTGTCGCTCGCCTGGGGCAAGTAGCGGCCTTTCGCTTCGGCAACCAGCATCCGCCAGTCGAAGAATCTTCCAGGATCTCCCGCCGGCCACCGAGCACGTCCGTGCGGAACCCGCGAGTCCACGCAACCCGGCCGATCAGGCCAGGGTGTTATCGCGTCCAGCGTTTTTTGTCGTACTTGAACGTGCGCCAGCTTTCGCTTGCGCGACCGTTGAGGTCCCAGACGACAGTGCCCTTGCGCAGGGTGAGCTCACAGACAATCCGCTGCGTGCCCGGATAGTGAGCGCCGGCCGAATCAACGAAGCCGAACTGGCCCCGCTCCACCCGCAGCACGGCAATATCGGCTTCAGCTCCGATGTCGAGGTGGCCGAGGTCGGTACGCTTGATCTGCCGTGCCGGGTTCCAGGTAGACATGGCGATTACATTCTGGATGCTCGATCCGAGGTTCAGATGCTTGGACATGGTAGTCGCCATATCCTTCATGCCGGCATTCATGCTGCCGGTATGGAGGTCCGTCGAGATCGAGTCCGGCGGGAAGCCTTGCTGGTAAAAAGGTACGGCCACGTACCAATAGAAGCTGCCGGCGCCGTGCCCGACGTCGAAGATGATGCCGCGCTTGCGGCCTGCGATCATCGCCGGGTTCACCTTCCCGTTGGCGAGGAGTTCCTCGCGATGGCCGGAGTAGCAGTGCGTGTAAATGTCGCCTTTGCGAAGCTTGTCGAGCAGCAGCGTGCTCAGGTTCCGAACCTCGTTGAGGTAGCCGAAATCGACCATCACCGGCAGGTCGGCCAGGTTGCCGGCCTTGACCGCGCGCTCAACCGATTCCCAGCCGGCGCCGTTGTAGTGCGCCGACTTGAAACCTACGACGATGCCGGGATGGGACTTGGCGGTCCGTGCCGCGGCTTCGAAATCCATCTGCGCGGGGTCGTCTTCCTGGCCGGTGCCCATGCCTGCGGCCACGATGTTCAACAGCGCCAGCACCCGGGTCCGCGACTTGTCGATGATGCGCTCGCGGAAATCGGAGAAGGTGCGCGCGCCCGACGTGCCGGCATCGACCACCGTGGTCGTTCCCGAGCGAAACGAGAACGCGTCCGGCTGCACACTGCTGTCGCGCGCCAGGGCGGCGCCGGGGCGCGTGTAGACGTGCACATGGATATCGATGAGTCCCGGCGCCACGTAGAGGCCGGCTACGTCAACGACTTTCTTCGCTTCGGAGGCGGCGATATTGCGGTCTACGCGAGCGATCTTGCCGCCCGCGACCGCGACGTCCATGGCGGCATCGATCCCGTTCTTCGGATCGATGACATGGCCGCCTTTGAGCAACAGATCATAGGCCGGCCGCGCCGCGAGCCCACCGGCCGCCACCAGGAGAGCAAGAGCATATTTCATACGGCTTCCTATCGTCTCACAGGCTGCGCCAGCTCATTTCCGACCATTCGGCGTGAGGATCCCATCGTCCATAGCGTTATAAGACCAGACCAGGTCTGGTCTATAATGAAGGCTGTATGGTCGTGCGCAACATTTCGCAAGCCAAAGCCGAACTGTCGGCCCTAATCGAGGAGGTGCTGAAAGGCAACGAGGTGATTCTCGCCAAAGCCGGCAAACCGGTGGCACGGCTGGTAGCCTACCGAGGTCCAAGCGAGCCGCGCAAGCCCGGTTCCATGGCTGGAGAGATTTGGATCGCCCCGGATTTCGATGTACTGCCAAGTGACATTGCGGACGCATTTGGCGCGAGAACTCCCGGCGAATGAGATTGCTCCTCGATACTCACATCCTGCTTTGGTGGCTGGCAGGCGATCCTGCACTGCCGGCTCCCGCCCGCTGCCTCATCCAGGATCCGGAAAACACAATGTTCGTGAGCACAGTCAGCTTATGGGAGATCTGGCTGAAGCACAGCCTTGGTAAGTTGCGGCTCCCCGAGGATTTTGAGGAGAAGCTCGCACGCGAGTCTTTCGAGAATCTTCCCTTGACGGCGGCTCACACCCGCGGAGTCGCGCTCCTGCCATGGCACCACCGCGACCCCTTTGACAGGATGTTAATTGCGCAGGCTCAAGCCGAGCGCCTGAACTTTCTCACGGCCGATGAAATCGCCGCCGCCTATGGCGACATGGTCTTGCTGGCAGGTTGAGGTTCGCACGGCCTCAGCCGCTCCTTCACGATGGCCGGCGTAGGATCTGCCGCCCGAGCGGATCCAGTCAGGACCAGAGGTCGTCGATGGGGCCGTAGAGGTCGTCCTTGCCGCCGGGAACGTACTCGTAGCCGCGCCCGAACGGGTCGTTGTAGTTGACGTATTTCCAGTTGATACCCATGGCCGAGTAAATGGTGGCCTCGACGTCTTCGGGGCGGACATCGCGATCGCGGGACCATCCGTATTCCCGGGTGGCGGCTCCGGTATCGTTGGTCGAGCCAATCGTGCGGCCGCCCTTCACGCCGGCGCCGGCGAACACACAGAACTGGTGCGGATAGTGGTCGCGGCCGTTCTGGCCCGAGAGCCGGCCGACAGTGCGGCCGAACTCGCCCATCATGACCACCAGCGTCTCATTGAGGAGGCCGCTCGCCTTCAGATCCTTGACCAGCTCGGTGAAACCGTCATCGAGGGTTTGGCCGAGGGCATAGATGTTGCCTCGCGGGTTCGCCTGCCGGTCGTAGATATTCTGGTGCATGTCCCAGCCGCCGAGCGTGACCTGGATGAAGCGGGTGCCTTGATTGGCGGCCAGAACCTGACGGGCGACCAGCAGCGCGTTGCCGAAGGCGCTGCCTCCATAACGCGCGCTGTCAGTACTGGTGAACTTGAACGCCTGATCGACAACAGGGTTGTAGGTCATGCCCTTGGCCGCCTTGTAGAACTCATCCATATCTTCGAGCGGCTTGCCGTAGGGTGAGTCGACGCGCAGCGGATCGTCGAGCGAGTGCAGCAGATTCCAGCGATCTTCGAGCCGCACCGCGCCGTCCGGGTTGGTCGTGTTGGCAAGTCCTGCCGCCGCGGGTATGACCTTGAAGGGCGCGTAGGTGGCCGGCAGGTAGCCCGAGCCGACTGCGCCGTTGGAGTTAAGTGCGAGGAACGTCGGAAAGGCCTGCGCCGGCGTGCGCTCCTTCTCTTTCTCGAGCGCCACGATGCTGCCGATGTTCGGGGCGATGTCGCCGAGCGCTGCCGCCGGGTTGCGGCCGATCTGCGCCCAGGTCTGCGCCAGGTTGTGCACCAGGGCCCAGGCGCGCATCGAGCGTACGATGGCGATGTCGCCTAGCACGCCGCCGATTTTTGGCAGCAGGCCGGCGGGCCAGCGGATTCCATTGATGGTCTCGGGCGCGAAATCGGAGGGCGTGACGCCGTCCACCTGCTTCAAGTCGAAGGTATCGATGGGACTGGCGGCGCCGGCGAGCAGGATAAAGAGAACGCTGCGGGCGCGGTTGATGGTGGCGGGATTTGTAGTCGCGATGCCGTCGGCATAGCTGCGCTCGGCGAGGAACGCGCCAGTGATGCCCCCGCCGGCCATGCGGAAGAACTGGCGCCGCGTCCAATGGGGCCTCGCGCACATGAAGCCGCGGAGGTGCGGCTGGTTCTGCGGGTGCCGCTCGAACTTGTCGTTGCCGGAGATCATGATGTCCCCTCCATCAGTAGTTGAAAATAAAGTCCACTTTGTTGTAGAGCGACCAGAGAAGGTTTTCGGCTTTTTGCGTGCGGTTTCCCGAGCGAAGGCCGGCAAGCGCCGTCGCTTTCTCCAGATCGGTCGGATACCGCGAAAGCACCGTCAGAAACAGCGTCTGCACGAGCTGATCGTCGGGCTGCTCCAGACTGCGACGGAGCAGGCTGGCCGTGGCTCCGGAGCCGGTGGCCTTGGCACGCGAGACCACGAAGTTGTCATTCATCAGGCTGAGCGCCTGGCTGAGCGAGCCGTCGCCGCGCCGGTCCTCGTCGTCGCGGTTGCCGCGCAGGAACGCATCCAGGAAGCGCGACACGGCGCCTCCCGGGAAGCCGCGCGGCTCGGGAAACTGCATGGCCCAAGGGGTGCGGCCGAGGGCGCCGAGATTGTAGTTCGGCTTGACCGCGCTCGCCTGCACAATCGCGTCGTGGATCTCCTCGGCCCAGAGCCGCCGCACCAGTTTGCGGGCGAACAGCTTCTCGTTCGCCGGGTTCCAGTTGCCGTTGTACTCAGCCGAGAGCTGGTAGGCTTCCGAGGTTGCGATCAGACGCATGAGCCATTTCAGGTCATAGCCGCTGTTGATGAACTCCTGGGCGAGCGCATTGAGCAGCCGGGCGTTCGAGGGCTGCAGCGTCCACGGCTCGGGCGGCGCGTTATCGGGATCGAGGCGGGCGGGGTCGAACTGGTTAGCGGGCTCGACGATACCGCGGCCGAAGAATTCTTTCCAGATATAGTTGACGGCGGCGCGCGCGAACTGGAAGTCTTTCGTCACCTCCTCGGCCGCAACCGTGCGATAGTCCTCGCCCGGGGCAGGCTTGCGCCCGCTGAAGGGATACTCGGGCGTCCAGGAGCCGGTAGCGGAGCAACGGCTGACGCCGTTTTCGACGGTTGCCGGGAGGCCGTTGGCGCAGCGCGCGGGACGGTTGCCCGTGGTGGTGTTGAGCTGGTACTCGACCGGCCGGGCGGGATCGCCGACCGACCAATAATAGGGCTGCGGCCGCCCCGCGGTCACGGGTGTCCGGGACAAAACGGTCCTGACGAAGAACGCGGCCAGGCCCCAAGCCTCCGTGCGCGCGGCCGTGCGTCCCCAAAGGCTGAGTGAGTCGAGGTGCCCGCGGCCGTTATGGCACAGAATGCAATTGACGTGGCCCATGCCGAGGAAGGTCTCCGCCACATTTGCCGCCATCTGGTCATAGGTATCCTGAATCGGTCCGTTGGGTACCCGTCCGTTGACCAGCCAATTGATCTGACCCTCCGCGGCATCGTAGCTGTTGTCGCCTTTGGCGGAGATAATCGCGGCGGCGACGCGGTTGTACGGCCGATTTTCGAGAACGGCGTTTCTGATCCATTGATAGAACGCATCGCGGCCCTCGGCGTACCGCGGGACGCCGGTTGCGGTATTACGCGTCGTATTCAGGAACAGGTCGCCGAAATACATGGTCCATTTGTCGACCCACTCGGGTTTTGCCAGGAGCTCGTCAACGAGCCGCGCGCGTTTGTCGGTGGCGCCGTCGCCGGCAAAGCTCAGCAGCCGCTCGGCCGCCGGAATGCGGCCCGTAAGATCGAGCGTGACGCGCCGGATGAACTCGAAATCGTTCCCGCGGTCCGCGGGCGCGACGCCGGCCTCCTGCATGGCGGCAAACAGGTACTGGTCGATGAGGTTCTTCGATTGATCACGCTGAGTGACGTTGGTGCGGGTACCGCCGGGAATGACGTCGTGCTGCACGGGACCGGAGGAGGCGGCGCGCATGTAGATAAATTTTTCGGTGATGACGCTGAGCTCGCCGGTTTTGCGGTCCGCGCTCTTAAACCGATCGCGCATGGGACCGAAATAGGTGCACTCCGGGTGCTCGACTCTGATTTCGGGTGGGGCGCTCTCCTCGTCTTCGCCGGCGGCTTGCTGCGCGTAGCTCAAATTCAAGCCGGACGCGAGCAGCACGAGGAAAGCCACACCCGCCGTTCGTAGTCGTATTGTCCGCGGCATTTCGTCGTACCCTCCAATTTCCCGTTACGGGCCTGCTGGTCTGTTCAACCCGGAAGACCGGCGTGAGTTGCTTTGGCCGCAAGGGACGCGGCACTAACGTAAATCGGCGGGCTTGCCGAACTCAATGAGTAAGGAGGGGGCTGGCCGCCGGCCCGGTGGATTATCCTGGTACTCTTGCCCTTGTCCTACCAGGAACTCCCGGCATTGCTCGGAGTTAATACTTATATGTTGCGTCCGCTTGCCGCCGCAGTGCTCTGCGCCTGCCCTTTGCTCGCCCAGATGCCGGACAACCGGTCTCTGAACGGCAGGTATTTTGTGCGGCACTTACAGCTCACTGCCGATGACGCCGGCAAGGTCAGCAGCGCGCGCAGCTTCAGCGGCAGTTTCGCCTTCAACGGCAGCGGCGGATTCACCTTCTCCGGGCAGCAGAACGCAGGCGCCGGCGCGGCTACGAATCTCAACGGGTCGGGGGTGTACACGGTCGAGCCGAGCGGATTCGTGACGCTGACGAACCCGCAGCAGACGGGCGCAACCATTCAGGCGCGGATGGGCAGCGGCGTCCTGACAGGCTCGAGCACGGAGGCTGCCGTGTTCGACTTCTTTGTCGCGCTCGCGGCGCCGGCGAGCGGCGCCGGCAACAACTGGCTCAACGGAACGTACTGGATCGCCAGCCTTGACTTTCAGAGCGGCTCTGCACCGCTGGTTCGTAACGCATTTTTCAAGGCAGCCGCGAACGGCGCGGGCTCGTTCGGCAATGTCGCCGTCAGCGGACAGGCGGCCTCGATTCCGGGCGGCCAGAACATTGCTCAGACAATCGACGGCGTCACTTACTCGGTCACGTCCGACGGCTCGGGTACGCTGACGTTTCCCGGCGCGTCGACTACGCAGCTCGTGGCGGGCGCCAAGGTATTGTACGTGTCTCGCGACGGCGCACACTTCATCGCCGGATCCTCGAGCGGGCAGGACGTGATCGTGGGCATGAAATCCTTCGGCGGAACCGCCAATGCAGCGAGCTTCCGCGGCCTGTACTTCACC
>JACOTZ010000154.1 GCA_016178155.1 Acidobacteriota bacterium
CGTACGAGTTCCCCAACCGTCACATCCCCACAATGAAGCCGGGCAAGCCCGGGTTCGAATCCGAGCGCAGCCGGGGACTGGGCGGCAAGACGATGACCTGGAACGCGGTGGCGCTACGCTTCAGTCAGCGCGACTTCAAGGGCCGCTCGCAGGAAGGCGCGGGCGAGGACTGGCCGCTCGAGTATCGGGACATCTCTCCTTATTACGACCGGATCGAGCGCGAAGTGGGCGTGTGCGGCAATCGTGACGGCCTCGATGACTTGCCTGACGGCATTTTCCTGCCGCCGGCGCCGTTCAAGTGCAGCGACCTGATTGTGAAGCGCGGAGCCGAAAAGCTGGGGCTGAAGGTTGTACACGTGCGCAAGGCCACGCTGACCCGGAACGCGCTCGGCCGGCCGGCGTGCCACTACTGCGGCAACTGCATGGCGGGCTGCGACGTGGTCGCAAAGTACAACTCGGCCGATGTGCACATGTTCCCGGCGCTCAAGACCGGCCGCCTCGACCTGTTGCCGGACTCGATCGTGCGCGAGGTGGCGCTGTCGGGCGAGAACCGGGCGACCGGCGTGCGCTACCTCAAGCGCGAGACCGGGGCCGAGGGCGAGGTGCGCGGGCGCTGTGTCGTGGTCGCGTGCGCCTGCGTGCAAAGCGTCGCGCTGCTCATGATGTCGAAATCGCGGCTCTACCCCAACGGCCTCGCAAACTCGAGCGGGCAGTTGGGCCGGCACTTCATCCCGCACATGACCGGAGGCGTGCAGTGTTTCCTCTCCGAGCTGATCGGGACGCCGCTGCGGGATGACGAAGGCTTTCTCGATCACGCCTACCTGCCGTCGTTCATGCATGGCCGCAGGCGCGACTATGCACGCAGCTTCGGCGCACAGTTCAATTATCAGAACCGCCGCGCGGTCGGATGGGCGCGCCAGGTGCCGGGCTTCGGCAAGGCCTACAAAGAGTCGATCAAGGCCCGGTATCCCGCCTTCTTCACCTTCACGCCCTATGGCGAAAAGATCCCGGATGCGCGGACCTATATCGATCTCGACCTCGAACGCAGGGACCGATATGGGCTGTCGATGGCACGCCGGCACGTGCACTGGTCGGAGAACGACCGCAAGATGTTCCACGACATGCAAGGCTGGGCCGAGCGCATCCTCCGAAGTGCGAGCGCCGAGATCCTGTCGGTGAGCGACGAGCCGCGCACGAATCACGAGCTGGGCGGCTGCCGGATGGGTTCGGATCCGAAGACATCGGTGGTGGACGCGTTCTGCCGCACGCACGACGTGCCGAACCTGTACGTGGTGGACGGCAGCGTGTTTCCGTCCGCGTCGGAGAAGAACCCGACGCATACGATCATGGCGCTCGCGGCGCGAACCGCGGACCATATCGCGGAACGGCTGCGGAAGGGGGACATGAAATGAGCGACCGGCGCGAAGCGCTGAAGATCATCGGCGCGATCGGCACGACCTGCGCCTTCCCCTACTCGGCCGACGAGCTGTACGGGCAGCACCACCCCGCGCCCGCCGGCCAGGCCTTGACGGGCGGGCCGCGGTACTTCCCGGCCGAGGACTTCGCCGTGGTCTCGCGCATCGCGGACCTGATCATTCCGCGCACCGACACCCCGGGCGCGCAGGATGCGGGCGTGCCCGCCTACATCGACTACGTAGTGGGCAGGAGCCCAGAGCAACAGGAGGTATTCCGGCGCGGGCTGCGATGGCTGCGCACCGTGGCGCGAGATTTCCTCCAGCTCAGCGAAGAGCAGCAGACCGCTATCCTGCGGCCGCTGAGCGACGCCGTCGACCGCCAGCAGGCGCACTCTACCGGCGAGCGCTTTTTCCGCGCCATCAAGAGCCTCACAGCCGACGGCTATTACACGTCACGCGCGGGCCTGGTTGAAGAGCTGGGGTTCAATGGCGGGTCGGTCCTGGCGAGCTTTCCGGAGTGCACGATCGAGGAGCACTAGCCGGGGGCGGCCGCATTCTTGAACAGTGCTCCGCCGCCGCTTCGATGCCGCGGCGACCTAACCACCTCTTCAGTGAGCGCGTTCCGCACCGTCGACAGTGCCCGGGCATCCGGGATAAACGATTTTGCGTCCAAGGCTTGTTGTTGCGTCCTCACGGTTAGGGTCTGCACGCGCAGGAAACCGTTGGCCGCCCGCTTGGTCTAACTCACCGGTTCATAATCGACTCCCAACCCGACACTTCGCACCACGGCGTTCGGGGTAGGGGAAGGGAGTGAAATCAGGCGCCCCCGGTTTCGGAGGAACATCAGGAGACGCAATGCAGGGTTTTGCGGGGCGTCCAGTCGTCTGTCGGAGAATTCCAGTTCGGACTTCGTGTCTCTCCGGCGACGGCCTGATTACGTTTGCGCTGATGTACCGCAGGCGCAGGACTCTTTAGCAGCAGAGCCTCATCTCATCACTCTCGGTTGCCTTTGAAAGGAGGGTCGCAAGACCCTCCTCATTATTTGTTCCAGCGCGAATTCTCGACACCCCGGCGTCTCAAAGTTGCAAGGCCGCTCTCGAAACCCCGTTTGCGGACTCGCGCAACGCGTCCCCGCTTACTCAAAGACGCCTTCCAGGCGGCTCTTCCGCGGCTGGAGCGCCGGTGGGAATTACAGGCCGGTCTCCTGGCAGCCGCGAGCAGGCTTTGCGCGGCGCTCTTCAAGCATCTATTACTCAAGCATCTATTACTCTAGAGACAGAGCCACCCTTGTCGGTTGAACAGCTTTACCAGGAGTTAGAGAGCCGGGTGCAGACGCTTCGTCCGGGCGAGGACCTGGCGCCGTTGCGCGATGCCTTCCAGTTTGCGGAGGAGAAGCACCGGGGCCAGCTCCGCGATTCGGGCGAGGCCTACATCGCCCATCCTCTGCACGTCGTGCTGATGCTTGCCGACATGCAGATGGACATGGTCTCGCTGCAGACGGGCATGCTCCACGACATTCTCGAAGAGACCCCGGTCACCTTGGACGAAGTGCGGCAGCGCTTCGGCGCCGACGTAGCCCGGTGCGTCGACGGGGTCACGAAGCTGAGCCGGCTCGACCTGGCGTCGCGCGAGGAGCGCCAGGCGGAGAACATGCGCAAGATGCTGCTTGCCATGGTCTCCGACATCCGTGTCATCGTCGTGAAGCTGGCCGACCGTCTCCACAACATGCGCACTCTCGGCTCGATCTCGCGGGAGCGGCAGGTTCGCATCGCGCAGGAGACGCTTGACATCTACGCGCCGATCGCCAACCGTCTGGGCATGGGAAAGATCCGCGGTGAGCTGGAAGACCTCGCGTTCAGCTATCTGGAGCCTGAGGCTTACGCCGAGCTCACCCGGGAAATCGAGTCGCGGCGCCAGACGAACGAAGAATCACTCGAGCAGGTCCGCCGCGAGATCGAGCTCAGGCTCGCCCGCGAGGGCATCCCGGCGCGCGTCGAGGGCCGCCTGAAGCGAGCCTACTCAGTCTACCAGAAGCTGAAGCGGCAGCACATCGGCGTCGACCAGGTCTACGACCTGCTGGCAGTGCGTATCGTCACCGATTCCGTGAAGAACTGTTACGCCGCTCTCGGGGTCATTCACAATGAGTGGCACCCGATTCCCGGCCGCATCAAGGACTTTATCGCCATCCCGCGGCCAAACCTGTACCAGTCGCTGCATACTTCGGTGGTCGGTCCCCAGGGCCTGAGCTTCGAGGTGCAGATCCGCACTGAAGAGATGCACCGCGTCGCCGAAGAAGGCATCGCGGCGCACTGGAAGTACAAGGAAGGCCGGAAAGGACCCGACCAGGGCGACCAGCGCATCGCGTGGCTCCGCCAACTCGTCGAGTGGCAGAAAGATATGGGCGATCCCGGCGAGTTCATGTCCACCCTCAAGGTGGATCTGTACCCGGAGGAGGTGTACACGTTTACACCGCGCGGCCGCGTGATCGCGCTACCGCGAGGCGCCACGCCCGTCGACTTCGCTTACGCCATCCACAGCGATGTCGGCCATACCTGCGTGGGCGCGAAGATCAATGGCCGCATCGTGCCGCTGAAGTACGTGCTCAAGAACGGCGACGTGGTTGAGATTCTCACCCAGGCGGGCCACGTTCCAAGCAAGGACTGGCTTGCGCTGGTGAAGACTTCGCGCGCGCGCAACAAGATCAAGCACTTCATCAACACGACCGAGCGCGCCAAAGCCATCGATCTTGGCCAGAAGTTCCTGGAGCGCGAAGCGCGGCGGCTCGGCGTGCAGCTCGGCCGGGTGAAAGCCGCGGACCTGGAGCGCGTCGCCGGCGAATACGGCTGCAGCAAGATCGAGGACCTGCAGGCCGCCCTCGGCTACGGCAAGTACTCGGCCCGGCAGGTGCTGCAGAAGCTTTCCCCCGAGCAGGTGCCCGAACCTGCACCCCAGCCCGCACCCGAGCAGCCCGCACGGGCCACTGCTCAGAACGGCGATCTGGTCATCAAAGTCAAGGGCATTGACGACCTGCTGGTGTATCGCGCCAAGTGTTGCAACCCGATTCGCGGCGAATCGATCGTCGGATATGTCACCCGGGGGAAGGGGGTCGCCGTGCACTCCATCAATTGCACCAACGTGCAGAACCTGCTATACGAACCGGAGCGCAAGATCGACGTCGAGTGGGCCCGCACCGCTACTGAGTCCTTCCCGGTCAGGATGATCGTCCATACCGATGATCGTCCCGGCATGCTCAACCAGTTGACTTCCATCCTCTTTACCGAGAACAGCAACATTCGCAGCCTCGAGGCCCGGGCGGACGACGGCCGCGGCGGAGACGGCGCCATTGTGGAAATGACCGTGGACATTCGAGACAAGAAACAGCTCGAGAAGGTCACCAGCTCGATCCGCCGCATCTCCGGCGTCCGCGACGTGGAGCGGGTCCAGTGACGGCTGCGCGCCAACAAACCGATCCCGAGCACATCGCGATTTCGAAGTCCAAGGGAATTCACATCGATTGGAAAGACGGGCATCACAGCGTGTACACGCTGGCATGGCTGCGGGACCAGTGCCCCTGCGCGGTTTGCACGGGCGCGCACGGCACCGCGCCACAGAAGACCAGCTTCAGCGAGCCGCGGCAGTCCTCGCCGTTCCAGATGTACAAGCCGGCGCCGAAAATGCTCAACGTCGAGGCCGTCGGGAATTACGCGATCCGAATCTTCTGGAACGATGGCCACGACACCGGAATTTACACCTACGAACACCTGCGCGGGATCTGCCCCTGCGAGGAATGCCGGCGGGCCGACTGATCGATTCTCGCGAGGGGTGCGGCGAATGCAATCCCGCGATAGCGAAACCACGATCACGATGGCGGCCGGAATCGAAGCGACCGGATCGCGGCCCCTCTGCCAGCTCAGCCTGACTGCCACGGATCTCCGCCGCCCGCCAGGATTGCTGCGCCGCGCAGGCACGCAAAATACCGGCTGCGAGAACGCCGGGCCAGGCGCTTGCGGGAGTTACATTCGACCAAGATTTTGTCGATCTTGCCGGCGCCGGTTCCGGCCGCCTGCGGCCCTCGCAGGGGCTCATTTTTTCGCGGCACAGTCCACGGAAAAGCGTAGCTACCCTGCGGCGCAAGAAGTGCTCGAAACGGACGAAATGGACCACTTGCTAACGCGCGCGGCTCAGTACGCTGAACGCGTGGCCGAGCCGCGACTGACAAGGAGCGGAATTTTGCGCCCGAAAGTAGCTACGCTGCGGGCGCACCAGGGCTGCACGCAAAACACGCTTTGCCCCGATGAACCGCGGCAGCCGTCGCGCCCGGTGGACTACCTGGATCTAGTGATCGTGCCCACGAACTGCATGTCGAACGGAGTAGTCAATTGCAGGAGCAGGTTGACACCCGTGAGCTTGCCGTCCGGGGACACTTGATACGTTCCGGACACGAAGCCCTGTATGTTGGTGGGGTGCAGGCTGGCGGTGGCCGTGCCGCTGCTTTGCTTCAGGTGGTCGATGATGGTTGCTCCGTCCCTGGCGCGGATGAGCACAACGGGGATCGCCGTTTTCGGCGAGGTGAGCATGCCCAGCTCGGCATGGCTTGCACCGAACCCGTAGGGCGCGGATCCAAGAGTGAGGGATGAAATGCACGAGCGGCAGCCGGCGGCTCAGGGATCAACGGGTTACAGAGCCGGGACCGGGAAATGGGAAAGCAGCAGGATGGCCGGCTCGACGACGCGCAGGTGAGAAATTCGGGCGATGGCCCCGGGCCCCGTATTTTCGTCCGTTCTTAGAGCAGCCGGAAGTTGACTTCCACGTTCGCCATCACAGCGACCGGCCGGCCATCTTTGAGACTTGGCCTGAACCGCCACCTTTGGACGGCTTCGATCGCCTTCTCATCGAGACCCAAACCCAGCGGCCGGATGATCTTGATATTGCTCGTGCGGCCGTTCTCGTCGATGACAATCGACAGCATCACGGCGCCCTGGAACTTCGCCTTGCGCGCCTCTTCCGAGTACTCCGGCTCGGGCTTGTAAATCGGGATGGGGTCGCTGACGCCGCCGCCGATCTTGTAGAGACCTCCGCCGGCGCCTCCGCCGCTACCGGGCCCGAAGCCCGCGCCCCGGCCGGATCCGACTCCGCCGCCCGAACCGCTGCCGATGCCCGCGCCGGATCCCGGTCCATTCGAAGGCGGCCCAATCTTGCCGAGCGGGTTGCCGAACTGCGTCGACGCGACCTGGGGAAGCTGCACGGTCGGAGGCACTACAATCGTGGGCTCCATCACAAGCTTGGGATGCGGATTTTCCTGGACAACGGTCGGAGGCGTGAACTGCCGCGGAGCAACCTTAGGCAGCTTGCCCTTGCTTGCCTGCAGCGGAGTCCGGTCGCCGCCGCCGCCTCCTCCGCCCATCACCTGCTTTTTGGGAGGCTGCGGAATGAATGGCGCAATGTCCGGCGCAATCAGGATAGCGACTTCCTTCGCCTTTTGCTGGACCTTCTCATTGGTACCGAGCACCAGCATCAGCGCGATGACTGCTCCGTGGAGCGCAAGCGAACTGATACCCGCGATACCCTTCTTGTCATCCCGAGCCCAGAAGTCTTTCACCGGTACGGGCTTGGAGGTAACCTCCAGCGGGGCGAGCTGCGGCGGGTGGATCAGTTCCTTGATGTTGGCGACAAACGACGTGAACCACCCACCCTCGACGTCTTCAGCCAGCAGCCGATCCAGGTGATCCGATTCCTGCTTCACCGGTGTTGGGTAATTCTCACCAGACATAACGCCGTCTTCAGTCTTCATACTGCGCACGCATCCCTCTGCGTCGCCCGCCACGCCCGGGCTGTCACTTAATAGATGCGACGCCCGCGTTTGCAGTTCCAGCGGATACGGAAAATTGTAACATCCCAGGCTCCCGGCCAGTGACTGCCGTTCCCATCATATCCCAAATGGATGCAATCCGTTCCCCGGAAAATGCGCTAAGGGCCCCTACAGCCGTCGTTGGATGGGCGTTTTCCATTTTTGGTAGCGAACCAGTTTTGGTAGCGAACCAGGGTCCCTCAGGCGGGTGGACGTCCCAGGAAGCCGCAGAGTTACGGGATGGTTGGGCCATGCACCAAAAAGCCGGCCGATTCACTCCAGATGCAATCGAGAACTTCGACCAGTTCGTGGCCTGACGCCACCTCCACCAGCCGCACGTTCGGGTGCGTCAGCGCATATTCCCGAGCATCCTCGACGGGCACGATGTCGTCGCGTACCCCGTGAAAGACCAGAGCCGGCTGGCTGAAATCCGGCGCGGCGGAGTACCCTAGCGCGTCCTCGACGAACCGGTAGCTCAGCAGACGCTCCCGCTCCTCGGCATAGTGGTAAAGCCGCAGGGAGCCCGCCGTCTTCCACTCTTCCATGCGGTCGGAAACCTGGCCCGGCCAGCGCTCCGGAAAGTAAAACGCAGGCGCCAGCAACACCAATCTTTCCACCCGCGGGTTGCGCGACGCATGGAGGGACGCAAGATAGCCGCCCAAGCTGGAGCCGATCAAAACCATGGGATCGCTCGCCGCAAGCTGCTCGACCAGCGCAAGTTGCGCCGTGATGGTCAGGTTTTCAAAGTCGCCGCAGTCAAGCGCCGGAACCTCCAGCTCGATGCCGGCCTCCGCCAGCTTGCGCCGGAAAAACTCAGCCTTGGTCGACGACGGCGCCGAAGCGAAACCATGAAGATAGAGGAAACGTTGCAGCCGCCTCACCGGCAGCTCCCCACCAGGTCCGAGATTCCAACCACGGGCCGCGGTGCAAGGCGCGTCTGGCTTACGGTAACAGGACGGGGGCGGGAGGCCGCAGGTGAACAGACCTTTGTCGCACTCTGGATCCGGCGCTGCGAACGAGCCGCGGCTTTGCTCCGCCTCAAACGCCGATCCGCCGCGCTGCTGATGCGGCCTGCTACCCGGATTCGGTTCATCCGCCCTCCTGTTCACGCGGGCGCTTTCAACGGCTCCGCGACTTGCCCGAGATCTCGCCAGGCTCGTCCGCCGGCCGGAAATCCGTATACTGGAACTCGTCCTGCACCACGAGCCTGCCGTTCATCGTCTGCTGGTGCAGGATGTGCGACGGCAGCAGCGTCCCGAACCTGCTTTCCGCATAATCCACGGCGGTGGCGTCCCGGATCCTGGCGCCGTCCTGCTGGCGCTCGGTGCTCAGCAGCACCCGCACCGGCAGGTAATCCGCCGCCCGAACCCAGACTTCGCCCTTCATCGGCCGGCGGATGGCTTTGCCATTTTCGTAGATGGTCATGGTGTCCGGTCCGTCCACCTGCTGGAAGGTGAACACGACAACATCGCGACCGAGGTGCTGCCCCTTACGCGCGAACTGCAGTTCGAAGGTTTCCGCGCGCCCGGGCGCGAACAACAGCAGGATCTGCCCGAAGTCGGTCACCACGCCGCGCAGGCCGTGCTTCTCGAGTTCCTCCATCATCCGCCGGCGCTCTTTGTCCGAATTCGAGATCAGCCGCCGCGCGAGCAACTGCAGGCTGTCCTCCCGCCGCTTCACGGGCTTGCCGCCGGCTGAGGCGACCCGGCGATATTCCAACAGCCAAACCCCGCCCGCGACGGGCCCGACAAAGCCGTAGTCGGAGACGACCTCGTGCCGTTGCGCGGTCCTTTGGGGCCGATCCGCGCGGAGCTGCACTAACCGCTCCCTGCCGATCAATGACGGCGCCTGGGCGAGAAACTTCCCGGCCTCCGCCGTCAGCCTCTCTACTGCCTCCCGCAGGGGCCGAGGCGCCTGCGCTCCCGCCGGTTGCAGCAGAATCAGCAGGCAAGCTGTGGCAGCAATCAGCCGCACAATTTCGAGTGTAGCCTGCGGCGCCGGACCGACAGCGGCCGGCCCGCTGCTCTGGCGGTTGCCCGCGACCGCGGCGGCCGCGGTTGCCCGGCCTTGGGCCACATCGAGTGGCACGCGGCCGCCGAGCATCGGCTCCGTCCCGCTGGTCAGGAAAGCGCCTGCTCGATGTCGGCGATGATATCTTCCGGCGCTTCAATTCCGGTTGACAGCCGCAGCAGATTTTCACGAATACCCATGCGCTCGCGCTGCTTGGGCGAGAGCTCACGGTGAGAGCTCATCGCGGGATAAAGAATCATGCTGTGGACATCACCGAGAGA
>JACOTZ010000155.1 GCA_016178155.1 Acidobacteriota bacterium
CGACGTGTAGCGCGACTTTCAACTCCGCGCAACCAGGGGCACAAGGCGTCGATGCGCGCAATGGCATCGGCCGCCGTTTCGACTTGGGGTTCCGTTTCCGGCAGCACCGGGGTTTGGCTGGCCAGCCGTAGGCGGCGGCTCATCGCGCTGTGACGACCGCCACGGCCACCGGATCTGCGGCACGCGGCGATGCTCATATTGAAGTACGGCCTGCTGTGGTCGAGGTTCATGGCACCTCGATTCATTGATCGGGCGGCGCCGCGAATCAAGCTGAATTCGCACAACGGGCTGGCCACTTCAAAAGTTTTGGAGTGGCCGTTTCATTTTGGACCGGAACACTCGGAGGCAACATGATCGACACGAAAGAATCAACGCCGGTGATGACTCTGACGCAGGCTGCCGCCTATCTGCGGGTCTCGAAGGCGCACCTTTCGAACGTGATCAACGGCAAAGTGCCGGGCGTGCCGCCGGTCCGCAGTTTCAGGATGGGCCGCCGTATCCTGATCAAACGCGAGTGGGTGGACGAATGGATGGAAGCCGCCCACCTTGGGGTCGTCCGGTGATGGTAATATCCGGGTCATGCCAAGAGTCAACGCCTTCGACGCAGGAAAGAGGCAAGAAAATGCGTCGAAAGCGTTTCCAGAAAGGCAGCCTGCAAGCCCGCAAGCACGGGCGTCATCGTGTGTGGGTTGCCGCCTGGTGGGAGGACGGCAGCCGGCGATCCAAAGTACTGGGGCGCTGCTCGCACATGTCCAAGGCGGAAGCGGAATCAGCTCTGTCCGCGATGCTCAGGGATATCAACAGCGGCGTGACCCGGATGGCGAAGCCGGTGTACACGTTCGAGCAGTTCATCAACGGCGTGTACCTGCCGTTCTGCCGTCGCAGTTGGAAGGAATCGACTGCGGGCACCTCGGAGCAGATCGTCAAATCGCATCTCATCCCGGAGTTCGGGAAGCAACTGCTCCATGCGATCCGGCGCGAGGAATTGCAGGACTTCCTCGACCGGAAGGCGCTGGATTTATCTTCCAGTCCGGTAGCCCATTTGCGGTGGTTCCTCAGTGGGGTTTTCAAGCTGGCCATGTCGGACGGGCTGATGCTCAACAATCCGGCGGCCGAGTTGAGAGTTCCGAGAAAGTGTCAGCCGGGACGCGACCTGCGCCCGCTAACGGAGGAGGAGGTGAACACGTATCTGGAGGTCTTCGATCTCCGGGAGAAGTTGATCGCGAGGCTCGCAATCTTCGAAGGTATGCGCCCGGGCGAGATCCTCGCGCTCCGCTGGAAATCGGTAGCCGACGAAGTGATCCGGGTGGTGGAGCGCGTGTACAAGCGGGTGTTCAACACGCCGAAGAACGGCAAGACCCGCGAAGGCGCGATGTCGGACGGCACGCTCGAGTTATTGAAGGAGTGGGCCGGGCTGGCGCAGGACCCGTCGCCGGATGGGTTCGTGTTTCCCTCGGAGAAGGTCGTCACGCCGGTGTCGCTGGACAACCTGTGGCGGCGGCACATGCAGCCGAAGCTGGTGGAAATCGGCTTGGGCTGGGCGACGTTCCAGGTGCTGAGAAAGACCAATGCCAGCCTGTCGAAGAAGGCGGGCGTCGATCCGAAGGTCGCCTCCGACCAGAGGGGCCACGGACTCGGCGTCAGCATGGAGGTCTACACCACTTCCGACATGGAGCAGAAGCGAGCCGCACTCAAGAAACTCGAAGCCGCCGTGCTTCGAAAACCGCAACCGCAGCAGCCGTCAGAATTGGCGAAGTCGGCTTAATGGAGTAAACGGAGTAACGAGGAATTGGTGGGGTATCCCAAATGGCCCGTAAGTCTATGAAAAGATGGAGCGGGAGACCGGATTCGAACCGGCGACGTCCAGCTTGGGAAGCTGGCATTCTACCACTGAATTACTCCCGCTCAGGGGCAGGTTCGTTTTTATTCTACACCGTCAGTCGCGGCCGGAAAGTTTGCGGCCGACGGCGCTGAAGAAGCGGATGACGGGGGAGCGGCGGGGGATATCGAGCTCGGCCTCGGAATCTCCGGCCGGGCCGCGCTGCTCCAGGTCCGGCGGAGGGGCCGGGGGCTTGCGGGCCATGGATACGCGGCGCTTCGCGGGCTTGCGAGCGGTTGCGCGCGGCGGCTCCGGGCTGTTCGAGACCGCAGCGGGGGCGGGCGGGGGCGGCTCGAGCAGTCGCGCTTCGCTCGCGTCTGCCTGCCGCGCCCGCACGATGAAGCGCTTTGGCGCGTGCCCGACGTAATTGAATGGATAGCAGGTGACGAGGGTGAGCAGCGGCTCGGCTGCGTCGTCGAGCACTTCGACATCCTTCGGAGTCACGATGCTGGTCGATTCGACAACATACTGATACGTTCCGCTGGTGGTCTCGAGCCGGATGAGGTCGCTCTTGCCGATGTCGCGCAGACCGCGGAAGAATGTGTCGCGGTGGCCCGCAAGGCCGATATTGCCGGTCTTGCCGGGCAGCGCGGTGCCGGGCACGTGGCCCACGGAGCGGCGCAGCGTCTTGGCGTCGACTCCCTCCCGCACCATGGCGGAGACCTGCGCGCGGGGAATCTCGATGCGCCCGATCAGCCCGGACGGCGGCACTTGCGGCGGCCCGGGCGGTTCCGTTTCCGGCTTCAGATCCTGGTAGGCATCGGGCTCGGACTCTCGCGCCCACAGGCCCTGGCCGCGGCGGATCAGGTAGCGCGCATAGCCGGTCCAGCTCGGGGACTGGTGGTCAAGCTGCGCTTCGAACCTGTAAGTTTCGTAGCTTTGGTAGAGCGTGCGTTCGGTGACCGAAAAGACGTAAACGCCGACGCCGGCGAAGCCGATCAAGAGTAGCAGAATCTCGAGCCGGCGGAGCCATTTGCGGGGGCGCCTGGCCGGCCTGCTCGGCGGCACGCCGCCCCGCCGCCCGTGGGCTCGCATGTCCGATCGATTTTCCAGCACCGTGCTCCTCTCCTCGCCTCACCCGCAACCCGGCGCGCCGGGGAACAGCTTGCGCGCGCGGGAATCCCGACGTCAGCGGGTCGCAGCCCGCCTGGCTGAGCGCAGCTTCGAAGCAGGCGGCACCGCAAGGTACTGGGTACGCGTCTTCACCTGCAATTTGCCGCGGTCGGGCGCGGCGGCGGCCACGCGGATCTTTCGCACTTTCCCGTCGAAATTCCGGTCCGAAGGCGTGTAGCCGACGGTATAGCGGTTGCGGATGTCCTGCGCGATCTTCTCGCAGATCCCAACCAGCTCGGCAATCTCACCGGGCATGAACGCCTCGCCGCCGCTCAAGCCGGCGATTCTCTTCAAAAGTCCCGGATTCTTGTCTTTGTCGTGGGGGTTGAAAATCCCCACTGTGTAGATAGTGGCGGGCGACGTCCGGATCAACTCCAGCAGTTCCTGTTCGCTGCATTCACTGGCGTTGTCGCCGCCATCCGAAATCACCACCAGCGTCTTCTTGTCGCGCCGGCCCTTATCGAGATGCGCCAGCGCGACTTTGATGGCGTCGTACAGCGCCGTGCGGCCCTGGACGGGGTTCGCGAGCAGCCCGTTCCGCAGACGGCTCGCATCGTCCGTGAAATCGATCCCGCGCGGAAGCCCCATGCGGATACGGTCATTGAAATTGACGATGAAGAATTCGTCCTGCGGGTGACTCTGCTCAACCAGCGCGAGCGCGGCGGTCACGATGTGCGGCCGCTTGGGACGGACGCTGCCGCTGTTGTCGACGACCATGCCGACGGTGACGGGAATGTCCTGGGCCGCGAAGATCGAAATCTCCTGCGGGCGCTCGTTTTCGAAAACGCGAAAATTATCCTTGGACAAGCCGGACGCCCAGCCGCCGCGGGAGTCTTTGACGCTGACGTCGAGCAGAACGATGTCCAGCTCGCTCGAGACCATGAAGTCGTTCGGATCGATGGGAGGCGGCGGCATCTGGATGACGCGAGGCGGCGGAGCGGGCGCGGCGAGCGGTTGTGTCTCCGATGCCGACTGCGCTCGCTCGCGTGCCGCAACTGGCGGAGGAGAAGCCGCATCCGATTCCGTCGAAGCCGCTGCGGACGGACTATTCGGGGGCGGCGCCGAATCGGTTGGCCGCTCAGACGCGTTTTGCGACAACCCCCATGTGACCGTCGCTATCGCAAGAACAAGCCAAGCTCGCATGCGTTCACCTCGGAAACCGCAGAGGTTCGTTACGCCTAAAAAGCGACACCTGGCGCACCGTAGTGCACCAGGTGCCCATTTGTAGCTTCCGATACTATTCTACCGCTTTGCTCAGCGCTCAGCGGCTGGCGATTGCGCGGACCACGACGCTCGTTCCCAGAGCGGCGAGTCCGATCAGGCCGAACATCGGAAATGGGGTCGAGGTTGTCGGCAGCTCTTCGCGGGTACGCACTCCCTCCTCAGCAGGAGCGGGCGCAGGAGCGGCCTCGGTTACAGGAGCCGGCGCAGGTTCAGGTGCAGCTTCAGGAGCCGCAGGAGGAGCCGCCTGGGCGACCTGCGTCTGACGCTCCAACTCCATCTCGGTACCCTTCTGGTCGACAGCGCCGACGCGCGCGGTCGCGAGCTCAGCCTCAGTCTCCGCATAGGTCACGGGGACAGCTTCCTGGGCGGCAGCGGCGATCTGAATCGCGGCGGCCTTGGGATAGGCGAATTCCTGGCCGAAGTTATCGCCTGGGTAGAACCAGGCGCGCAAAGCTTTCGGCTGACCCGCCGGAACCTCCCACCACTGGAACTCAGTATTGCCGGTGGGCTGCAGGCGATAATTTGGGATCGCCAAAATGGTTGTGATCACTTGGTCTTCCCGCTCGTTGAAGATCTGTACGATGTGCCGATTCGAGGGGGAATCCATGAGCTTCATGACGTACTTGCCCGGCTGCATTACGGTCCCGGGCACCTGGATCGGCTCATTCACGGTTAGAATGGTCTTTTTATTCCAGGTATCGGCCAGCGCAACAAACGCAAAGGTGGCCACGCCCAGACACGTTGCACCAACAGACGCTTTCCAAATCCTCATATATGTCCTCCACTTCTATCAAGTGACCGACGGCGCTTGGTGCGCCTAAGACGCTCCGGCCCGGGACATGGCCCGAACCCTCATCGAGGTGTAGGCATCTGGCGTACCAAAGAACAGCCTACTGCCGAACAGCCATTTAACCAGGAGGTTAGCGGGAAAAGGCGTCCGGGGCATTTGAAAGTTTTTCTGGGGCGTGAGTGATTTCTACCGCTTGCGATTTCTTAGGCGTTAGTTATTGTATTTATTGCCTGACGCCGATCCAGAAGCGTTCGGCCCTCGGGGGAGTGTCCGAAAGCTCCGAATTATCAAGTGGTTCGCGCTGCGCTGTTTTAGGGTTGACTTTGCTCGCACCGGGATTCCACGCCGGACTCCTTCCGGCATCCGTCAGAAACGCTGAATACAGCTCCGGTAACGGTGAGTTGGGGCTAGCGCGCGTGCAGGGGGGCTGCGAACGGTTATCGCGGGAAGGGCGAGAAACTAACGCTTCAGAGGATCCTCTACCGACGGCGGAGTGGCCTGGATCAAGCGACCCAGCTCGGGCTCGATCTCCTCCATCCTCTGCTTCATTTCCCATGCCACCTTGCGATAGCTGAAGTGGCCCTTGACGCCGCTGCGCAGCCGCGCGATGTACTCGGCTTCGGCGAAATCCATCTTGAACAGAAAACGGGAGCGCACGCCGAACGGCAACAGATAATGCGATCCGGGCGCAGGCAGCGCGCGCGCGGTCTCGAGGGCCGACGCCATGGCGCTCGCGTACTCGGACTGGAAGCCGGCGTCGCGCACGGCGTCGGGCGTGTCGTAGCCGAGCCTCCCGCTATAGGGCTGGCGGATCTGCTGGCAGCGGCGATGACGATGCAGATCGCGGTAGGCGCCGATATCCATGATGATGTCGTACACGTAAGGCCCGCCGCGGAAGTGGCGCGGCAGCTCGTCGCGGCGGGTGCGCGAGCGCAGGGCGACGTCGATGACCTCCAGACGACGCGGCTGACTCCACTCGCAGACGGTTTCGTACAACGCGCGGTAAGGATGCTCGCTCACCGAATACAGGAGCGTGGCGGTGATATCGCTGAGCATGTCGGCGGGACGGAGCAGGTCGACGGCGCGGACGGCTACTTCCCGCACGCGCGACAGGTTCTGCTCGACCCAGAGGCGCAGGTCGCGGGCCGAGTCCCGCAAATGCGTGTCGATATCGACGTGGCGGGCGAGCGTGGGCGCAACGGGCTCGCCGGCAGATTCGTTCCAGGCGCACGCGGGCGGGGCGCCGCAGGCGGCGGCGGTCTCATCGCCCAGCTCGCGGACCTCCGCGTACTCGGAGGCTTTCAGGCGGCGGATCTGCTTCTCGAGGGTGCGGATGCTCACCACCTGCCCGATGCCGGTGGGGACGCCAAGAAACAGCAGATAGCGGGCGACGTCGAAAGCGCGCGCCGCGATGTTGCGCTGGTAGGCGTCCGGTTTCAGGTCGCCGGGCCGTGGCAGCTTGTCTGAAAGATAAGCGACCATCTGTTCGTGGAGCCGCTTGTAGCCGGCGACGAGACGGTCGCCGGCCGCGCGATATTCGGCCGCGTGTTCCCGGGAGAACTCGGGCGGCACGATGAAGCCGCGCTTGCCGAAGTCCTGATAGCGGGATGACCGCGCCTGGCCGTCCCAGAGCTGCTCGTCTTCGATCTCGGTGGCGGCGAGCTCGGAGATGTCTTCGAAGCAGACCACGAGGTGTCCGAGATCGGCGATGGAGGCGTGGCCGTACTGGAAATAGAAGCTCTCGAGGAATTTCGCCGAATCGTGCGTGCGCACCCAAGCGATGGAGTCGCGGATGGAGTCGGGCGAGCGGCTGTAGCGGGCGAGCGCATAGGCGCACTTTTCGGGCGGCATGGGGCCGACGGTGAGAACGCGCGGCATGCTATCTTCCCGAGCTGCCGAAGCCGCCGGCGCCGCGTGCGCTGTCATTGAGCTCCGCCTCCTCCCATTCGACGGCTTCATAGCGCGCCACGATCATCTGCGCGATGCGGTCGCCGCGGCGGATCTGGTAATCGTCGCGGCCCAGGTTGAGAAGAATCACCCGAATCTCGCCGCGATAGCTCGGGTCGATGGTGCCGGGGCTGTTGGGGACGGTGATGGCGTGCTTCAGCGCCAGGCCGCTCCTCGGCCGAACCTGCGCTTCGTAGCCGGGGGGCAGCTCGATGGCGAGGCCGGTGGGCACGGCGAAGGCGACGCCCGGTTTGAGGATCACATCTTCGGCGGCCTGCAGGTCCAGGCCGGCATCGGCATCGGGTCCGTGCGCGTAGGCAGGGAGAAAGGCGTCGGGACGGAGTCTTTTGATCTTAATTGTCACGGGCGTCAGCCCCCGATGCGGCGGTGGCCGCCAGGCTCACCGAGCTCTTCGACTTCATGATCGAGTCTGCTGGCAAGCGGCTGCATCTGGCCGGCGTACTTGCCGCGGGGCTTCTTGTGATAGGGCATGGAGACGGGCGTCGAGACCTGTTCGAAGGTGAAGGAGCAGATGCGCATGCCGGGGTAAAGGGCGACCGCCATGCGGCTGAGGTTGCTGAGCTCGAGGGTGGCTTTACCGCGCCAGCCGGGGTCGAAGAGGCCGGCCGTGCCATGCACGATGATGCCGATCCGTCCCAGGCTGGAGCGTCCTTCGAGGCGGCCGAGGACGTCGTCGGCGAGTTCGAGCGCCTCCTCGGTGATGGCGAGCACGAATTCGCGCGGCTGCAAAATGAAGGGCTCGCCGGGCTCGACAAGGACCGGACGCATGATGCCTTCGAGGCCCGTTTTCGACTTGAGATCGATATAGGCATGACGGCTGTGCTCGAAGACATTGAACTCGCGGCCCAGCCGGAAGTCCACCGAACAACTGCCGAACTGTTCGGGCGGCAGCGCCGGGTGGATGCGGATCTTACCCTCCTCGATATAGCGCTTGATGTCGACGTCGGAAAGGACCAATCCTTGACCTCCGGGAAAGGCCATGGTAGCAGGTTGCGCGCGCCGGCTGCGGGCCGGCTCGGGTGCTTTGGTTGTCCCGGCCTGCGGGGCGGCGGGGCCGGCGAAACGGATGTTAGAATGAAGCGAAACCTTCCGCACGAGTGGGCGGCTAGCTCAGTTGGGAGAGCACGGCGTTCGCAACGCCGGGGTCGTGGGTTCGAGTCCCATGCCGTCCACCAACGCCCTGCCGGACTAATTGAGGGGGTTGAGTCTGCAGGCGGCGCGCCCGAGACCGCCGGCGGGTCGCTACAATTGTTCCTTCGCATGGAGCCTCAGGAGTTCACGCTCGAGCAGCAAATCGAGAAGATGCGCTCGGACTGGGACGCGCGCGCCCAAGAGAATGCGCGCTATTACGTCAACACGGCTGCCGACGCGTGGTCGGACGAAGAGTTCTTCCGGTCCGGCGAGCAGACGGTGGCGGATGAGATCCTGACCGACATGGGCAACATCTGCCAGGGGAAGAATCCCGAGCGCATGCGTGTGCTCGAGATCGGCTGCGGGGCCGGGAGGGTCACTCGCGCGCTGGCCCAGTTGTTCGGCGAGGTCCACGCGGTGGACGTCAGCGGGGAAATGGTGGCGCAGGCCCGTAAGGCGCTCGCGGGCGCGCCGCACGTCTTCGTTTACCAAAATAACGGCAAAGATCTCAGCGTGCTTCCGGCGCTGCTTTTCGATTTCGCTTTCTCGACGATTGTTTTCCAGCACATTCCGAACCGGGAAGTGATCTACTCGTACGTCCGGGAGGTACACCGGCTGCTCCGGCCGGGCGCGCTTTTCAAGTTCCAGGTGCAAGGGGACCCGACGGTGGAGACCTCGCCGGAGGATACCTGGGTGGGGGTTCCGTTCTCGGAAGAGGACGCGGTGCGGATGGCCGAGGAATGCGGTTTCGAGCCGCGCTATCGGCACGGAGCCGGCGAGCAATATTTCTGGCTGTGGTTTTTCAAGAAGTAGCGCTCTTCAGCCGCCCGGCGAGGGGAACAATCGCCCTAAGTTGAGCTTTCGATTCCGCGCTCTGAAAAGCTGGTCCGCAACTTCGCGTCACAGCCGCCGCGAGGGGCATCGAAGGCCGCGCATGCAAGCCTGGCCGGAGCAGCCGCCCGGCAACCGTGCGCAACACCTTCGGCGAGCCGCCAGAGAGTGCTGTGCGCGCTACCGCCGCGCTTGACGCCGGCGGGCCGCCCAGTACTTCTTCATGCGCTGGGAGACGGCGCGCCGCTCTTTTGCCGACATCACGCGGCGGCCACGGCGTCTTGCGGCGCCACGGCGTGCCGACAGGACCGCCACGCTTTCGATCACATCCGCGAGCTTGCGGTTCTCTTCCTTCAGCCAGCGGATCGCTTCCTGGTAATCCATGACCGCTCCTCAGCCTGAATGTATACGTGCCGTGAGTCAATGAGCTTAGCGTACTAAGAACGGCCAGGACAACACCAAATGATATCCATATTTCGTGACCGCAACGTACAGCCCAAGCGAGATGAGAAGCAGCGGCACCCCCAGGACGATGGCGACGGACGCCCAGGGGAAGCGCCTGTTCTCGCGGCTGAGAACAAGCAGATAGCTGGCGAAGAGCCCGACGAAATAGAGCAACACCATGGGCACCGCAAACATCGTCAGGTTGAAGACGTCGGGAGTCGGCGTGATCACAGCCGCCAGCACAACGATGATCAGGATGGCGTAGCGGGAGTGCGCCAGGAGGAACCGCGGGGAGGCGATGCGCAGCAGGGTGAGGAAGAAAATGAGGACCGGCAGCTCGAAAACGAGACCCACGCCCAGGATCACGTTCACGAAAAGATCCGTGTATTCGCTGATCGAGACCACCGGCAAAATGTTGACGTCGCGTCCGATGCCGAGCAGGAACGTCAGCCCGAAGCGAAAGGCCACAAAATAGGCGAACAGTCCGCCGATGATGAATAGCCCGGCGGAGATGAGGATAAAGGGCGTCGCCCAGCGCCGTTCGCGCTTGTAGAGCCCGGGAGAGACGAAAGCCCAAACCTGGTAAAAGATCCAGGGCGAGGCGATAAAGATCGAGGTGAGCATCGGCAGCTTGATGTAGATGACCGAAAACGCCTCCATCGGCTTGATCTGCGCGAGCTTGGGGTCTTTGAAGCCGAGCTGGGTGAGGGCGTAGTGCGCCGGCTCCTGAATGAAAAGCCAAAGCCGCTCGGCGAAGACGAGGCTGATGGCGAAGGCGATCCCCAGGCCGGCCAGCGCCTTGATGAGGCGGCTCCGCAATTCTTCCAGGTGCTCGAGGAAGGACATGCGCAACATGCCTTCGTCGTCGTCGCCCGCGGCGGAGTCGTCTGACGGCGGCGCGGGCGGCGGAGGAGGCTCGCTCGCCTTTACCAGCGGCGCTGGACTTTCGACGGGGGAAGCACCGGGATTGTAGCCGTACGGGTCGTCGTAGTACCCGTATGAGTCGTCAACCGTCGGGGAATAGGCTACGTCCGTCTGCTCCGGGGTGGTTTCAACCTGAGGCGAAACCTCACCCGCCTCCGGAGCCTTGGGCTCATCCGGAGCGGGCTCCGGCACGGGCGGCGTTTCCAGGTCGTGCGCGGACGCACTTTGCTTCTCTTGTTCCGAGGACATCTACTACTGTCGCAGTGGACGCTACGAATTCAGATGAGAATCCGACGACGCTACCGGCTCCGCCGGGACTTCCTCCGACTCTTTCTTCACCGAGGCGGTTTCCGTCCCATTCTGCGAACCCTCGATAGCCGTGGTCCCATTCTGTGTCGTTGCGGTTGACTCAGCGCCCTGAGTTGCGGCCGCGCTGGGCTGTGAAGTACTGTCATCAGAGGAATCGTACGTTCCCTGATCGTAATCGGGGGAATCGTAATACGAGTCGTAGCTATTGCTCTGAATCTCGTTCGTGTACTGCTGTGTGACTTCCCGTAAGGATTCGCCCTCGCGCTCGATGGTACTCATTTCGCGGTCGAAGGTAGCCTTCAACTCGCTCGAGGCGCGGCGGAATTCCGTGATCGCTTTCCCGATGGTCTTACCCAATTCGGGCAGCTTCTTCGGGCCGAACAGCAGCAGGGCAAGAACGAAGATAACCACAGTCTCTTGCCAGCCGAGCGGACCCATCCTTATCGCCTCCAGAAATAACGGTGCTTTCTCATGATAGCAGAGGAGAGAGGACGCCTGCTCCGCCGCCGGCGCGGGTGGTGTGTGCGGCCGTCGCGCGGAAGCGCGTGAACAGCGGCCAAGCGCGGGATGTGACGGGGTTACCGAGTCAGCGGACCTGAGGGGCGTCGCCGGCGAGCGCAGAAGAGCGGCACAGCGCGAGATCGCGGGGCCCGTACTGCTAGAATGGTCCTCAGAACCCGCTCGACTGGGAGGTCGTCTAACGGTAAGACTGCAGACTCTGGATCTGCGTATCGGGGTTCGAATCCCTGCCTCCCAGCCATTTAAATTCAACAACTTCCCATCCCAAATCCTGTTGTTTTGCTCACCAGAATCGCTTGGTGTGCCCAGACTGGCATTCTTCCCGGCGAGGACCGAGCAAAGCGTCCGATTCCTTTCCCAGCCGGGTTCAAAGACCGATCGGCACTTTGCGCGGTGTGTGCCGCCATCCGAGATAGAATGCGTGTTTCAGCAGCGCGAGTTCACGGTTGATCCTTGCATCGCCAGCGGTTGAATTGGAATTAAGCTCCGTGTTCGCGAGCCGTCCCTTGTACTTGCGCATTCCTTGCGTGATCGTGACCGGCGGCGCGGCGGACGCCGGGCGTTCGGCCGCACTTGCCTTCGCGCGCGACTCCGCGGCGGTTGTGTTAAAGTACCTGTGTTTTTGGGGGCCAGCACTGGAACCGCGGGAAGACCACGGCAGCGAAGGTACGCCTGCCTAGCAGGCTCAACTTGCACGGAGGATCTCCGGCGGCGACCGGACGGCGGAAGAGCAGTTCATCCAGTCCTACTTTAGGCGGTTGCTTGTCTTTGCCCGTGCCAAAATCCGCCAGGAAGATGCCGCTCGCGATTTGGTCCAGGACGTCTTTCTGGCCTGTCTGAAGGCTCTCCGCAACGGCCAGTTGCGCCACGAGGAGCGGTTGGACGCTTTCGTCTTGAGCACAGCCCGGAACATGGCTCTGCTCTATTTTCGAAGCATCGGTCCGCGCCGCTGCGAAGTGGAGCTGGCCGGCGACTTTCCCGCGCCTGAGTGTCTTGCACAATCCGAGAACGACGAGCGCAAGACCCTGGTTGACTCGGCTCTGAAGCTGATGCACCCAATGGACCAGGAGGTGCTGACACTCAGCCTCGTCGAGGGCTGGAAGCCCGGCCAAATCGCCGGGAAGCTGGGCTTGTCGTCCGAGACCGTACGGCAGCGGAAGTCTCGAGCCGTGAGACGAATCTCGGAGATTCTTCGCGTCCGGCCGTCACGGACCACCTCTGAAGGCAACCTATAAGGGGGGAGTGCAATGACTTGTGAAGAAGTCAAGCGGTGTGATTTGGCGGAACTGTATGCGCGCGGAGAACTTACCAGCCAGGATGCGTCCGCCTTCGAAGAGCACTACTGGCAATGCGCAAGCTGTCTTGAGGAACTCGACGCTATTCAGACGGCGAGGAGTGTGCTCACCCGGCGGGCGTCCGGCCGCGGAAACGCCACACCCTGGAAATGGGCCGCCGCCGCGCTCCTCGTGGCCAGCCTCGGCGCCGGTGCACTCTGGACGGTGCGCAAAGGTGGGGAGCCGAAGCTGGCTCATACTCCGGTTCCGAATCCGCAGACTGCCGCCAATCGCTACGCCGCGTTGGCGGAATTCGAACTGCCTCCCTATCAGCCGCTCCGAATGCGCTCTTCCTCCGCTCGGGATGCAGCCCTGAAATCCGCGATGGTCCCGTACCTCGACGGCCGTCCCATAGACTCCATTGCCGGGTTGCGCGCTGTCGTGGCGCAGCATCCCGATTTTGCTCCCCCCCGCTTCTACCTTGCCGCCTGCCTTCTCCAGGCGGGCGACATCGCCGGCGCCCGGCAGCAGTTCACGCGTCTGGCCGCACAGGAAGACAGCGTGTACCTGGAGGAGTCCCTCTATCTCCTGGCGCAGGCGGATCTTCTGGCCGGGGACGCGGCCGCGGCCCAGCGGAGCCTGGAGCGTGTTGTGGGGCTCGGCGGCGCGCGGCGTGCCAAAGCTCTGCAGAGATTGGAAAAGTTGGCGGTAAACCGTTAGATCTGGCGTATACTTAACGAGCGATGCAGCGCCGCTGTCTGGCTCACGCCTGGTTACTGTTCGCCGCCCTCGCCTGCCTCGCTCAGGACCAGGGAACGTTAGC
>JACOTZ010000156.1 GCA_016178155.1 Acidobacteriota bacterium
GGAGCTTTTTACGTCCACGAGCTTCTGGCGCCGGAACGAGTCGATCAGGTTTTCGATCAGGCTGAACTTCAGACCGGCCTGGCACGCCAGGTCGCGCCCGAGCGTCTCCCCGCGAAAGTAGAGAGTCTTGAGCAATAATTGCTCCACCATCGCGCCCGGGAGCCCTGTGTCCGCTAAATCCTGGGGAATCGCTGGAATAAAAGGCGATGAATTGGTAGTGAATGCGGGAGCCGCCATAGACTATGAGTATCCTTTAACAGCGCCGCGTTCGCAAGGTCCTGGGTCTCCCAGCACTTTTGTCCCGTTGCATCGCCCGCCTCATCGCCGCGTGAACGCGATCGGCAACCCGGTGAACATCTTCGCGGGCACGGACACTCGAACCGCGACCACGGCATCTGAATTGTGCTTTTCTCCTGAGTGATGTTGCTGCGGGCCCGCCCGCGGCCGGCTTCATGTCTGAGCAACTGCCCCACGCGAGACCGCACCACCGCTCTCTCGCAGATGTTTGATGGTGGAAGGGTACAGCCGATACTTCATCACGGGCAAACCGGTTATTTTCTACCCGGCCAGCCGCAGCAACAGTATCGCCGTATTAAGAAAATAAAGAACTTTATTGCGGGCATTACGACTGGTACTACGACGACTGTCTCTCGGGTAAATACCGGTCATGAAGTCTCAGGCTGCTCAGTGCTCTGATCGGCTGAGCCGCCCCGGTCATCGAGTTCGCGGACACGCCGGGCCAACAATGTGCACAGCAGAAGTAAAAGGCGCATTTGCATTCCTGGCACAGGCGGCTTTTGATAATAGTACCGGAGCTTATTGCGTGATTGGCGCGGCGGGTTGATCCACGTACGTATTTTCCATACCTCGCAACGGCACCGGCCGTACAACAGCCCGCGGCGACTTCGTCATCGCCTGGTGTGCAGGCTGGTGGACCGGCCGAACGAGTTCACGGACACCCCGCCGCGCTAGCGGCTGTTGACCGCAACGATCTCTAGTCCACAACCCGTTCTTTGATTCGCCGGACCGGCTTCACCGGCTCGAATAATCCGAACGTGAAGACGTCTGTCGCCGCTGCGATGCTCACGTACTGCTTGCCGTCAACCATGAACGTGATCGGAGAGGCCGTGAGCATCTGGCCCATATAGTAGTGCCACACGTGCTCCCCGCTGCGGGCATCCAGGGCGACCAGATTGCCATCGTCGTCGCCGAAGAAGACCACCCCGCCCGCGGTCGAAACTGTCCCCGCCCACATCGTGGCGGGTCCGGTCATCGGGTACTCCCAGGCGCGCTTGCCGGTTTTCGGGTCGATCGCGCGCAGGTAGAAGTGTCCCGGATCGGTCGGAATGCGCTCTCCGCCGCCCCCGGCATACCCCTTCCCCGGCTCCGGCAGCGCCGCGGAGGTCGTGTAAATGTCGCACTGCTCGAGCGTCGGGACGTAGAGCAGCCCGGTCGCCGGGTTGTAGGACGGCGACATCCAGTTGGACGCGCCCCGCACTGCCGGGCACACACGCCGCCCCGCTGCCGTCGGCTCGGTTTCCGCAATCTCGATTGGCCGTCCCTTCGCGTCGATCCCTTCCGCCCAGGTGATCTCGTCAATGAATGGCGTGGCGCTCAGGAACTCACCCGTCTCCCGGTCGAGGACGTAGAAGTACCCATTGCGATTGGGATGCACCACGAGCTTGCGCGGCCGGCCCCGCCACTCCGCATCCAGAAGCACGGGGATGGACTGGGCGTCCCAGTCATGAGTGTCATGCGGGGTGAATTGAAAGTACCACTTTAACTTCCCCGTGTCCGCGTCAAGCGCCACGAGCGCGCAAGTGTAGAGATTGTCGCCACGCCGCCCGCCCCCATAAAAATCAGGCCACGGATTGCCCGTCGCCCAGTAGACAAGGTTCAACTCGGGATCGAAGCTGCCGCTCATCCAGGTGGCGCCGCCTCCATACTCGGTCTCGAACTCCGACCAGGTCTCCGATCCCGGCTCGCCTCTGGCGGGGACGGTCCAGAACCGCCAA
>JACOTZ010000157.1 GCA_016178155.1 Acidobacteriota bacterium
GGATTGGTTCTCGGCGTGGGGTTCGTCATCGCGATCGCTGTGCTGTTCTACCGCAAGGACCTGCCCGCTCAGCCGGCGGCCGCCACGTCGATCCTGCCGGCCGGGCCGGCCCTGGTCGAGACCGAGAGCCCCGCGCTGCCCGCCCTGCCGTCGCCCGGGGCCGGTGTACCGCTGCTACGATGATTCGTGAGACACCCAGGGAGGGGACCCTTTATGTCTGGCCGCGGTTTCGCATATCCGCTGCTGCTGTTTATAGCCGTCGCGGCCGAGCCGCCTCGCGAGAAGCTCATCGACTTCTCCGGCCAGTATGCGCGCTCCTGGAATCTCACGCAGGGACAGGTCGTGGAGGTGTCGGCCGGGCTGCCGTCGCCCTCGCAGTTGCCGCCCAATGGGCGGCTCGCCGTCGAGTTCGCAGGCTATCGCAAGGTGATTCACGCCCTCGATCCGGACTTCTTTGTCGTGTATCGTGCACCGAAGACAGGTCGTTACACGCTCAAGGTCACGCCCGTCGAGGACGAGGACCCGGTCTTTAACCTGCCGCGCTGGCGCGAGAGCGGGAGCATTCAGAAGATGGACGTATTCCCGCGGCAGACGCCCTGGCCCGCGGACCTCGAGCTCAAGCTCCGCGCCAATCTCACTCCCGTCCAGTACGGCGCGTCGAAGCGCAACCTGCACGTCGAGATGGAGCCGAACGACTCGATCGCCGAGGCCCAGCCGATCGCCCTCGGCGCGTCCGGCCAGGACGAGACGATCCACGTCACCGGCGGCGCCGATGACATCGAATACTTCGACAACGGCAAGATCGGAACCAGCGGGCTCGACTGGTTCCGCATCGAGTACAAAGGCAAGGAGCCGCGGCTGTTCACGGCGAACCTCACCGTGCCCGATCCGCTGGTGGTCTCACAGGTGGTCTTTTACACGCAGGACGGCAAGGAATACCGCGAAGGCGCCAACGCGAACGAGCGCGTGCACCAGCAGACCGAAGGGCATCGGACCGAGATCAGCCGTATCCTGAAACCCGGCGGGTTGTACTTCCTGAAGGCGGAGGCGAACTCGCCCGGGTACGATCTGGAGTTACGGCTGCGCCGCCCGGCGCCCTACACGGACCCGCGCGAGGCAGTGCGCCAGGCGATGTACGACCATCTGGCGCAGGTCGACGCCTGGCTGCTGAATCGCCCGCGCGGGGCGAGCGTGGACCGGCGCATCCGCGATACCGGCAGCCTGCTCGGGACCGGCTGCATGAGCTGCCACACGCAATCGGGGGTCTGGGGTCCGGCCGGCCCGATGTTGAACGGATACCGTCCCGAGAACGTCGCGAACTTCCGGCACCTGATCAACGTGATGTACGAGTCGCTGCGACCGACCAACGTCCTGCAGGACGCGGCCAACAACACGAGCCTGGCGCCGCTCGACCTGGGCGACGGCCCGGCCGGGACGCGCGTCGCGGGTTACAACGTGACCACGCTCGAGTCGTTTCTGGCGCCCCGGCAGTTGCATTCGGCGCAGCAGATCCGCACGGCAAACCACGTATTGCAGTCGAATGATCCGAGCGGCGTGAATGCGGCCGGCCCGGGGTCGAACGTGGGGCAGGCGGTCGTATACCGTTTCACGGGCGAGATCCTGCGGCGCGCCTGGGAGAAGACGGGCGACCGGAAATACCTTGCCGCGCTCGAAGATAAGGCGCGCAAGATCTTGAGCATCAACCTGCGCTACAGCGATGATCTGTCAAACCGCATCCTCTTCTTCAAAGAAGTGCTTCCGGCGGACTACGTAGCACTGCGGCAGAACGCGGATGAGGCAAAGGATCTCTACACGCGCGGTATGGCGCAGATCGAAGTCGACGAACGGCGGCTGCGGCAAACGCAGCGCGCCGGCGGCGCGTGGGGCTTCGATCCCGGCGAACTCGAGCAAGGCGCCTGGAAGTGGGTGGTCAGGAACGCTGATCCTCAAGACATAGACCCGGCGCCGACGGCGCTCGCGCTCACCGCGCTGCACGCGTTGGGGCGCGACGACACGGATCCGGCGGTGGCGCGCGGCGTTAAGGCGCTGCTCGCGATGCAGGAGCCCTGCGGGCGTTGGAACCGCAACGCGCTGACCGGGTTCGTCACCACCGCCTATGCGCTGCATGCGCTCGCGCGGCTGTATCCCGAGAAACCGTCGCCGCCGCGGCGCGAGGATTTCGAGCCGCAGGCCGGCGAGACGCTTGCGGACACAATCGGCCGCCTCCGCGCACTCGCGCAGCTCGGCCTCTCGGCCGGGGACGCGCGGTTCCTCGACCTGGTCCTTCCCGGAGCGGCGCATACGAACCCACACGTGCGCTACTGGGCGCAGACGGCGCTGGGGGCGCTGCACAACGAGCGCGGGATCGAAGCGCAGATTCGGGGGTTGGGAGATCCGGTCAAGATGGTGCGCGAAGCGGCGCGCTGGGGTTTGCGGCAGACGCTGCTCGATGACAAGGGCTGGGATTTCGTGTTCCACGCGTATGAAACGGGCGGCGATCTGACCCGTGAAGCCATCGCGGGAGCGTTGATCATGCGCGCCGACGGCGTGCTTTCGCGTAGCTCGGCCGGCTTTCCACGCTTGAGCGCCGTGCTCGATCGCATGATGAATGACGACGCCAGTCCCGCCGTGCGGGCTTGGGCGGCGCGCGCGGCCTGGAACTGGTGGGTGTGGAATCCCCCGGTGCGGGATCGCCTGAACGCCGCGTTCATTCGCGCGCTGGAGCGGAGCGAGCCGAGCGCGCTGGCCCAGACCGCATTGCGCTACCAGGCCGAAGCGCTGTTCATCGCGAACGGCCAGCGCGCCAACGGCAGCAAGGACCACCAGTATCCTCAACTCGCCAAACTGTTCGCGGCGATCTCGAAGCGGCTGGACTCGAACCCGAACGAGAACCTGGTGCGCAGGCTGGTCCGCATTGCCGCAACGTATTACAGCCAGGCCGGCGGCGACGGCGGCCCCGGCCAGATGGGCTACGTCACGCCCCACGCGGCCGAGATGATGGGCAAGGCGGTGACGCGCTACTGGAATGAGGCTGAACAGGCGCGTGACCGGTCGCGCATCCGTCTGTCTGTCGAGGCCGCGGCGAACGTGACCTACGATCCATTGCAGGCGAAGCTGCTCGACTACTCGACGAACGGCCCTGAGGACTTGCGCACGCTGGCGTCGACCTCGATCTCGGACCCGCGGCTGGTCACGCTGAATGCGGCGCAGGAATTTGTCGAGCCGCTGATCGCTCAGATCCAGCGGGGCGCGCAGGAGCCGGAGCGGCGGACCGAGCTGGTGCAGCCGATCCTGCGGCTGTTCACGCGCGCGCGCTGGAATCTGCCAAAAAGCGCTGAGCAGCAGCGGATCTTCTACGATCTCATGCTGCCGAGGTGGGCGCCTGGACGCGGCAAGCTCGACGAGAATACGCGCGAGCTGCTGCAGATGGAAAAGGACAGCACGGACTGGTATCTGGCGCGCGCGATGGGCGGCGTCCTGCATTCCAACCCGGACCTGCACACGGATGAGCTCGTGGGACGATTTCCGAAACAGTTCGCCACGCCCATGGAAGAAATGCTGTGGCTTCCGAGCGTGAAGTGGCTGCTGCACTACGATACCCCGGTGCCGGAGGTCGAGGTTGCGCCGCCGGACAGCGGTCCGCTGAAAGAAGTACGCGACCGGGCGGTTGACCTGCTGATCAAGCAGCTCACGGCGGCGAAGGTGGATCGCCGGCTGCGCGATACGGCGTTGCGGCTGTCGGCCGACATCCCCGTGCGCAACGATGCGCGGGTCCGCGAGGCCCTCAAGAAGGTGCGGCCCGCCTACGTGGAGGACGAGCTGCCGGAAGTCGCGTCGATGCCCGAGGCCTGGAAGCGCAATTTCGAGTATTTCCGGAACTGGGTGGCGCCGGAGTTGATGAGGCCCGCGCGCGAAGACGAGCTGGCCTGCCTGAGCTGCCACGGCGTACCCGGACGCGTGCCCTCGATGAAGCTGGCGGCGCCGGACAATGCCGGCTTCATCAATATGAAATCGGTTTACGAGAACTATCTCGCGCTCATGGAGCGCGTGAACGAGTCCAACGTGGAGCAGAGCAAATTGCTGCGGAAACCACTCAACGTACAGAGCGGTCAAGAGGACGGCCACCAGGGAGGCCGCCGTTACAGCCCGAACGACCGCGGCTACCAAATCCTAAGGCGTTGGGTGCTCGACGTGGCGGCGTTGAAGCAGGGCGGACGCTCGGTAACGCAGGCGCGGCAATAACGCGAACCGGGACCGCCAGCCTCAGACTCATGCTTTGCGGCTGGCCGAGGTTCGTCACCACCACTCCCTGACGGTCGTGGCTCAGAACGCTTCCGCTGATTTGACGGCACTTACTGAGCCGCGCGCGTCAGCAAGCGGTTCGAAATCCTGTCGGTGACGAACTTCGGCTAGCCGCGATCGCGCGCAACTCCGGCCCGGTACAACTCGTGGAGCCGCGCCGAGACCGCAACGTCGGAAGGATCAGGTTGGACAGTTCGGTACGGTGGACAGAGCGCTTGCTGTGCCTCCTCCACCTTGTGGAAGACGCCCGCGGCGAGAAAGGCGAAGATAGCGGAACCTATGCTGGTGACGTCCCCGGCAGGCACGAGAACCGGCCGGTTGAGCACATTCGCGTAGACCTGATTGAGCACGTCGTTCTTTTGCGGGATGCCGCCGCCGTTAATCACTCGCCGGATGGGAACGCCGTATTCCGCCATGCGATCCAGGATCAAACGGGTGTGGAACGCAGTGCCTTCGATCGCTGCGAACAGTTCGTCCTGCGCACTGTGGACGAGGTTCCAGCCGAGAGTCACACCGCCGAGCTCGGCATTCGCCAGCACCGACCGGTCGCCGTTGTCCCACGTAAGCCGCAAAAGGCCGGTTTGACCGGCCCGGTAGCGCTCGAGACCTTGCGACAATTGCGCGATGCTGCTGCCCGCGCGCCGCGCGATCGCGTCAAAAATATCGCCGCTGGCCGAAAGACCCGCCTCGATGCCGGCATAATGCGGATGGATGGAGCCCGGAACGACGCCGCAAACACCAGGGATCGGCCGTGCCTGGCCGACGATCGCCATAATGCAGGCGGAAGTGCCGACCACGTTCACTACATCGCCTTCTCGAATGCCGGCGCCGACGGCGTCCCAGTGGGCATCGAAAGCGCCGGCGGGAATCGGAATCCCAGGCCGCAGCCCCAGCCTGGCGGCCCATTCCGGGCTCAGCCGCCCCGCAAGCTGGTCGGAGGTGGCATAGCGTCCGTGCAGCTTCGAACGGACGCCGGCCAACAGCGGGTCGACTGAGGTAAGGAACTCTTCCGAAGGCAAACCGCCGAGGGATTCGTTCCACATCCACTTGTGGCCGGCGGCACAAATGCTCCGCGGCACCGCGCGCGGGTCGCGAACACCGCACAGAACGGCGACGACCAAATCACAGTGTTCCAGCGCGGTGTTCATCAGGGCGCGTCTCTCCGGGTTGTTGCGCAGCCAGTGGAGCAGCTTGGCGAACCCCCACTCGGAGGAATAGACGCCGCCAGACCAGTTGATGGCTTCGAGTCCCCACTGGCGGGCGCCGCGAGTGATCAGCGCCGCTTCCCGGTGGGCCCTGTGGTCGCACCACAGATAGTAATCATCGAGTGGCTCGAGTCCTTCCCCGACGGGAACCACGGTGGAGCCCGTGGTGTCGATCGCGAGCGCAAGGATCTCCTTCCCCGGCACGCCCGCGTCCGTCACCGCCGCCCGCATCGCCTTCGTCAGCGCTTCCATGTGCGCTGCATGCGATTGCGTTGCGTGGTCCGGATCATCCTGTTTGCGGTTGAGCGGGTAGGCGGCAACGGCCGAGGAGAGGCGCCCGTTCCGGCTATCGACGATGGATACGCGTACGCTCAGCGTGCCGAAGTCAACGCCCGCGACGACTGCCATCAGCTCAGGCCTCGTGGCCTGCGGGTATTCCCGTTTCCGATCTCAGGTAGGCGCCATGGGCGAGGAGATCCTCCTGCAGTCTGCGGACATCGATGTGACGCGGGGACACGCGCTCTCTCACCGACAGCTTTGCCGCCCGGCCGGCGGCTTCGCCCATCGCCATGCAGGTCGCCATGACTCGGATCGCCGACATGGCCTCGTGGGTCGCCGAAATACAGCGTCCGGCCACCAGCAGATTCTCGACACTCTTGGGGACGAGCGAACGGTAAGGGATGTCGTAGCAGTCGCCGCACCATTCGAGCGTGCATCCTTTGTCGTTCGGATGATGCAGATCGATCGGGTAACTGGCGACGGCGATGGCGTCATCGAACCGGCGGCAGCTCAGAACATCATCCCGGGTCATCACGTACTCGCCGGCGATCCTCCGGGTTTCGCGAATCCCCAGGAACGGGGCGGTCTTTGTGAAGTATGCCTTCTCGAAACCGGGAACGTACAGCGTCAGGTATCTCTGGATATCCTCTATCTGGCGCCGGGCCTCGATCTCTCCGGCGGTCAGGCTCCGAACTTCGGTTCCGTCGACCCCCTTGACCCTGGTCATGTTGACCCAGACTTCACCCTCCCGCAGGCCGGTGATGAGAATGGTTCGTTCGGTGGGAATGGACAGCCCCGCTTCCTGGGCCCTCTGGATCTGCTGCCGCAAGCCCACGACGATGAATTGCCGGTTCTGACCGAAGTAGTCGTTGGGAATGAAGTCGGTGAGGTAGGTCCTCGGCTCGTTGCAGATACTGTGCCGCAGCTTTTCCGTATCGACGCCCGCGAGGCAGAACATCAGCGTCGGCGGTTGCATTCCGCCGTGCTGTTCATCGCCTTTCTCACAAGGGACTCCTGACCGGCAGGCGACATCCGCGTCGCCGGTGCAGTCGATGATGACTTTCGCCAATATCGCCTGCCGCCCGGCCTTGCTTTCGGTAATGATTCCCCGCAGCCGGTTGCCTTCCACCACCACACCGGCGCACATGCAGTGCAGCGTGACGTCGACGCCGTTCTCCAGGAGCATTTCCAGCGCCACCGTCTTGACCGCTTCCGGCTCGACCAGCGTAATCCCCATGTGAAGCGGGCACCGCCTGTGTTCGCTTGCCGCGTTTTTCGCTCTCAGCCTGTCAATGAACTTCTGCGGGAGCCCGGCGATGACCTGGTTGCCTTTCTGGCCGAGAAACCCGAGCACAGGCAGGCCGATCGTCAGGTTGCCGCCCACGAAGCTGCGATTCTCGATCAGACCGACCTGCAGGCCATCCTCCGCCGCCGCAGTCGCAGCGATGATGCCGGATGGCCCGCCGCCAACCACCAGAACGTCGACTTCACGACCGACCGGTATCGTTGTTTCCGGCTCCCGAACCATGCCCAACGTCAGATTCGTCATCCTGAATTCCCCAAGACGCCTTCCCGGCCCAATCTAGCGGGCGTGAGGCGATACGGTCAATGCGGTTTTGGGTGTCGATCCTATAGTTTTCGACAGGCACTGATAGGCGCGGCCGGCGACCCGGCACGCCTCCCTCACCGCCGTCCGCCGGCAGAGCGAGCATCCGTGAGGCCCGCCGCGAATTCGGGTAGAGCAAGCTGGATCGGCGGAGGCGTTTTGGGGCCGTACTCCTGGCGGTATCTGGCGGGGGTCCACCCGGTCCGCTGCTTCAAAATGGTGCTCATGTATTCCGGGTAGTTGAATCCGGTGCGCTCCGCGATTTCCGCGAGCGAGAGAGTGGTTTGGGCCAACAGTTCCTTGACGCGCGCAATGCGCGCCTCCACCACCACGTCGTGAATCGATCGCCGCAGACCTTTGCGAAAGCGATCCTGCAGCGCTGTGCGGGAGATCACGAGGTGTGCCAGCACGTCTTCGACGTTAATGCCGTCGCAGGCGTGTTCCCGGATGAAAGACACGGCCTTCGCGACAACCGGGTCGCCGATGGCCGTGGTGCCCGTCGACTGTCGTGACGCAACGTCGAGGGGCGGAATGAGAACCTCGTGTCGAGGCGGGGGCTCCTTACGCATGAGACGATCCAGCAGAGCGGCTGCTTCGTAGCCCATGCGCCAGGCGTTCAGGATCACGCTGGAGAGGGGCGGATCGGCCAGTTCACACGCGACGTCGTCGGCGCCCACGCCGATCACCGCCGCCTGCTCGGGGACGGCGACACCGGCCAGCCGGCAGGCAGCCAGGAGCTGAAGCGCACGGAAGTCATGACCGGCCAGGATTCCCACCGGTTTTCGCAGCCCGGCAACCCAGGCCGCGACGACATCGATCTCCAATTCCCAGGAAGCCTGGCGCAATGAGCCGATATCCTCGACTGTGCCCTGGTATTCCACGCACTCGTAGCCCGCGGCGCGCACGGTCTGCATAAATTCCTGCCCGCGGCGTTCAGACCAATAGGTCCCAGAGTGGCCAACGTAGCCGAACCGGGTAAATCCGCGCTCCATCAGGTGGGCGGCGGCCATACGACCGATAGCGGCGTGGTCGTTCGAGATCAGCGGCACTCCGAGGTCCCCGAGCTGCCCGTTGAGGTCTACCACGGGAACGTGCGTACGGGCCACGACTTCCCGGATTTCAGGAGATGCAATGCGCGAGATGATACCGTCGCCGTTCCAATGCTTCAGCCACTCGGGGACCGGGTCATAGACGGAGCGTTCGCTGAAATAGACGGACCAGGGCCGGTTCTCCCGAATGTAGGCAGCGACTCCGCACAACAGCCTGCGACCAAACGTAGTGGAGGTCTCAACGACGAGGGCTACCCGCGGGGGACTCGATCTGGCACTGGCGGGGCCGGCCCTCTTCTGCTTCAGGACCCCGTCGCGCACCCGACTGGTTGGGGTGTTGAGTTTCATGCGCCGCGCTGGGAGCCTTTAGTAGGCTATCACGGACCCAGCATCGCCCAGACGACCGGCAAAGCCACCGGAAATCATAGCCCGGGAAACCCAAAAGCTCATTGATTTGTGCCCCAGGTGTTGGTTGAATGTTTACGCTGCATAGATATGCGAACCGCGACGCGGAGGCACGTCGCGGCGCCGGGCAAGGCAGGAGGAATCGAACGTCGGCGGATTTACGCATGGCCGGATTAGTTTCCGAGCAAGAAGAGCAACTGCTGGCCGGGGCGCTCACCGCCGCTCGGACCACGCGGTTCGTCAGAGTTGATCGGGGGGTCCGCCGGGATACCGCAGCCGTATTCGAATCGCTGTTTGGCGGCCGGCGCGCCGTGGTGATCGCAGACGAGCGCACGTTCGAAGCCGCGGGCCGGGATGTGCAGGATGCTTTCATCCGGCAGGCCCACGATTGTGACGAGCCCTTTGTATGGGAGGGGCGCCTTTCGGCCGAGCACTCATTCGTCGAGCAACTTCAACAGGCCCTGACCGGCCGGGACGCGATTCCGGTGGCAGTCGGCTCGGGAACCGTCAACGACATCAGCAAGCTCGCAGCTCACCGTCTCGGCCGGCCCTATATCTCCGTGACTACCGCCGCCTCCATGGATGGATACACGGCTTCGGGCGCCTCCATCACGCACCAGGGCTCGAAGCAAACCTTCGCCTGTCCCGCGCCTGTCGCGGTGGTGGCCGACCTCGACGTGATTGCCGATGCGCCGGTTGGAATGAACGCCTGGGGCTATGCGGACCTGCTTGCGAAATGCCCGGCGGGAGCGGACTGGATCCTTGCCGACGCCGCCGGGGCAGAAGCGATCCATCAGCCCGCCTGGAACACGGTCCAGGGCCCGCTGCGGTCATGGCTGTCATCGCCGGGTGGAGTGGCTCGAAACGATCCGGCTTGCATCCGCCATCTGGTGTACGGGCTGATGATGAGCGGATTCGCGATGCAGGCCTCGGGCTCAAGCCGCCCGGCATCGGGAGCGGAGCACCAATTCAGTCACCTGTGGGACATGCAAGGCCACGCGCACAACGGCGTGGCGCCCTCGCATGGTTCAAAAGTGGGGATCGGAACATTAGCATCGCTCGCGCTTTACGAAGAGCTCCTCCACTTGGATCCGGCGGCGTTTACGCCAGGGATCGCGGTGGAGCGCTGGCCGGCATGGGAGGAGCTCGAGGGGCGAATCGCGAGAACTTTGGGCCGCGGCGAGCTTGGTGGGAAGGCAAGGGAGGAGATGCTCGCCAAATACTGCACGCCCGAACAGTTGCGCGACCAACTCCTGCGGCTCCGCAGAGCCTGGCCAAGCCTTCAGTGCAAGCTCCAGCGGCATCTGCTTTCCGTCAGCGAAGCCCGAGACATGCTTTGCGAGGCCGGAGCGGCATTCGAGCCCGAGCAGATCGGCATATCGCGCGAGCGGCTGCGGCTCAGCTATGGGCAGGCTTATTTCATCCGCCGGCGTTTCACTGTGCTCGATTTTGCGGAACGCTGGGCGCTCACGGGGCGCGCGCTGCGTAATCTTTTCGGACCTGGCGGCACATGGCCGATCACCGAAGCAGGGGACTCGGCCGACGCGCCCCCCGGGGAGCGGCAATGAAGATCGGACATCTGCGTTGGTACGTTGCCGCTTTGCTGTTCCTCTCGACGGTGATCAACTACATCGATCGCCAGACGTTGTCGGTTGTGGCGCCCGTTCTCACCAAGGAACTGAACATCAGCCAGGTGGAATACTCGCAGATTCTGCAAGCGTTCCTCATCGCCTACACGATCATGTACGTGGTTTCCGGTGTCCTGGTGGATCGCTGGGGAACGAAGGTTTCGCTGGCCGTGTTCGTGGCCGCCTGGTCCGCCACCAATGCCCTGCACATGTTCGCCCGCAACGCTTTTCAGCTCGCTATATTCCGGTTCCTACTCGGCATTGCCGAACCGGGCAATTACAACGCTGCGAGCCGCGTGGCGTCGGAGTGGTATCCGGCAAAAGAACGCGCATTCATCAACGGGCTGGTAAACGCGGGCTCCGCCGTCGGCGCGGTTGTCGCCGTCCCTCTGGTTACCTGGACGACGGTATGGTACGGCTGGCGCTTCGCATTCGTCGCGACGGGAGCACTGGGGTTCGTCTGGCTCGCGTTCTGGCTGCTGTTCTACGAACTGCCGCAGCGGCACCGGTCGATCACGGCGCGGGAACTGGCGCATATCCAAGCCGGCGCTGAATCAGCGGAGGCCGGGCCGCTCACTCGCTGGGGGGCGCTATGGACCCAGCGCGAAGTGTGGGGCCTGTTGCTTGCCAGGTTCTTCGGCGATCCGGTCTGGTGGTTCTACCTGTTCTGGATGCCGAAGTACCTGGTGGAGCAGCGCGGATTCGGAATGACCGAAATGGCCCTGGTCGCGTGGATGCCGTACTTGAGCTCCGATGTCGGGGCTCTGTTGGGCGGTTACCTATCGGGGCGGCTTATCGGTGCGAAGAGAACGCCGCTGCAGTCAAGATACATGGTGATGCTCGGGAGCGCATTTCTGATGCCCATCAGCATCGCTATCCCGTTCAGCAATTCATCCGGGCTGGTGGTGGCGCTGCTGTGCGTCATCACATTCCTGCACATGATCTGGAAAACGAACCTGATGACGATCACAAACGATATTTACCCGGTCGCAGCCGTCGGGTCGGTCTCGGGGCTCGTCTCGCTCGGAAGTGGTATTGGTGGTGTTTTATTTATGAACCTGACCGGTCATATGGTCGAGTCGTTCTCTTACAGTTCCATGTTCCTGATCATGGGCTTCCTGCATCCCGTGGCCTTCGTTGTCTGCCGGATGCTTGTCGGAAAAAGTCCCGCGATCGCGCGGCCGGCCACCCCAGACAACCGCAATGTCCGCGTCGCCGATACATTGCCGCATGCCGGAGCGCGGTAGCGCGACGGCACGGGACGTGAGGAGAAGAAATAAAGGAGGATTCCGATGCCAGCGAACGTTTTCCGGATCTGTTTGCTGCTAACTCTGCTCGCCGCAATGCTTCATGGACAGCAGGCGGGCGGCACGATTTCAGGGACTGTCCTGGACGGTTCCGGCGCGCCGGTTCCCGCCGCGCGCGTGGCCATTCGGAACACCAGTACAAACGGGGTGTTTCGAACAGCGACGAACGAGACCGGCTTTTACACTGGTCCGGGCCTGGCCGTCGGGCAGTACGAGGTTACGGCAGAGGCGGACGGTTTCAAGAAGAGCGTCCGAACCGGCATCACGCTCGAGGTGGACCAGCGAGCCATGGTCAACTTTGCACTGACGATCGGTTCACTGACGGAGAGCGTAGAAGTGGTGGCCGATGCCCCGCTCGTGGACGTCGGGTCCGCAACCGTGGGCAAGGTAGTCGAGAACCGGCGCATTCAGGAGTTGCCTCTCAACGGCCGGAACGCGCTGGCCCTTGCCCTATTGACTCCGGGGGTGAAAACATCGGTGGGCCCCACCTATAGCGGATTCATTGATCGCGGTGTCCGGATCTCGACCATGAGCATCAACAACAGTCCAGGCGGAATGAACGATCAGCTTCTGGACGGAAACCACAACGTCCTCACCTGGATCAATGAGGTCGCGGTCCCACCTGCCGTCGATGCGGTCGAGGAGTTCAAGGTGCAAAGCGGCACCATGTCGGCGGAGTTCGGCTACACGGCCGGAGGCGTGGTGAACCTGGTGACCAAGTCGGGCACCAACGCGTTTCATGGGACGCTATACGAATTCTTCCGGAATGACAAGCTCGACGCGCGCAATGCGTTTGCTCCCACGCGCGAGCGCCTGCGCTACAACCAATTTGGAGGCTCGGCCGGCGGACCGATCCGAAGAGACAAGACCTTCTTCTTCGGTAATTACGAGGAGTACCGCGTTCGCCAGGGATCGCCGCGAGTGGGCACGGTGCCGGTAGCGGCGGAGCGCAGGGGCGACTTTTCGAACACGCGAACCGCAAGCGGCAGCCTGATTGTGATCTACAATCCGGCGACGACGCGACGGGACGCGCAGGGCAACCTCGTGCGCGACGTGTTCCCGAACAACGTTATCCCGGAATCCCGGCTTGATCCCGTCGCGCCGCGCGCCCTCGAGCTGATCCCGTTGCCGAACCGCACGCCAACCAACGCGTTCACGAACTCGCAGAATTACCAGACGCAGATCGTGCCGACCACGGATAGCCGGCAGTACCACGGCCGCGTTGACCACAAGCTTACAGCCAACAACTCACTGTTCGCGCGCATCTCCTGGTTCAACCACAAACCGTTTCAAAAGCAGGTGATTTTCCCGGGTGATATGTTCGGCCGCATAGACGATATGTCGAACAAAAATGTCTCTCTTTCCGACACGCATGTCTTTTCACCGACGCTGATCAACGAATTTCGCGTGGGTGTCGTGCGGCAGGCATTCGCCTTCGCGGATGCCAGCTACGGGCAGGACTGGCCTCGCAAACTCGGACTCGCGGAAAACGTGCCTGGGGACGTGATCCCAACCGTAGGCATCGCAGGCTATACGAGCATTGGCTACGGCCTGGTGGGCAAACGCGGTTCGCTCAACTGGAACTTCCAGGACACGGCCACAAAGATTCGCGGCAATCACACGTTGAAGATCGGCTTCGAGCACAGGCTCCTTGAAGGGAACAACCGCCAAACGCGGTATCCGTCCGGCAACTTCAGCTTCACGTCGGCATTGACCGGAAACCCGGCGCGGCCGGCGGGCACGGGCTCGAGCGTCGCGTCTCTGGTGCTTGGCTCGGTGCGACAAGCCACACTCGACCAGTCGCAGGGGATCTCGATGCACGCCTATGCGACCGGCGTGTTCGTTCAGGACGACTGGAAAGTGACCCGGCGCCTGACCCTGAATCTGGGCCTGCGCTACGATTTCCAGCAACAGCCTGTCGAGCGGCACGACCGGCTATTGCAGTTTGATCTGAGCGGCCGGAGCGCGTCCGGGTTGACGGGCAGGACGGTTTATGCCGGCGTCAATGGGGAACCGCGCCAGTGGCGGGACGAGGACTACACCGACTTTGGCCCGCGGTTCGGATTCGCCTGGGACATTTTGGGCAAAGGCACGACTGTCTTGCGGGGAGGATACGGGATCTACTACCCGTTCACGTTTTACAGCAATGGCAGTTTCGGAAGCCAGGGGCTTGGCTTCTCGTCCATGACGACCACCTACCTCCCGGCCGGCGGCGACTTCAACTATCCCGCGTTCCAGTTCCGGAGCGGCTTTCCATATCCGCCGCTACAGCCGCTCGGAGCATCGGGAGGCGATGACGCATTCCTGGGACAGAGCGTGCCGTTCACCGAATCGACCGGCCCCTCGCCCCGAGCTCAGCAATGGAACCTGTCGCTGCAGCAGCAGCTTCCGGGGCGGTGGCTGGTCGATATTACGTACAGTGGAAACAAGGGCACCCATTTTATTGGCGCGCCGTATGACATCAACCAGTTAGACCCGCAGTATCTTTCGCTCGGCCAGTCGCTACAGGACAAAGTCCCGAACCCATACGCCGGGAGAGTGCCGGGATCACTCGGGGCGGCGACCATCACCCGGCTTCAATCGTTGGTGCCGTTTCCGTACTACAACGACATTGAGGTGACCAACTCGCACACGGGCAATTACTTTTCCAATCTGCTGCTCTTGAGCGTGCAGAAAAAGACAACGCACGGTCTGACCCTCCTGTTCTCCTACACAGGCGGCAAATTGATCAGTGACCCGCTGCGGCTTCCACAAGCGGACTTCGGCGAGAACCAGGCGCGATTGAAGTCATATCAGAATGGCAAGTTCGACCGGCGGGGAGAGCGATCGGTAGACCCTCAGGACGTATCGCGGCGAGCCGTGGTCAGCGCTGTTTACGAGCTGCCGTTTGGCCAGGGGAAACGCTGGAACCCGGCCAACGGCCTTGCCCGCAAATTGGCGGGCGGCTGGCAGATTACGACCATCGGAACGATGCAGACGGGATTGCCGATCGCCGTTACGGGGGCTAATAACTTCCTGGCAAGCCGCCCCAATTCGACCGGACAGTCAGCTAAACTCCCGAATCCGACGGCGGCAAATTGGTTCAACACGGATGTTTTCGTTAATCCGCCGGCGTACACCTACGGCAACACCGGCCGCACGTTGCCGGACGTGCGGGCGCCGGGCACGGTCAACTGGGATGTGTCCGTTCTGAAAGCGATTTCGGTCACTGAGCGTTTGAACGTGCAGTTTCGAGCGGAAGCCTTCAACCTGCTGAATCACGTGAACCTCGGCCTGCCGAACTCTGCCTTTGTTGCCGGCCGGGACGGAAAAAACGCCAGCGGCTCTTTTGGCGTGATTACGAGCGCCCGTGACGCCCGTCAGATCCAGTTTGGACTCAAGCTGAGGTTCTGATGGGATACTGACGAGGCAAGGGCGTTCGCGCTTGATTTTCGACGGAACGTATAAGCAGAATTGCCTTTGCCGGCATAACGGTGTAAGTGCCGAGCTGATGACCTGGACAGCCAAGCCAAATCTCCACGGCCCGGCGGCTGCTCACCGCGGTCGCCGTGGTGGAGGAAGTAACTTAAGGAGCTCATGTCCGAACCCGTCCACTCCGATGAACTTCTAATATTGGTGTCGCGTTGTTATTACATCGACAACCTGCCGCAGGCGCAGATCGCGAAGTTAGTGAATGTTTCGCAGTCGAAGATATCACGGATGCTGAGCATGGCGCGCGAGCGAGGATTGGTGCGGGTCTCGGTGCCGGAGTATCAGTTCCGCTCGGTATCGCTCGAGCGGGAATTTCGCCAGAGGTTCAACATCGACGCGGTAGTAGTTCGGACGGCGGCCGGACTTCAAAGCGCGGACCTGCGCCAAAGTCTCGGGTACTTTGCGGGGCCTGTGGCGGCGAAGTGGATCGCGGCGAACGGCACGATCGCGGTGGCCGGCGGCCGCGCCATGCAGGCGCTGATCGAGCACATGCGCCCGCAAGCGCCGGAGCCGAGTGTCACGATCGTTCAGGCGATGGGGAACATCGATTCCTGCCCGGGGTCGTATGACGCCGTGGAGCTGGGGCGAACTCTCGCCAGACGCTGGCAGGGGCGGTTTCTCACTTTGAACGCCCCCGGTATTCTTCCGGACGAGGACACCTGCCGGCAGTTTCTGGAGCTTGATCCAATCAAATCCGTAACGGAGCATCTCAGGAGAGCGACGACGACCTTCGTCGGCATCGGTACCCTGGACAATTCGGTGTTTGTTGAGCGCAAGGTGCTGGGGCCGCGGGAAATCGAGGTGCTGCGGGCGGCGGGGGGAGTCGGAGAGATGCTGGGACGTTTCTACGACGCGGCGGGCGACGAGTGCGCGACACAGTTCCGCAACCGTGTGGTCAGTGTTCAACTCGATCACATCCGCCATCTACCGCAGGTCGTCGCGGTGGTTAGCGGCGCGGATCGAAGCGCGGCCGTGCAGGCTGCGATTCGGGGTGGGCTCATCAAGCGCCTGATCGTCGACGAGGGTGGAGCGTCAGCAATTCTGGGGAAAGCGCAAGCGCACGCCAGGTGATGCCGGGAGCATGTGCGAGTGAGGTCATATGGCGCCGACGGGGCGGCCGCCATTCTGGAGACGACGAACAAATGCTAACCGAGATCCTCCGTGTCCGCCATGTTGTCCTTGATATGGATGGGACCATCTATCGCGGGTCCCGGCTGTTCGATTGCACCCTGCGATTCCTGGAGCAGCTTCAGTCTCTAGGCATCGGCTATACCTTCCTCACTAACAATACGTCGCGGGGCAAAGCCGATTATGTGGAAAAGTTGCGCGGCCTGGGCATTCGCGTGCATGAACAGCAAATCTACACCTCGGCCGATTCCACGATAGCGTACCTGCGCCGCAGTCTTCCGGCCGTGAAGCGGATCGCTGTGCTCGGTACACCATCGTTATGCAGGCAGTTCGAGGGGGCGCATTTCGTAGTCGATCGTGAAGCACCGCAGGCGGTCATTGTGGGTTTCGACACGACTCTCAACTATGAGCGTCTGTGCCGGGCTGCCTACTGGATTCGGGAGGGACTACCGTTTATCGGTACGCACCCGGACCTTGTCTGTCCCACCGACGAACCGACGGTATTGGTCGATTGCGGCGCAATTTGCGCCTGTCTCGCGGCCGCCACCGGCCGCTCGCCGATCCTCCTGGGCAAACCGGATCCGGCGATCCTCCGAGGGCTTAGCGAGCAGTTGCAGGTTCCAGTCAGCGACATCGCCGTGGTGGGCGATCGGCTCTACACGGATATTGCGATGGCGCAAAAAGCCGGGGCGATCTCAGTTTTGGTTCTTTCAGGAGAAGCTACGGCCAAAGAGGCGGACGCAATGCCCCAGTCACCGGACCTTGTGGTACCGGATATTGGCGTGCTGGGCAAGCTGCTGGGGGATGCGCGCAACCGGGCATCGCAATAACTGACCATGGGACCCGCCCGGCCGCGGCGCCGAAGCAGGCGGGCGCACGGTGACCGAGGCGCGGCAATAGGAGGTAACGGACCTCCGCGAGAATGGCAGCGCCGTGGCAGGTTCGATTGCAACGGCCTCAGGTCGGTAGCGAGCCCAATCGGCATTCCCACCAGCCGACTCTGGGGCACACCGCCCCGTCCGGCGGCGAAATAAACCGGCACGCCCGACAGCGACCGATCGCGCCAGAGCGCGTCTCGGCGGTACGATCATACCCAGGGTATGAAAATGGCTGGTGTCGGACGTGTGACCGTGACCCTCCCGACCGACTGGATCAAAGATATCGACCGGCGGGAGAAGAACCGCAGCAAGTTCGTAGCGGAAGCCGTACGCCATGAACTGGATCGTCGGCGTCGTGAAGAGCTTCGCCGATCGCTGCGAAAACCCCACCCCGAAAGTGCTGAACTCGCTGACGAGGGACTTTCGGAATGGACCCGCGGTTTACCCGAAGAAGATACTGAAGCACTCGTTGATCGTACCGCTGGCAATCCGATTCGGTGGGTGCCGGGCGAGGGCGCGCGCCTTCGACATCCAGATGCGCTACCAGACCACCGTCCGGCGCGAGCTCACCCAGATGCTCGGCCAACTCGAGCGCATCCGCCGCAATCCGCTCCCCCCGAGCCCGGAACCCGTCCCTCCGCACCTGGAACCCGGCGACCTCATCGAGATTCCCACTGCGGCTTCCTCCCAACCCGCCGCAGCTTCCAGCACTATCCAGGCTGCGGCGAACCCCTCTCCGGAACCCGGCGATTGTGGATCTCGTTGCTCCCAAGCCGCTGATTCTTCAGCCGTTAACGAGCAAATTGGGTTCGTTTCGCAATCCCCGGACCGCGCTGCTGAACCGGCCTCCATCCATACGCCCAAGCAGGCGAGTGGCCTACAACGCCATGAGCAGATGCGTGCCGTTCATCCGCTCCGGCCGGCCGCTCTTCCAGATGTACTCTCTGACGAAATCGGCTGAGGGTTTCCGAAAGACGGTTGCGGCCAC
>JACOTZ010000158.1 GCA_016178155.1 Acidobacteriota bacterium
AGCCTGGGACGGTTGACGCTGGAACTCGGCGCTTTGGTCGAGAGCGTCACGGTTGAGGCGCAAGGTACACCAGTACAGGTTTCGAGCGGCGAAAGATCGGGCGTCGTGACCGGGCAGCAACTGAGCGACATCGCCGTGAAGGGCCGCGATTTTGTCTCGTACCTGATCACGGTGCCGGGCATTGTGGACACCGGCTCGCAAGGCAGAGAGGCCATGGCGCGCAACGCGCTGGGCGGCATTCATATCAATGGCGGCCGCCAAACATCCGTCCTGATGATGGTGGACGGCATGCCCAGCATGGATGCCGGCAACAATGGCGTGCCGGACGAGCCGAACATGGACGCCATCGCCGAAGTCAAGATCATGACCACGAATTATCAGGCCGAATACGGGCGCAACGCCGGCGGCCTGATTACGGTGATCACCAAATCGGGCTCCAAGCAGTACCATGGCTCCGCCTACGAGTATTACCGGCACGAAAGCCTGAACGCCAACAGCTTCTTCAACAACCGCACCGGCACGGCCAAGGCTCCCTACCGGTACCGGATCACCGGGTACTCGGTCGGCGGGCCGGTCATCCTCCCCAAGACCAGCTTCAACCGGGGCAGGGACAAGCTGTTTTTCTTCTTCTCGCAGGAGCTGGTCGGCTCCCGCAACAATTGGGCCCCGGTTTTCATCAATGTTCCGACCCAACTGGAAAGAAACGGCGACTTCTCGAAGAGCTTCGACGTCAGCGGCGCGTTGATTCCGGTGAAGGACCCGACCAGCGGGCGGCCCTTCGCCGGGAACATCGTCCCCAAAGACCGCATCAACCGCCTCGGCCAAGCGATGCTGAATTTCCTGCCGATGCCGAACTATACGGACCCCGACCCGCGGAACCTGTACCGCAGGAACTATCGCACGGTGCCGAGCGGCGGATGGCCCCGGCGGCAGGAGGTGGTCCGCGTGGATTACAACATCACGCCGTCATTCCAGGTTTTTTATCGCCTGCTGGAAGACTTCAATCAATTGCTGCTCCAAACCGGGTCCGGAGGCTGGCCGGCCGGCGGCGTCAATTACCTGCTGACGCCCGTCATGTGGGACCGTCCGGCGCGGGCGCAGGCGGTTCACGCCACAAACGTGCTCTCGCCCAACCTGGTGAACGAGGTGACCTTCACCCGAAGCTTCAACAGCGTGATCACCTACGCGACCGATCCGAGCGTGCTGGACCGGTCCCTGATGGGAAATCCGCCGCAATGGTTCAAGGACGCCAAGCCTTCTTCGCTGTACATTCCGGCTTTGACATTCGGCGGCACGCCGGCCAACACGGCAAATACCTCGCTCAATACCGGCATCCCCAACAAGCTGCCGAATCCCGGGTATACCATCACGGAGAACTTGAGCAAGGTTTGGAGAAGCCACACCTTGAAGGCCGGCATCTACGTGGAGCGAAACAACAAGGTGCAGGCGGCCGGCTCGCAAATCCGCGGGGCTTTCAATTTCGCGCGGGATACCAACAACCCGCTGGACAGCGGCCACGGTTATGCCAATGCCCTGCTGGGAAATTTCCAGTCCTACTCCGAAGCGACGAGCCAGCCCGTAGGCGATTACCTTTTCTGGGATGTCGAATGGTATGTGCAGGACAACTGGCGAGTCGCCAGGAAGCTGACGCTCGATCTCGGGCTGCGCCTCTATCACACGCCTCCGACCATCGATCGCGGCGGGGCGCTGGCCACGTTCGTGCCGGGTCTATACGACCCGTCCAAAGCTCCGGCGCTTTACGTTCCCGCGCGGGATCCCGCGAACAAGCGGGTGGCCAGAGATCCGCTCACGGGCGCACTGGCGCCTCCTCCGCTGATCGGCCTTTTCGTCCCCAATTCCGGAGACCCTTCGAACGGCTCCCGCATGGCCGGCAAGGGCGTCCCGGAGGGCCTCTACTCCACTCCCTGGCTGGGACTGGGGCCGCGGATCGGCTTTGCCTATGACGTATTCGGGAACGGCAAGACCGCGATTCGGGGCGGCTTCGGCATCTTCAAGGACAAGGTAACCGGCAATACGATCTACAACAGCGCGGCTAATCCGCCCGTGACCTTCACGCCGGCGTTGTACTACGGAACGCTGGACACTTTCGCGCAAAACCCGGGTGTGGTCGGCCCCTCCAACGTCACGGTGACCTCGGGCCGGCACGCTTTGCCGACGGTGATGAACTACAACTTCTCGATCCAGCACCGGGTGGGCACCACGACCCTGGATGTTGCGTACGTAGGCAGTCTGGGGCGCCACCTGTCAGTGCAGCGCAACATCAATGCCATTCCGATGTTTGCGCGATTCGATCCAAACAACGCGGACCCCACGCAGGCCAGCAAGCCGCTTCAGGACAACTTCCTGCGGCCCTATCGCGGCTACGGCAACATCAATCAGCGGGAGTTCACGGGGACCTCCAACTACCATTCGCTGCAGGTGTCGGCAAACCGCCGCTTCGCAAGAGGAGTGCAGTTTGGACTTGCCTATACCTGGTCGAAGGCATTGACGGTTTCCAGCGGCGACAACGGCGGCCTCAGCGCCTACTTCCCGACGCGTTCGTGGAACTACGGTCCGGCGAACTTCGATCAGCCGCATACGCTGGTGTTGAACTACATCTATGACCTGCCGAACGCCGGGACCAGGACGGGCTTCCGGCCGGCCGAGTGGGTGCTCGACAACTGGCAGATCAGCGGCATCACGTCCTTCATGAGCGGCAATCCGTTCACGCCCGGTTTCACCACGGTTGACGGACAGGACATCACCGGATCGAGCGAGGGCGCGCGCATCACGCTGACCGGCGATCCACGGCTCGACAAGGGCCAGAAGACGTTTTACCGCACCTTCAACACGGACGTCTTCCGGCGCACGCCGCAGGGGAGTTTCGGCAACGCGGGTGTCGGCATCCTGTACGGCTCCGGCATCAACAACTGGGACCTGGCGGTCAGCAAGCGCCTGCCGCTGTCGTCGGAGCGCCGCTACATTCAGTTCCGCGCCGAGCTGTTCAACGCCTGGAACCACACGCAGTTCTCCGGCCAGTTCGCAACGGCTCGCTTCGACAAGAACGGGAACCAGGTGGAACCGAACTTCGGTGCGTACTCGGCGACCTTCAAGCCGCGAAACATCCAGCTTTCGCTGAGGGTGGTTTTTTAAGGAGACCATGAATGAGTTGTGAGATATCGCGCCGTGCTTTTTTCGCGGCAAGCTCAGCCGTTGTTCTATCGGCGAAGGGCGGGCCCATTCGAGTGGGATGCCAGACCAACGGCTTCGCCCTCAAGGCGGGCGATTTCCCGGCACTGCTCAAGGCGCTCGAGGACATGAAGGCCCTGGGTTATACCGGTTTTGAATGCAACTACCGGTTCGTGGAAAGCGTGTTTGACCGCGCCGCGGCCGCGCGCCGACAGATCGAACGCACGGGGGTGACATTCATCGGGGCGCATGCCTCCATGACGCAGGTGGGCGGCGCGCAGGGCGCGCGCATCGCGGCGGGCGTAGCCGCTCTGGGGGCTGATTGCATTGTGATGAGCGGCAGGGGTTTGTCTCCGGAGGGCCGCTTCGAAAGGGCCGCGCAGCTCGAAAAGGCCCGCGCCATCGAGTCCATTGCTCGAATGCTCCGGGATCACCGGCTGCGGCTCGCCTATCACAACCACAATCCGGAGTTCGCCAACCACAACGCGGAGATCAACGGACTGGCGGAAAACACGGACCCCGGTCTCGTCAGCTTCCTGATGGATGCGGGACACGGCTACCTTGGCGGCGGCGATCCCGCGGCCTTTATGGCCGGGCATTCCGCGCGGATTTACGGAATTCATCTGAAGACCTTCCGGGGCAAACAGGTCAGCGGGCAGGTCCCGCTGGGGCAGGGGGATTTCGGTTTTGAGGCCCTCGCCGGCGCCGCGAAGAAAACCGGCTGGTCCGGTTGGCTCATCACGGAAGAGGGGGGCGGCCCCAGGGCGGGCAACACGGCGGCGCTGGGGCCGGACCGCGCATACATCCGCAAAGTGTTCGGGGCCTGAATCCGGACGCGCCGGCGGCGGCGCGCACGGGTTAGCGGAACGAATATCCAAAGCGAGGTAAAGGGACATCGAAATGGAAACCAACCGACGAGCATTTCTGAAGGGCGCGGGTGCATCCGCGCTCGCGGCGGGGACCGCCGCACCGGCTGCGCAGAATGAGAAGCCGATCCGGCTGGCGATCATCGGAACCGGGTATCGGGGATGGGCCCACCTGGCCATCCTGAAAGCTCTGCCCGGCTACCAGGTGGTAGCGCTGGCCGATCCCACGCCGGAGAACCTGGACCGCGCGGCGACGCTGGCGCCCGGAGCCAAGACTTACGCCGATTACCACAAGCTGCTGGCGGAGCGCAAGGACGTCGACGCCGTGGTCGTGATCACTCCCAGTTTTTTGCACGCGGATGCGACCGTCGCCGCGTTGGATCGGGGGCTACCCGTCCTGTGCGAGAAGCCCATGGCCACCACGGTCCAGGACGCCAACCGCATGATCGAGGCGTCGCGCAAATCTGGCAAGCCTCTCTACATCGGTTTCCAAAAGCGGCTCGTTCCGCTGACCGCCAAGATGAAGGAGCTGGCAGCGGCGGGAGAAATCGGCAAGATCGTGTTCGCCAGCGGCAATCTGTTCCGCGGCGACTGGAACCCCAGAAGCTGGAAGTACACCAACCCCAAGACCGGCGTAGCGACCAACTGGCGCTATCTCACGTTCACGGAGGGCAGCGCGCTGCTCGAAGACGGCGTCCACGAGATCGACAGCATGAATTGGATGATCAACGATCGCGTGGAGCGGGTGACGGCATCGGGCGGCAACAACATTTTCAAGAACCGGGAAACCGCCGATCACGTGGCCACGATCATCGAATACGAATCGGGAGTGAAGCTGAGCTTCGAGTTGTGTCTGTTCGCCCCCAACGCGGGTCCCGCGGGCAGGCGCATGGTATTGATCGGCAGCGAAGGCGTGATGTACCCCGAGAACGGCAAAGTCGCGATCCGCAAGCGCGAGGGGAAAGCAGTGCGCTACGTGGACGTTGTGGACAGCACCCCGAAGGCGGTTACCAGCAACGCCGTTGGATCGGCGCAGGATTCCGAAACCTATAAGCAATACCTGCTGTTTGCGCAATGCGTGCGTGAAGGCAAGCCGCCTCTCGTCGATCCGGAGGCCGCAAAAACGGTCATCAAGCTGATCCTGCTGGCGGAGAAATCGTTGCGGGAGCATCGCGTGATGAGCTGGAACGATCTGCCGGCTTAAGCCGGGGTTAGCTGGTTCAGAATCCGTATCTTTCGGATCCGCCGCCGCGGCCCGGTCCGTGCCGCACTGTGGGGGGCGGCGGAATTCGCGATCACCAACCATGACGAGCCTCGGCCTGACATTCACCCGGGAGTGATGCGAATCAAGGGAGCCTTTGTTTGTGGGTTGCTGTGCTGCTGTCTGCCGTGGTGCTCGCCGCCGGTGGCGCTGGCGCTCGGCCTGGCCATGGGGATGGCCGGCGCCAATCCGTGGCGCGCGGCGTCTTCGCGCTGGACTCGCGAATTGCTGAAATGGAGTATCGTTGGCCTGGGCTTTGGCATGGATTTCCACCAGGTTCTGGAGGCGGGGCGGACGAGCCTGGTCTATACCGGTTTCGGAATCGCCGGCGCGATGGCGGCCGGACTCTCCCTGAGAGGACTTCTTCGCGTGCCGTTCAACGCGGCATTTCTGATCTCGGTGGGCACTTCCATCTGCGGCGGCAGCGCCATCGCGGCCGCCCGCTCCATTGTCGATGCCAGCGAAGAGGAAACCGCCGTTTCGCTGACCACCATCCTGGTGCTGAACTCCATCGCGCTGCTGGCGTTCCCGATGGTTGGGAATGCGCTGGGTCTCACTCAGGAACAGTTCGGCCTCTGGGCGGCGCTGGCCATTCACGACACCAGTTCGGTGGTGGGGGCGGGGCTCAAGTACGGCGCCGCGGCGCTGGCCGTCGGCACCACAGTGAAACTGGTTCGGGCGTTGTGGATCGTTCCGGTCACCGTAATCGCCACGGCATGGTTCCGAAGGCGTGGAAAAAGGACGTGGCCCTGGTTCATCGGCCTGTTCGTTCTGGCGGCCTGGTTTCATTCCAGCCTGCCCGAGGCCGACGCGCTCACCCGCGGAGTTCAGGCGATGGCGCGCGCCGGGTTTTCGATTTCGTTATTCCTGATCGGCGCCGGGCTGTCCGCGCCGGCGCTGATGCGGGTGGGCTGGCGGCCATTTGCGCACGGGCTGGCGCTCTGGATTCTGGTGGCCGCCTCGACGTTGCTTTGCATCCGCAGGGGGTGGATCGGCCTGTAGCGCCGTGCCCGTCAGTACCACTGCCGGTCGTGACTCAGTAACGGCTTCATCGATTGTGAGGCAGTTACTGAGCCGCGCGCGTCAGAAGGTGTGAAATATTCAAAAAAACCATTTCTGGCCTCCAATGTTTGCATTCGGTTAGCCTGTGGAGAAGAGGCCCGAAATCAATTTTTTCACACCTTCTCGGCAAGCGGTCTGCGTGACGGACTTCGGCTAGAAACCGAACTGGGCCCGCAAGGCTTCCCGGGCGGGCCGGACGGCGTCATCCCCCGACTTTCCCACGGCGTTTTCTTCCTCCACCACCAGCCAGCCGTTCCATTTCGCTTTCCCGATGGCAGAGGCCACGGCGCGCAGATCGAACGGCTCCAAAGCGGGATTGTCGCCGGGACGGTCGCTCAGGTCCCGCAAGTGCAACCCGTCGATGCGTGGGTGGTGTTTCAGGAAAAAAGCCGGCACATCAGCGTTGGCGCGGCGGGCGTGCCCGGTGTCGAACATGAAGTGGACCAGGCTCGGGTCGGTGCCGGCGCAGATCGCTTCGATTTCGGCGCCCGCGCCCGCAAATTCCGCGCCGTGGTTGTGATATGCGAAGCGCAGCCCCTGCGCCTTGGCGTAGCTGGCGGCCGCGTTCAGGGCGGCGCATTTGCGCTCCACGGCCGCGCCGTCCAGCATGCCGCCGGGAGCGGCGGTGGCGCCGCTGACAATGAGGCGCTCGGCGCCCATGGGAGCGGCCCCGTCCACGACGTTCCTGTATAGATCGGCGGACGCGACGCGGGTCTTTGGATCGTACTCCAGCAGAAAGATGTGGACCCCCAGGAAGCGCAGCCCGGTCTTGCCGATCCGCGCGCGCACTTCGGCGGGCCGCTGGAAGTGCTCCTGCACGTTGCGGAAGCTGGTTTCAAATCCCTGGAAGCCGAACGACTTGACCCGGTCCAGCACGGCCCCGAAAGTGGACAGCTTTTTGGGGTCGATGGGCCAGGAATTGGTCTGGCACCCCATTCGCACCCCCGCCTGCCTGGCCAACAGCCCGGCTGGAAGGCCGGCGAGCAGGGCGCGGCGGGTGAGAAAAACACTCATAAGTGTGTACCTCCTGAAGTTTCAGTAAGAAAACGCGTCCGGTGGCGCTCCTGCCATCGTGCAAACGCCACGTCCTGAAGACTCACATTCACGAAGTCTTCTCCGTCCGAATGGAAACCTGCCGCAGGGTGCGGATGAGGGAAAACAACAGCAGGCACCCCGCCATGGGCATCACGGCCGCGAGGCTGAACACAGGCAGGTAGGAGAAGTGATCCACCAGGACGCCCGTGAGCAGAGGGAAGAGCATCCCGCTGAGTCCGCCCGCAATTCCGGTGAGGGCGGTGACCCGGCCCACGGCATTGCTGGGAAATACGTCGGAGATGGCCGCGAACATGTTGGCCGAAAGAAAAGTATGTCCGAAGAGCACGAAGCAGATTCCCGCCAGCGCGCCCGTAATCGTCTGCGCCCCGACCACGGCGAAACTCAGGAGGCAGCATGCCGCCCCGATTCCCATGGCGATGCGGCGCGCATTGGTCACGCCAAAACCACGCCGAATCAGCCAGCCGGCCAGCCAACCGCCGGCAATGCTGCCGACATCGCCGAACAGGAAGGGGACCCAGGCGAACAGCCCGATCTCTTTCAGGGACAAGCCGCGTTGCCGGTACAGGTATTCCGGCAGCCAGTAGATGTAAAACTGGACGACGGGTCCGACCAGCATCCGGCAGCCCATGAGCGCCCAGGTCTCCCGCAGCTTCAGCAGTTGGGCGTTGCCGGGGGTGGGCTCTTCGGTGGATGCCGCTCCATCGAGAATGTATGCGCGCTCGGCCGCGGACAGCGACGGGTGATCCTGAGGAGAGCGATACCACCACTGCCAGGCGATCACCCAGACGAAACCCATGGCGCTGGGCAGCAGGAAGGCGGCGTGCCAGCCCAGCTTCAGCGTGAGCGCTACTAGAAGCGGCGGAGCAATGATGGAGCCGATCATCGAGCCGCCGTTGAAGATGCCCACGGCCAGCGCTCGCTCCGTTACCGGGAACCATTGCGCTACCGTCTTAATGCCTCCCGAGAAGTTGCCGCATTCCCCCGTGCCCAGCCAAAAGCGCAGCACGCTGAAGTGCAGCATGGAGCGGCCCACGGCATGCAGAGCGTTGGCGATCGACCACCACAGGACCGCGAACGTGAATCCGAATTTCACTCCGGCGCGGTCCATCAGCACACCCATGGGAAACTCGCCCACCATCATGCCCATCTGGAAAGCAGCGACGATGATTCCGTAATCGGTGTTGCTCAGCTTCAGCGATTCCCGCAACAAAGGCGCGACAATCGAGAGCGATTGCCGGTCGACGAAGTTGATGATCGTGATGCAGAATAGCAGCCCCAGCACCCACCAGCGGACCTGGCGCATGAGGGGAGGCATGCCGGTTGTGGGGCGGAGGGAAGGGGCAGCCGGGTACACGGTGCATAGCATATCAGATATTACAAGCCGCGGCTGCCGGCTCTGCCGGCTCGAGTTCCGGCGCGATTTAGTGTGGTGTCTGGCGTTTGATTTGACAACCGCTCCCTTACGGTCACGGCTCAGAATGAGCACTTCCGAACCGCGCGCGTCAGCCAGCGGTATGCGGGACGGCACACCAGGCCGAGTAGAAAGCTCCTATTCCCGGCCAAGTAGAACGTGCCGCTTTCAGACTGGAAGTGGTGCGGCCCAAGCGACAAGGGCGACCAGGGAGCTGAGATCTTTATCGCCCGGCAGGCGTTCGCCCTGAGCTTGCGCCCTGCCTATAATATCTGATATCTTAAGCCTTTGGGAACGGATCCACTGTCATTGCCGTTCGGCGGCTCCCTGCTGCGGCTGGCGGTCGCCGCGGAGCCGGTCACCCCTCCGGAAAGCGCGGAGGTGGCCGACGAAGCCGCGGCCATACAAGCCGCGCTGGATCAACCGATCGGCTGCGCGCCTCTGGCCGGCATCGTCAAGCCGGGCGAGTCGGTGGTGATCGTGGTCAACGACATCACCCGCCTGGCCCGTTCGGAGCTGTTCCTGCCGCTCCTCGCCCATACTCTGAACGCGGCGGGGGTCCCCGACTCGGACATCGCCATCGTCTTCGCGCTGGGCACGCACCGCGCCCAGAGCGAGGCGGAGCGGCGCGCCATCGTGGGCGAAGCGATTTACCGCCGCATCCGGACGTACGATCACGACGGCGGCGACGACGCGAATCTCGTCGAGGTGGGGACAACCAGTTTTGGCAACCGGGTGGAAATCAACCGCCGGGTTTGGGAAGCCGACCGCATCGTCCTGACCGGCGAAATCATTTTTCACCAGATCGCCGGATACAGCGGGGGGCGCAAGAGTCTGGTCCCGGGCGTCGCCGGAAACCGCACCACCACATACAATCACCGGATGGTGCTGGATTCTCGCTGCCGCGCGGGTGTGCTGGCCGGCAACCCAGCGCACGAAGACATGCTGGAAGGCTGCCGCATGGTGGGGCCGGATTTCCTGCTGAACTGGGTTCTGAGCCCCACGGGCAGACTGCTGCACGTGACGGCAGGCCATTTCGAGCAGGCGCACCTGGAGGGTTGCCGCGCCGCCGCCCACATGCTGCGGACGCCGGTCCAGTGTCCCTACGACCTGGTGATCGCGTCGGCCGGGGGAGCGCCTTTGGATATCGATCTGCGGCAGGCACACAAGGGCATGGAACACGCCTGCGCGGCGCTGCGCCCCGGGGGTTCGCTCTACTACTATGCCGAGTGCGCGGACGGGCTCGGCAGCGCCATACTGGAGGATTATCTGAAGACCTATGGAAGCGAAGACGAGATGGAGAGGGCGCTGCGCCGGAACTTCGTGGTGGGTGGTCATAAGGCGCTCTGGCTGGCACGTCTCGGCAGGCGCTACGACATTCACCTGGTGACCAATCTCGATCCGGGGCTGGTCGAGCGCTGCGGCTTTCAGGCCGTCCGCCCCGCCGCGCATGAAAAGCGCCTCCGCGAACTGCTCAGGGAAAAGAGCCCGGGGCGCGTCGCGGTGATGCCTCACGCCGGATTCACCTTGCCTGCGGTTGCCGGTTTCGGGGAGGAAATCCAATGATCGGTTCGGCGGAAGCAACGCGGGCGTGAGCGCGGCGGGGCGGCGGCCGCAGGCCGGCTCCGGTGCGCAGGATACAACAGTGCCTGCGTGCTGGCGCGCAAACTAAGATATTACATATCATGGCTCCGTACCAGACTGTATTCCCCTCATGCCAGCCCGGCAGGACCCCGCCGTGGATTCTGCTGCTCTGTGGCTGTCTGTTGCTGGCAGCGCCCGTGGCAGGCGCCCAGCCGGATCCGACCGAGTCCACCGCCGCCGAAATCCGCGACCTGAAGAGGCGCGTCGCGGAACTGGAAACGCAGAACCGCCGCATGGCGCAACTGCTTTCCGCGCTGGAAGCACGCCTGGGGCCGGAGCATCATCCGGTTGCGGCGCCGGCGGCAGACGCCGGGACGGGCGGCGGAGTGGCGAGGCCGTCCGGTGCACTCGACGGAAGCGGCCTGCCGCCGCCGGGCGTGCTGAGTGCGAGCGCCGCCGCGCGGGCGCCGCAGAAGCGCGAAATCGCGCCGGATCCCGCCGGGGTGCGGATCTACGGGCTGTTGCGTTTGGATGTGGACATTGACACGCAGCGCCCGAACAGCCCACAGACGCCGTTGTTCATTACCTCGCCGTCCAGTGATATCGGTGGGAGCTTCGCCATGCATCCGCGCCTGACCCGCGTGGGAATAGACCTCGCCGGACCGCGCCTGAACGCGCTCGGCGGAGCCGAGATTGCCGGCAAGCTGGAAACCGACTTCGAGAACGGGGGTACAGAGTCCCGGCAGATCATTCGGATTCGGCACGCTTATCTGAAATCCGCGTGGAAGGACTTCTCCATCCTCGCGGGCCAGACGTGGGACGTTTTCTCGCCGCTGTTCCCGACCGTAAATAACGACACGCTGATGTGGACCGCCGGCAACGTCGGCGACCGCCGCCCGCAATTGCAGGCCGCGTATGAGTCCAAAGCCGGCCGCGGGCAGGTCTCTTTGGCGGGTGCGATCGGGCTGTCGGGCGCGGTGGACGCGCTCGACCTGGACCACAACGGATATGCGGATGGCATTCAGTCCATGCGGCCCGACGTCCAATTGCGGCTGGGCTACGCGCGTGAGCTTTGGGTGGCCGATCAAGCCTTCTCGCTGGGTGGTTCGATGTTCCGCGGCTGGCTCGCGGTGGCGGGGGCGTCCGGAGACAACATTTTTCCCGCCCAAGGCTACAACGCGGACCTTTTGCTGCCCTTGACGGACGCGCTGGCTTTCCGGGGTGAAGGATGGTGGGGACGCAACCTGAGCGATTTCCGCGGCGGGGGCGGCCAGGGCATCACCCCGGCCACCCGGCGCGTCGTGCGTGGGCGCGGCGGCTGGGCGGAGCTCAAGCTGCGCGTCAATCGCTATTGGTCCGTGGCGCCGGGCTTCACGACCGACAATCCGGTGAAAGCGGACCTGGTTGCGGGAAGCCGGACCCGCAACCGGGCCTTCTATGTAGGCAACCGAGTCACCCCGGGAGGCCGAGTGGAATTCGGAATCGACTACTTGCGCTGGCGGACGGATTACTTCGGCTCGCTACCGGGCCTAGACAACCGGATCAATTTGTTTTTCCAGTGCGCATTCTGACCAAGGCAACGCATTTCTGAAAAGCGAACCGGCGGGCTGACTCTGGGTGCAGCCGGGGCAGGCCGGTCACGATTCCGATGCTGAACTGCCACCCGGTGTTTCGCAGGATGAGCCGCCGCGGTTCGTCCGGTGCATTGCCCGAGAACGCAATGGGCCGGCGATAAGAACCAGGCTTTCCTGAACGGGACCGGCACATCGGTCAGACCCGACCGGGAGGAGCTGCTCCCCGACTCGTGAACAGGCGCCGTCAACCACGATGGCCGCGCCGAAGGGTCAGCCGTCACCTCAATTGCGAGGATGCGGACAGCGTTCCGCGGGTGATCGAGGCCGTGGAGCGCTTATCATTCACGCGCCGGGGCGAGACCACGGCAGCATCGTCCGGCTCCGCGGCCCGCAGTGCGGCGTTGCGCGGCGAGGGCGGCGCCGTGTGCTGAGCCTGCTCCAGAAAATCGAGCAGCTTGCGGCGCACGGTATCAATGTGTTCGCTCATTGCGCGCTCGGCTCGCTTCCGGTCCCCCGCTTCGAGCGCCGCGATAATGGCTTCGTGAAACGCCGGAGCAGTGCTGCTCGAAAGGTCATAGGTCTTGCGGCGAAAGATCCAGATCCGGTTCTGTACGTTTTCCAAGGTCTTATAGAGGTGTTCGTTATCCGCCGCGGTCGCCAGGCTGGCGTGGAAACGCATATCTTCGTCGATATAGTTTGCCCTGTCGTTGTCCTTCAGGAACTTGCGCATGCGCCGGACGCTCTGGTTGAGCCCGGAGATCAATTCAGCCGACAGTTTCGCGGTTCGGACGACGTGGGTCTCGAGCGCTTCCCGCAGGCCGTAGAGGCCGTTGACGTCCTTGGTGGAGAAGTCTTTCAAGTAGGCGCCGCGCCGCGGTTCGATGCGGATGAGCCCTTCGGTTTCCAGGCGGTTCAGCGCCTCGCGGATCGGCGACTTGCTGATCCCGAGGGTGGTTGCGAGGAATTCCTCGGTAAGCCGCGCACCTTCGTCGAGCTTACCTTCCAGGATGTACCGCTTGATGTTGTCGTAAGCCAGCGACGTGAGGTTCGACGGAATTTTGAGCTTTTTCATACCACTGCTATTCTAGATATAGAATATCACCCGGCTCCAAGCCCCCAGGTGGCCAGGGGGCGCGGGCCCGGCATCCAGGCCGAACCGCGGCCTGGCATTTTCGCGCGTCAAATCTCCGGAAAATCTTGGCTGGTCACGACGCGCTTCTCGCGGATGCTGATGTCGGCGCCGTAAGCCAGCTTTGCCGACTCGATCGCCACTTCCGGCCGGAGAGGCGAGGCCTTCCTCTGCCGCACGTTCTCGAAAAACTCGCGGTACATCTTCACTTCCGGAGCAGCATCCGCCGCCCCGGCGAGCGGCACCGGCTCCAACGGCTTGTCGAGCCCCGCGCTCATCAGGAGCCTGGCTCCCTCGCGCCGCACCACACCGTTGTCGCCCACGATCAGCAACTTGCCTCCCGCTGCCCGCGAGAAGCACGTAAACGAGTAGTTCAGCCGCGCGCCATTGGCGAAATCCGCCACGATGCAGGAGAGGTCGCGTGTGTCGCGTTCTTTGTAGTGCACCACGCCGCCAGACGCGTACAGCCGGGCCAGGGGAGAGTTGACCAGGGAGGTCACCATGTCGAGCGCGTGGATGGAGAACTCGAGCTCGCTCGAGCCGGCAGTCCGCGCCAGCAGGCGCCAGCTCACGTTGCGGCCGGTCTTGGGGTCCGTGACCCGGGAGGTCCTCGGGTTCCAGTCGTTGCGGTACTCCTCGTAGTTGATGAACTTCAGGGGCCCGATGGCGCCGCTCGCGAGGATGCGCCGGATTTCGGAATCGCCCTTGGAGTAGCGCCGCTGCAAGCCCACGCAGACCACCCTTCCCGACTTGCGCGACTCCCGGATGATGTCGGCGGCCTCCTGGTAGTTCAAGGCGAGCGGCTTTTCGAGCAGCACGTCCTTGCCGGCGCGGAGAGCGGCGAGGGTCATCTCATGGTGAAGGTATCCGGGGGTAACGATGGCGACCGCACCCACGGTCTTGTCCCGGAGCAGCTCCCGATAGTCTACGTACATCGCGGGCTTCGGGGAAAGTCCCTCGGCCGCCTTCGCCATGCGGGCGGATTCCAAGTCGCAGAGCGCCACCACCTTCGCGTCGCTCTGGAGCTGATTCAGCGCCTTGAGGTGGGCGCCCGACCGCAACCCCACGCCGATCACCCCGACGTTCACGGAACCCGACTGCGCCGCCACCGCGCCCATCGACGCCAGCCCGGCGGCAATCATCTGCCTGCGCGAAATAGAACTCTGCATACGACCTCCCTCTTACGCTCGATAGCTCTGCACGCAGCCGCGTATCCCCGGCCGGGTCGCGGCTGGCCGGACTCTCTCGGATGCATCCGGCTTTCTCGGCGCTCAGGTGAACTGGCGCCGGATAAACTCGATATTCTTCCGCGTCGCCTCCACGCATTGCTCGGGGCCGGAGTGCGAGGTTTCAAAGATGAACCAGCCGTCGTAACCGATCCGCCTGAGGGCTTTCAGAGCATGGCCCCAGTTCAGCCGGCCCGGCTCTTCGAGCAGCCGATCTTCGTTCTTAAGATGGATCTGGATGATTCGGGACTTCCCGAGCGCTTCGTATCCGGGGACGCTCTCGCCCGTATGGCCGAACCGCTCGGTATTGTCGGCATCGTAATACACCTTCACGGCCGGACTTGCCACCAGATCGATGAGTTTCCTGTCGCCGGAAGGGCTCAGAGACGTCTCCAGGCCTAAGGTCACGCCGGCGCCCGCGGCGGCTGAAGCCACCTTCCGCAGCATGGCTACCACTGGACCATAGGATTCCTCGCGGCCCATGTCGGGACAGTTCTGCTTGAAGGCCGCGACCAGAATCACCTTGGCCTGGAGCGCTTCCGCGGCCTGAATCGACTTGCGGATGGTGTCTTCCGCCGGACCAGGCTGCACAAGAGCAGCGCCCCGCATCCAGATCCCAGCCAGAGACGGAATCAGTATCCCCGCATTCCGGGCAGCCTGCTTGTACGCAAGCAGCGTATCGCGGTCCCATAGGGTCGTGTCGTGAAACTGAACCTGAAGCTCAACGCCGGAAATCCCGGGGATGCGGCGCGCGATCTCGAACACTGCGGGGCCGGGCTTGGCAGTCATGTTGGCCTGCCGATGGCCGATCTTGAGAGAGGATGGCTGCGCCTTCAGCCTGGAGGCGAGAGCGGCGGAAAAGGGGTAGAGAACGAAGCGCCTGCGATCCACCAACACAGCAACCCCCTTCGAGCATTTGATCCGTTTCGGACTGGAAGTATATCAGATATCAGTACCGGGGCGCAACGTGAGGCTTCGAAGGTCTCCTTCTCGGTTGAGGCCGAGCCTGCTCGCGGCGCCGGGGCGGCGCTGGTTCGCGCGCCGCGCTCGCCGCGAGAAACCGGTCCTGAACAGCCACGGATCGCCGGGCGACTTCCATTCGCCGAGACACCCCTACCGGCTTCCAGCCCGGTAGTCGTTTTAGCAAACTCCGAGGCGGTTGCGGCCCGAGGGCAAGCGCGACCGTGTCCTGTCGCCGACACTGACCCGCGGGAGCAACTCCGAATTCGCACTCTCGAAAACCGAATGCTAGGGAGCCGGAACAGGCACCCCGTAGAGGTCAGCGGTATCGACTTCCACTCCCACCAGGCGGAGATACAGAAATAACTGCGCTTTGTGATGTGCGAAATGCTCGAAGTTCTTCAGTAGCAGCGTCAGCACCGACTCACCATCCGCACGAAAGACGGTCGGTAGGATTGCGGATAGATCCCGGTCGTCGAGAAGACTGAATCCTTCAACGATGCGCGCGCGGAGAATCTCCAGGTTGTCCGCTGCCTGGAGAGCCGTGCCGGTGGTTTCGGCAAGGGATTTCAAGTTGAGGAAGTGCGCAAGTGCGCCCGGCCGGACGGCGTACAGGACGGCGCAGAAGCCTGCAACGCAATCGACAAGATGACGAGCGAGCTCATGAACAGAGAGCAGCGGTCGCGACCCAAGCGGGGCCGTGGGGCGCCATTCTCCACTTTCCTTAGGTACGGACATCAGCAGCCGCCTCGCGGTATCGACCTGGTTCAACAAAGCCGGTTGCAGAGATTCGATCAACGTTCGCATCAATTCCTCGCTGTCGTGTGGCGGCTGTGAGCCTCCGGTCTGCGGCGGCTGTGATTGCCCGACACCCGCGCAGCGGTTCCTTGGACAGACCGTTCGCGCGGAGCCGTTGCACCGAACGTGGCGTTCTGCCGCAACGGGTATTCTATGAGGGTGCGCGCCATCTTTGTCAATAGTGTGTTGGAACGCGCTGTCGAGTGGAGATTTGCCGGTCTTGCGATCGCGGTCTTGGCTCTCGTTCTGTCGCTCGCGTTTGTACTGCTCGTCTATCCATCCATTACGGACCCATACGATGCCGTTTTGGATCCGGACCGGTATGGCCCGCTTGGATTCGGCATCTGGAAGAACGGGACGCTCGCGCAGTACCCCGATCCCGAACCATCGGTTTTGCGCGGACCCGTTTATCCGGTGTTTATGGCCGCGTGCCTGGCGGTGACCAACGGAGTCTGGCCCGGATCGGTGCAGGTGGGGCAGTCGCTTCTTTTCGCCGCCACAACCCTGCTGGTGTTTTGGATCGCGCAGACGCTGTGGAACCGTCGCGTCGCGATCGCGGCGCAACTCGCGTGCGCGTTCCATCCGCTACTGCTCTGGTACACGAGCCGTATCTGGATTGAGACGGTGCTGACGTTCCTATTCACGGCGCTGATCGCGGCAATCACGTACTTCACCTTACGCCCGACCCCTGGCCGCGCCGTGCTGCCCGGGTGCACGCTCGGAGTGGCGGCGCTGGCGAAATCTGTGTTCGTGCCGTTTGTTGTGATCCTGCCGCTCGTGCTGGTCGCCACCCGCTTGTCCCGCCCGCGAGCGGCAGTGTGTGCGGGTCTGGCGGCGGCTCTCTGGATTCTACCTTGATCGGCCCACAACTATCACATCACGGGCAAGGTCATCCCCGTGCATATCGGAGTGGGAGGCCCCATCTCCGAGGGCGATACGAGGATCATGTACTTCACGGAATCGCCACTAGCCTTCGGCCCACTGTTCGAGATCCATCGCCAACGCTTCGAGGCGCTCGTGGCGGCACATCCGGAGTTAAGCGAAAAAAGAGGCCGGGCGCAGCACGAAATGGCGTTTGATTCCATGCTCGTCCGCGACAGTCTGGACCGATATCGCGCCCAGCCGGTCTTTCTGCTGAAGAAAATAGCCCTGAAACATTTCTGTTCTGGACGACGGCTTCCCGGCAGTAGAATCCCGAATCGGCCCGGCCATAGATCTGCTTCACGCCCGGCGGCAGCGCTGCACGCACACTCCGCAGATGATCGCCGATCTGTTTGCCGGTGGGCGGTCGCCGTTGCGCAACTCACCCCAGATGTATTCTCGCGTCTCGGCGATAAACGTCAGCATCGGTAGGGTCGAGGACTGGCGCGGCGTTCCCAGGTCCAGCCTATCCGTTGCCTCCCCGTTTCCTCTGGGAGTGCCTCACTAGCCAGACCTTAAACCCGTTTCCAATCCCCGCCGCATCAAACCCACCGTGCGGATTTCCCGCAGTGGGCTTTCCTGTTTGCTTCGCAGGAAGGCTTATGTGACGTGTGGCGTTGGATCAGCTTTCGGAAATCGCTGCGGCCTTACCCGGTAGTCATTGAACAGCCCGAGCGTGTCGTAAAGCCATTCCCTACTCCACCGTTTCCAACCCATCCCCTTGCGTTTGCTGGCACGCATCAAGTGCCGCCGAACCTTCTTTTCTACCCATCGTTTGACCATCGAGAAGCATCGACTCGAATCGCCGATCCGAAAATAGTTCACCCAACCCCGCAGGATCGGATTGATCATCTCAATCACTTTTCCCACAGGCTGGCTGACGTTGCGTCGGAAGATCTCCCTGAGTTTTGCGAACAGCGCGGTCCGCTTCTTCAGCTTCGGCGCATACATTAGTGTCCGGTAAAGTACTTTGCGAACCCTGATAAGCTCCGTGTGTTCAGCGACTTGCGACGCTTTTTGCCTTGCCGCGATTTGAAAATGGAATTTCAAGGCAGCACTGATGATCAAGGACTTAACGGTTTTCAGTCGGGCGATATTCAAAACCCAGGAATGAGAAACTCTCTCCCTTGGCCAGATCAACCATCCGACTCTTGTCTTCATTGATCTCGACTCGTAGCTTCGCCAACTCCTCCCGCAATCGCCTTTCCACCGCCTTGACCAGCCAGTCATGCCGCGGATGAGCGTCGATCAATATCACCAGGTCGTCCGCGAATCGTGCATATTGGACGTTGGTGTATTCCCCGCGCCGCGTGGTAGCGATCGCCTTTTCCAGCATCCGATCCACCTCTGTGAGGTAGAGGTTACTGAGCAACGGCGAAATCA
>JACOTZ010000159.1 GCA_016178155.1 Acidobacteriota bacterium
GCCTTCGCCGGCGAGGTGACGCGCGTGGCGCGTGAGGTGGGTACCGAAGGCAAGCTCGGCGGCCAGGCGCAGGTGTCCGGTGTGGCTGGCACCTGGAAAGACCTCACCGACAACGTCAACTTCATGGCCAGCAACCTGACCGGGCAGGTCCGGAACATCGCGGACGTGGCCACGGCCATCGCGCGCGGCGACCTGTCGCGCAAGATCACGGTGGACGTGAAGGGCGAGATCCTGCAGCTGAAGGACACCATCAACACGATGGTGGACCAGCTCAACGCGTTCGCGTCGGAAGTGACGCGCGTGGCGCGCGAGGTCGGCACCGAAGGCAAACTCGGCGGCCAGGCGGATGTGCGCGGCGTGGGCGGGGTTTGGAAGGACCTGACCGACTCGGTGAACTCGATGGCGAGCAACCTGACCAGCCAGGTGCGCAATATCGCCGAAGTCACCACTGCCGTCGCAACCGGCGACCTTTCGCGCAAGATTACCGTCGATGTGCGCGGCGAAATTCTCGAGCTGAAGAACACCATCAACACCATGGTGGACCAGCTCAACGCCTTCGCCAACGAAGTCACGCGCGTGGCCCGCGAAGTCGGAACCGAGGGAAAACTCGGCGGCCAGGCGGATGTGAAGGGAGTCGCGGGCGTCTGGGAGGACCTGACCGTCAGCGTCAACTCGATGGCGAGCAATCTCACCAACCAGGTCCGCAATATCGCGGAAGTCACCACCGCGGTCGCCAACGGCGACCTGTCGCGCAAAATTACCGTCGACGTGCGCGGCGAGATCCTCGAGCTCAAGAATACGATCAACACCATGGTGGACCAGCTCAGCTCGTTCGCCAGCGAGGTCACGCGCGTGGCCCGCGAGGTCGGCACCGAAGGCAAGCTCGGCGGTCAGGCGGACGTGAGAGGCGTCGCCGGCACCTGGAAGGACCTTACCGACTCGGTGAACTCGATGGCGCGCAACCTGACCAACCAGGTGCGCAACATTGCCCAGGTCACCACCGCCGTCGCCAACGGCGACCTGTCACGGAAAATCACCGTCGACGTCCAGGGCGAAATCCTCGAGCTGAAGAACACGATCAACACCATGGTGGACCAGCTCAACTCCTTTGCCAGCGAAGTGACGCGCGTGGCCCGCGAGGTCGGCACCGAAGGCAAGCTCGGCGGCCAGGCGATGGTCCGCGGGGTCGCCGGCGTCTGGAAGGAGCTGACCGACTCGGTGAACCAGATGGCCGGTAACCTCACCACCCAGGTGCGCGGGATCGCGAAAGTAGTCACGGCGGTGGCCAACGGCGACCTCAAGCGCAAGCTCGTGCTCGAAACCAAGGGCGAAATCGCGGCCCTGGCCGACACCATCAACAGTATGATCGACACGCTTGCCACGTTCGCCGACCAGGTTACGACCGTGGCCCGCGAGGTGGGCGTCGAGGGTAAGCTGGGCGGCCAGGCGCGCGTGCCCGGCGCCGCCGGCATCTGGCGCGATCTCACCAACAACGTCAACCAGCTCACCGCCACCCTGACCACGCAGGTGCGCGCCATCGCCGATGTCGCCACCGCCGTTACCAAGGGCGACCTGACCAGGTCGATTTCCGTGGAAGCCCAGGGTGAGGTCGCGACTCTCAAGGACACGATCAACCAGATGATCGTCAATCTCCGCGAGACAACCCTGAAGAACACGGAGCAGGATTGGCTCAAGACCAACGTGGCGCGCTTCACCCGCATGCTGCAGGGACAGCGCGACCTGCTCGCCGTCTCGAAGTTGATCCTCTCGGAGCTGGCCCCGCTGGTCAGCGCCCAACAAGGCGTCTTTTATATCAACTCGACCGACGATAATGCGCAGCCCGTCCTCAAGCTCATCGCCAGCTATGCCTACAAGGAGCGGCGCACCGTCTCGATGCAATGGAGCTACGGTGAGGGTCTGGTCGGCCAGTGCGCGCTGGAGAAAGAGCGCATTCTGGTGACCGGCGCCCCCGCCGACTACATCAGGATCTCCTCGGGGCTCGGCGAAGCCGCTCCGTTGAATATCGTTGTCTTGCCCGTGCTGTTCGAAGGGCAGGTCAAGGCGGTCATTGAGCTGGCGTCTTTTAACCGCTTCAGCGAGATCCACCTGCAGTTCCTCGATCAGCTCGTCGAGTCGATGGGCATTGTGCTCAATACCATCGAGGCCACCATGCGCACCGAGGAGCTGCTGAAGCAGTCGCAGGCGCTCACCGAGGAGCTGCAGAGCCGGCAGGAGGAGCTTACCGAAGGCAACCGGCGCCTCGAACATCAGGCCCGCGAGCTGCAGGAGTCTGAAGAGCTGCTGCGCATGCAGCAGGAGGAGCTGCAGCGTACCAATGCCGAGCTGCAGGACAAAGCGCGGCTGCTCGCCGAGCAGAAGTCCGAGGTCGAGCGCAAGAATCTCGAGGTCGAGCAGGCCAAGCGTGCGCTCGAAGAAAAGGCCGAGCAGCTCGCGCTCATCTCCAAATACAAATCCGAGTTTCTGGCGAACATGTCGCACGAGCTGCGGACGCCGCTCAATAGCCTGCTGATCCTCGCGAAGGTGCTGGCCGAGAATTCCGACGGCAAACTCTCGCCCAAGCAGGTGAAGTTCGCCGAGACCATCTACGGCGCCGGCACCGACCTGCTGGCGCTGATTAATGACATTCTCGATCTGTCGAAGATCGAGTCGGGCATGATGGTGCTCGAGCAGGATGAGCTCCAGCTCATCGACTTGCGCGATTACGTCCTGCGCACCTTCCGCCACGTTGCCGAGGGCAAGGGACTCGCCTTCAACGTGGAGATCGGCGAGGACGTGCCGCGCACCATGATCACAGATTCAAAGCGGCTGCAGCAGGTGATTAAGAATCTCCTGGCGAATGCGCTCAAATTCACGGATCATGGCAGCGTGTCCCTGCGGATTCGCCGCGCTCTTTCCGGGTGGAGCTCGGAAAAGCAGGCGCTCAATCAAGCTCGTAATGTGATCGCTTTTGACGTCGTCGACACCGGCATCGGAATTCCGTCCGACAAACAGAACGTGATCTTCGAGGCCTTCCGGCAGGCCGATGGCACCACCAGCCGAAGGTACGGCGGTACCGGCCTTGGCCTGTCGATCAGCCGCGAAATCGCCCGGCTGCTCGGCGGCGAGATCCGCCTCCAAAGCGCGCCGGCCGTGGGCAGCACGTTCACGCTGTTTCTTCCGCAGGCATACGCGGGCCCGGCGGTCAACCGGCCCGACCTCCGCCCCTCGCCCGCCGAAGCGGTGACACCGATTCCTTCCGAAGCGGTCCTGCTTGGGGATATCGAGCCCCCGCTTCTGGCAAGAGCCGATGTGATCGATGACCGGGGCCAACTGCAGCCCGATGATAAGGTTCTGCTGGTCATAGAAGATGATGCCGCGTTCGCACCGGTGCTGATGGACCTCGCGCATAAGCGCGGGTTCAAAGTGGTGCTCGCGAATCGCGGTGACAAGGGCCTGGCGCTCGCGCGGGAGTTGAAGCCCAATGCGATCACCCTCGACATTCACCTGCCCGATATGGCCGGCTGGCTGGTCCTCCACCAGCTCAAGTACGATCCCGAAACGCGCCATATTCCGATACACATCATTTCCGTGGATGATGACCTGCGCCGCGGTTTGGCCCTCGGCGCCGATTCCTACCTGGAAAAAACCGTTGACGAAGAGGCTCTCGTCGCAACCTTCGACAAGATTCAGACCTCGATGCACCCCCTGCTGCGGCAGTTGCTGCTGATCGAATCGGAGCAGGAACGTGCCCGGGAAATCATGGAGGTGGCCGGCGGTCCGGATGTCCAGTTTACGCTGGTCACGGGCGGCGAAGAGGCCCTCGAACGCATCGAGCACTCGGAGTTCGATTGCGTGGTGACGAGTTCGACCGTGGGCGATCTCGGAATCGCCCCATTTCTTGAAAAAATTCGGAAACGCCGCCATCTGCCGGAGCTTCCAATTGTCGTATACGCCCCCGGGGAGCTATCTCCAGGGGAGGAGAGCGCGTTGCGTTGCGCAGCCGAGGAGGGGGTCCTCAAACGCGTCCGTTCGTTGGCCCGCGTGCTCGAAGAGACCACGATCTTTCTCAACCGGCGCGAACAAGATCTCACCGATAAACAGCGGGCCTTGCTGGAGCGCCTCCGCCGCCAGGACACCATGCTGGCGGGCAGCGCCGTCCTGATTATCGATGATGACGTCCGCAATATTTTCGCACTCACCAGCGGCCTCGAGCGGCACCACATCAAGGTGCTCCACGCTGAGGGTGGCAGGGCGGGCATGGAGCTGTTGAAACAGCATCCGGAGATCGATCTGGTCCTGCTGGACATCATGATGCCCGAGATGGATGGATACGAAACCAGCCACGCCATCCGCCAGATGCCGCAGTTCCGCGGCCTGCCGATCATCGCTCTCACCGCTAAGGCGATGAAGGGAGACCGCGAGAAGTGTATAGAGGCTGGCGCCTCGGACTACATCCCCAAGCCGGTTGTCCTCGAGGAGCTGATCGCGATGCTTCGCGTCTGGCTGCCCCAGACGCGCGGCGACCGGATCGAGTTCGCGGAAGCAGTCAATGCGAGCGAGCAATAGCACCATGGGCGCGGCGTCATCTCCCGTAGTGCCGCCCGCCGCCCCTAAACCCGGCGCGCAGCCGGTGATCGAAGCGGTGGAGCAGCCGAAGGCGCGGATCCTGGTAGTGGATGACCAGGCCGAGAATCTGCTCGCTCTCGAGGCCGTGCTGGACAGCCTGGGCCAGGACATCGTCAAGGCAAGCAGCGGCAGGGAGGCGTTTCGTTACCTGCTCGAACGCGATGTCGCGGTGATACTCCTCGACGTCAAGATGCCCGACATCGACGGCTTCGAGACTGCCGCGCTCATTCGTGAGCGCGAACGGACAAGAGACACCCCCATCATTTTCCTGACCGCCCTCAAGAGCGAGGAGCACCTCTTCCGCGGGTATTACGTCGGCGCCGTCGATTATCTCTTCAAGCCGATCGTCCCCGACGTTCTTCGCTCCAAGGTATCGGTGTTCGTCGAGCTCTATAAGAAATCTGAGCTGCTGAAACGGCAGGCCGAGCGCCTGCACCAGAAGAACCAGGAGCTGGAGCGCTCGATCGCCGAGCGCCTCAAGGCCGAGCAGGCCGTCCGCGAGCTCAATGCGGAGCTGGAGCAACGCGTCGACGAGCGCACCAAGGAGCTGATTCGCAGCAATGAGGAGCTCCGGCAGTTCGCCTACGTCGCATCCCACGATTTGCAGGAGCCGCTGCGGACGGTCGGTAGCTACGCGCAGCTCCTGCGGAGACGGTGCCAAGGGCGTCTCGACACCAGCGCGGACGAGTTCATCCACTACATCGTGGATGGCGTAACCCGAATGCACGTCCTGCTGAACGACATGCTCGCCTACTCGCGGGTCACCGATAGCCAGCGAAAGCCGCTCGCGGCGGTGAACTGCGAACTCGTCGTCGATGCGGCCCTGCTGAACCTCGAGGCGTCGATCAAGGAAACGCAGGCCCAGGTCACGCGCGATCCGCTGCCCACGGTCATGGCTGATGACGTTCAACTCACGCAAGTATTCCAGAATCTCATCGGCAACGGCATCAAGTATCGTGGCGACCAGCCGCCCTGCGTCCATGTCTCGGCGCGGGAGGGCGACGGCGAATGGATCTTCGGCGTCCGGGATAACGGCATCGGTATCGATGCCAAATATCACGAGCGCATCTTCGGGATTTTTAAGCGCTTGCATGGCAAAGACCTGCCCGGCACCGGCATGGGCCTGGCCATCTGCAAGAAGATCATCGAGCGGCATGGCGGCCGGGTATGGGTCGATTCCCGCGCCGGAGAAGGCGCCCATTTTCAGTTCACGATACCGGTCTAGGGGACTCTCCGCCCGCGGTTTTCCCTGCAACCTTTTGGCGGCCGGACAGAGCCGGTTCCGCACCAACGCCCTGCCTTGACCGAGGTTCGTCACCACCACTCCCTGAGAAGATGTGAAAAATTGAGCGGCAACCGACAATAAGCGCTCCATCCGGCGTCCAGCCACGGTTTTGCTGATGCGCCCCCCTCCCCCGAGTGGGTGGGCCTCCGCATCGCTTTATAATGCAAAGTTCTGTTCTTTGGATTGGCCCGCAAGAGCCTGCATCTTGTTGAAATTACGGCCATTTCTGTCGCAACTCGGGCGCTTTGCCGGGCCCCCGCCGGCGCCTTTCCCGCTACGCCGCCGCCCGCGCCGACACCGCTGCATTCAGAAGCTTCGCTCTCCAGCTCAAGCGCATCCACTGCATCACGTCGTAGGTCAGCACCGCCCACAGCGCTTCCGTCGTTGCCTTGA
>JACOTZ010000160.1 GCA_016178155.1 Acidobacteriota bacterium
AAAGCACGCGCTACTCATTTCTCACCGCGCTGGTCGCGAGGCGCAGCGCCACGGCCGCACCTGCCAGGTTGCGCTTGCGTCCCGTCCCCGGCGGTATTCACAGGGCAGAGGACTCAGGTGTGACATGAGTAGTTTACGAGCTGTTTTCGGATGATCTGTCCGAAAACCTGACAGTGCATCAGAATCAGACGATCTCGGACGGCACGCTACCCCGCGTGTACACCGCTACCGTAACGTCCGCTATTGCGGCGTCAGCCCGCAGTTCGCCACGGCCTCCATTCTCCGTTTGCGTCGCTCTCGATACCCTTCGAGTCGAAATTTACGGCACCAGTGGCTTACCAATTTCAGTTACGGAGCGGTCAGGGAGCGGTATTCGGTAGCGGCCGAACAGCCCGGGAGCTGCCGCCCTGCCGGCGCGCGGTGCTCCAGTTGCACCGGCGACGCACCTCGCACCAGCGCCGCAGCCGGCCACGGAAGGGCGCCTTCCGCTGCGTCGTGCCGGATCGCCGATTTCCGAGCTCGGGCCTCGATATGCTGGTTAGCATCGGCCTATGCACATCTCGGAAATCGATACGCCCGCGATCCTGATCGATCTCGATGCTATGGAGCGCAACCTCGAACGCGTCGCCGCCTACTCGCGCGCGCACGGCCTGAGGCTGCGCCCCCACACCAAGACGCATAAGATCCCGGCGCTCGGGCGGCGGCAGATCGAGTCGGGCGCAGTGGGACTGACGGTGGCAAAGGTCAGCGAAGCCGCCGTGATGCTCGAATCCGAACCCGAGGATCTGCTGATCGCGTATCCCATCGTCGGCGCGCGCAAGCTCGAGAGGCTGGCCGACCTCGCGCGGCGCACGCGTGTCACGGTATCGCTCGACAGCGTGGAGGCGGCCCGCGGGGTGGCGGAGGCGGCATCGCGCGCCGGCGTCCGTGTGGGCGTGCTCGCGGAGTTCGACGCGGGTCTGAGGCGGGTCGGCGTAGAAGCCGGCGAACCGCTGCGGCAGCTCGTCGAGGCGATCGAGGGCGAGCCGCCGCTCGATTTCGAGGGCATCGCTTTCTATCCCGGCCACATCAAGATGCTCGACGACAACGGGGACGAGGAGCTGGCGCGGTTGAGCTCGCAGCTCGATTCAGTGGTCTGCGATCTGCAGCGGGCCGGTTTCAATCCGAAAATCGTGAGCGGGGGCTCGACTCCGACGTTGTGGCGCTCGCACGAAGTGGCGCGCCTGAACGAGATCCGGCCGGGCACCTATATCTTCAACGACCGAAATACGGCCGCTTGCGGCGCCTGCGAACTCGAAGACTGCGCCGCTTCGGTGCTGGCGACCGTGGTGTCGACCTCGGTCAAAGGCCAGATGATCATCGACGGCGGCTCGAAGACGTTTTCGTCGGACCGGCTGGTGACCGGCACCGAGGGCTTCGGACTGGTGGTGGATGTGCCGGGAGCCGTGTTCACGAAAATGAACGAGGAGCACGGGTTTGTGGAGCTGCGCGAGGGCGCATCGTTTCGTGTCGGTGACCGGGTACGCGTGATTCCCAATCACATCTGCGCTGCCATGAATCTGCATGAGCAGGTCTATGGCATACGGGCGGACCGCGTTGAGGAAGTCTGGAAAGTGGAGGGGAGAGGAAAACTGCAATAGCCGCGGAGCGGGCGGGAGCCCGCTCCGCGCAGCAGTCTACAGGTTCTTGATGTCGCTGATGTCGATGGTGTCGCCGTCGACGGCACCTTCCACCTCAACCTTCTTGCCGAGGTGATCCATGACCTTGGAGCTGTCCTTGATCTTAAGGACCTTGCCCTCGGTCACGAAGACGGGCGCCGCGCCCTTCTTCACGCAGGCGGCGACGCATTTCTCGGCGGCGGGCCCGCCGTCGGCATGCTTGGCGCCGCAGCCGGATTCGGAGATCGCGCCCTTGTAGCTGGCGCCGAAGGCGCTGATCGCGAACGCGGTGCTGACCAACAGAAGTTTTCTCATTTGCTACATCCCTCCTTAAGGACTCTTAATTCTGCATGTCGCAGATACGGGCAAACTAGACGACTATACCACGCTGGGGAGCGCTGCCATGCCGGGGTCGAGAGGTGAGTGGTCCGCGGGCTGCCAGGAAGCTCGGGACAGGCACGGATGCGCGGCGGGCGCGCGGGGCGCGAGTTCTCACAAGGACCCCGTCCAGACGGCGTCTGAGGCGGTTCCGAGCGCCCACGGCGAACACGCAGATGCGAGATGTTCGGCCCTCGCACAAGATCTCGATTCGAGCCGCGCCCTGGCGGCGGGAGACGGCAAGGCTCGGCCTGCTCAGCCTGTTCGGGTACGCTTCACAGGGGTTCGCGAAAGACCTCGGTCATCGGCTGGTAGTCTTCGGCGGATTTCATCGGGCGCATTTTCTCCTCCCAGGCGGCACAGGCGGGGTCGTTGGCGAGTGTTTCCCGCGCGCCGGGCGGACCTTCCTCATCGATGACCAGGACAAGCGTGTCGTCCTTCAGATAGACGGCGACGTCGCGGATGCCCGCGCCGCGGTACTTCTCGAGGAGCTCACGCGGGACGTTCCTGTGCGCTTCGATGTATTGCTCGCGGTACTCCGGCCGGAGCCTTGTGATGTAGACAGTGCGCTGCATGTTCTTTTGTACCAGGGAACGCGAGCGACTCGGCGGATCCGACCTCGTGTGGGACGGAGCTGCGGGGAGGCGGGAAAAGCTTCGCGGATCTGGCTCGCCAGGGCTCCGCGGAGGTTTGGCTACCACGATGCGAGAATATCCCTCATGAGGATGTGGCGAAGGACAAAACTGGACCCATAGATGGAGACAGTACCGGACCAGCGGGGGGGTGAGCCAGGCTGGTCACGCCCGAAAGGAGCCCATGATGCGACTTGTTCTGTCGATGATTCTGGGAGCAGGGCTCGCAGCGGCCCAGCAAGATCACGCGAGACACCAACATGCGGTTGCCGGCCTCGGCACCGTCAATTTTCCAACCTCCTGCAACGCCTCGGCGCAGAAGCTGATCTCCCGTGGTGCGGCTCTGCTGCATTCCTTCGGCTACGAGGAAGCGCGGATAACGTTCCAGCAAGCCGCCCTGGCCGATCCAACCTGTGGCATGGCCCACTGGGGTGTCGCGCGTACGTGGTATCACCCGATCTGGGCGCCGCCATCACCGGAGGAGCTGAAGCAGGGGGCGGCGGCGCTCGAGCGAGCCCTGTCGGCCGGGGCGAAGACCGAGCGCGAGCGCGATTACATCCAAGCGTTGGCCGTGTTCTACAAGGACTGGCAAACTGTCGATCACGCGGCGCGAGCGAAGGCCTATGAGCAAGCCCTGGCCAAGGTTCGGGAACGCCATCCGAAGGACGACGAGGCCGCGATCTTCCATGCCTTGCAGTTGGTCGCCATCGGGTACCTCGATCCGACCGACAAGACGTATAGCTGGCAGAAGAAGGGAAGTGAGATTCTGAACAAAGTGCTGCCGCGGCATCAGAACCACCCCGGCGTGGCCCATTACGTCATTCACAGCGTGGACTATCCGCAGATCGCAGAGCTGGGGCTCAAAGCGGCGCGGGCTTATGCGAAGATTGCGCCGGACTCGCCCCACGCGCTGCACATGCCGTCGCACATCTTCACGCGGCTGGGGCTGTGGGACGACTCGATCGCCTCCAACATAGCTTCGGCGAAATCGGCTGTCGCCCAGTCGCAACGGTTGCATGGCGGCGGGGGCGCCTTCGATCAGCTCCACGCGCTCGACTACCTGGTGTATGCCTACCTCCAGCAAGCCAAAGACAGGAGTGCGCAAAGGGCGCTGCAGGAGATGGCGGCGATCACGCGCCTTGACGAGAACCAGTTTGCCGCGGCGTACGCCTTTGCGGCCTCGCCGGCGCGCTTGGCGCTTGAGCGCCACGATTGGACGGCGGCCGCCAGGTTGGAAGTGAAGCCGGCATGGTTCCCATGGAATCGGTTCCGAAATGTGGAAGCGCTGGCGCACTACGCGAAGGCGATCGGGGCAGCCCGTGTGGGCGACATTCCCGCGGCGCGCCGTGCGATCGGGGAAATCGCCGCCATCCGCAAAGCGTTGCCGGCGAGCCGCGATTACGACTGGGCGGGTTCGGTCGGGGCGCAGTTGGAAACGGCCACGGCCCTGGTCGCCTATGCCGAAGGCAAACAGGACGAGGGCCTGCGATCGCTGCGCGCCGCCGCTGACCATGAGGATGCTATTGACAAGCACCCCGTCACACCGGGAGCGTTGCTGCCGGTGCGCGAGATTCTTGCGGATCTGCTGCTGGAAAGCGGGGCGGCGGAGCAGGCGGTGCAAGAGTACAAAGCGGTCCTGAAGACCGCGCCACGGCGTTTCAACGCGACCGCGGGGGCTGCCAGAGCCGCCGACAAGGCGGGAGACACAGACACGGCAAGGGCATACGCAATGCAGCTTCTCGAGATCGGCAAGGACGCGGAAGCTCCGCGGCCGGAGTTGGCCTGGGCACGCGCGTACCTTGGGAAAAGCGACGCCACTCGTTCGCGCCGCTGACTACGTCGGTCCGTTCCAGTAGCAACGTATTCCGCCAAGGGGCCGGCCGGCCAGGAGCGGCCCCAGAGCGCGGCAGAATCCGCGACTGAACGCGGACCTGCGCAAACGATTTCACGCAGAAGCGGGAGCGAACTCAAAATCCCCTGTCCCAGGGGTACGCCCAGGTGGGAGGATTCTGATAACGCGCCATCTTGAACTCGAGCCGCTGGCCGCTGCCGGGCTCCAGGCGCACCCTGAGCAGCGGGCCCCCGACAGAGGTCGTCTTCCCGCCGGCGGTGACGGTGTCGAACCGGTGTTCGCCGTACGCGCCGGCCTGGACGATCACCGTACGCGCTTCCACGGGGTTGACATTCACGAGGGTGAGCGTCGCCGAATCGCCCCCGAGCTTCTCGACGAGCGCCGCCACGTCCTCCGGCACTCCGGCACGCCTCCGCACCGGATCGAAATAGCGGAAGCGGCTGTGCAACACCCAGATGCGGCCCGCGCCCAGGTCGCCGCCGAGCATCAGGTTGACGAGAGTATTGGTCGCGGCCGGACTGAACTCGAGCAGATAGTCGGCAAGGCGCGTGTCCGGCGTCGTCGTGTCGTTCTCAATCTGGCGCATTTTACGGCGGATGTGCTCGAAATCCGATTGCAGGGCCTTGGCCGGGTACTCCGGATCATTCCCTTCCAGATAGCCGATCCAGCCGGTCTTCGGCACGCGCTCCAGGTCTTTGCGGTCCATCGACCAGAGGTAGATCTCGGCGAGCCGGTCGGTGAACAGGTTGGGCGTATAGTGATACCACTGCGGCTTGCCGTTGTGCTTATACCCGCGCGGATCGCCGTACATCTGGGGCAGCAGCGTGCGGCCGTTTTCCACTTTTTTCTGCGCGTAGATGTTATCCATCTGCCGCCGCAGCACGCCGATATAAGACTGGTCGCCGGTCAGCAGGAGGGCGGTCGAAAACCCGGGCCATGATCCGGAGGTGAAGTAGTTTCGATGCGCGATCTGTTCCAGCTCGCCGTCGAAGATAGTAAAGTTCCAGCCGTAGGTGCCTTTCCACCAGGCGCCATCATACTCGCCGCCGGGCTTGCCGTCGAGGCCCACGTTGCTCGGAATGTTGCCTCCGCACTCCTCGGTGCGCTGCTTCCAGGCGTTGACGTATTCGACCACCCAGTTCCTGTACCTGGCATCCCCGGTCAGCGCGAACGCATCGAGGGCGAGAATGGTGGAGGCGAGATTCAACGAGTTATCGCCCACGCTGTCCAGGTACTCGGCACAATGCGCGAGCATTCTGGGGTAGTACTTCTTCATGTCGAGCAGCTTGGAGCGGCGGGCAGGGTTGTGCAGCAGGTGGAAGCTTCCGGGGACGGGGTCGCCGACCCAGTCGTACACGGTCGCTTTGCGCAGCATCGGACCTTTGCTGCCGTTCCAAATGCTCTTGATGAGCTTCTTCTCAGGGTCGTAGTTGGGCGCCTCGGGATCCTCGTTCATATACATGCCCGCAAAGCGGGTCATGCGCTGGCGGTAAACCGGATCGTTCGGCGCCGATAGGCCATAGAGCAGGAACGCCCGCATGCCCTCGCCGGTGTGGAACCAGTCCGACTGGGTGATGAACTCTTTGTAGTACGCCCCGTTGGCGGCGAGCTCGGTGAGCTTGGTGCGCAGCTCGCCATACTGCTTCCAATGGCCTTCCTGCGCCTTCCTGTACAGCTCGAGCACCCTATCGGAGCCGCCGAGCGCATGGAGCAGGGTCCAGTTGAAGAACGTTTCGATGGCATCGTCCGGCCCGTCGAGCGTGCCCCAGCGGATGGTATGCAGCAGATACCCGCGCTCGTCGACGTAGCGCGCGGCGAAGCGCTCGACCGCCCGGGAGTTGAATTTCAACAGATCGCGCTCGAGCAGCGCCCACGCGGGAGGAGCCATGGGCGGTTGGACCACGAGCGTGACGTCGGCGGCGCGGCCTGGGGTCAAGCTCAACAGAATTGCGGCGATGGTAACAATTCGCATGTTCTCTCCGTATCCCGTATAGTGTATCTGCATGGGTCGTGTTGCGGCCCCGGGTAAAGCATACAGTAAACAGGGGATTCCGATGAAACTTCGAGTTATCCTTGCGCTCCTTGCGCTCACTCCCGTGATACAGGCGCAGACGACGTTTGCGAGTATCAGCGGCACGGTAACCGACACGGCCGGCGCCGTAGTGCCCAATGCCGTGATTGAGGCCACGCACGAGCGGACCGGATACAAGTACACCGCGAAGTCGAACGCATCCGGAAACTACACGCTTTCGCAGTTGCTGGAAGGCAGCTACTCGCTGCGCGCGACGCTGGCCGGGTTTCAGGAGTTCGTGGCCAAAGACATCGAGCTCGCCGCCCGCGACCAGCGGCGCATCGATGTCCAGCTCCGTGTGGGCACGGTGGAAACCAGCATCGAGGTGGTCGCCGGCGCGACCTTGATCGAGACGGAAACCGCCCGCATCGGCGATTCGAAGACATCGCGCATGCTGAACGCGCTGCCGCTCAACACGCGCTCGCTCTACTCGTTCCTCGCGCTGACGCCGGGCGTGCTGGGCGCGGGCGGCGGACAGGCGACGCGGCGCTTCGCCGGCAGCCGCGTGAACCAATCCGAACAGTCAATCGACGGTATCACTGTGAGCAACGGCTATGACGGGACGCAGATCTCACCGCTCGTCAGCTACATCGAGAGCTATCAGGAAGTCCGTGTCGATATGGCGAACAACAGCGCGGACATCGGGTCCGTGGGCCAGGTCACGATCATTTCCAAGAGCGGCACCAACGAACTGCACGGCAGCCTGTTCGACTATTATTCGACGCCCTGGTTCCGCGCGCGCAACCCGTTCTCGCCGCGGCGCGGTACGGGGGTGACGCATCAGCCGGGCGGGACCATCGGGGGGCCGATCGTGCTGCCGAAGATTTACGACGGCCGCAACCGCAGCTTCTTTTTCTTCTCCTTCGAGACGTCTCGCGGCAGCGCTGCCCAGACACTGCTGAGCCCCACCGTACCGCTCACGGCCTGGCGGCGCGGCGATTTCTCCGGCGAGCGGGCGGCCATCCGCGAGCCCTTGACGCGCGATCCGCTGCCGGGCAATATCATCCCGCAATCGCGGTTGAATCCGGTCTCGCTGAAGATTCAAGATCGTTTCTATCCGCTGCCGAATACGGGCGATCCGAATGTGCTCAGCGCCCGCAACTACGTCGAGTTGAAGATCCGTCCCTATGACCCGAACACCTATTACACGACGCGCATCGATCACCGCTTTTCACAGAACTCATTCATCTTCGGGCGCTGGACGTGGGAGCGCTCGCATAGCCGCGCGTTCGAGGCCAATCTGCCGACCATCGGCCAGCGCTGGCAAACCCGCGACACGCGAGCGGCCAATGTCTCCTATACCCACAACCTCCGGCCGACCCTGATCCTGGAATCACGGTGGGGCTTTACCTTCAATGACAACCCGCGGAACGGGCCGCTGATGGGTCCGGAAGTGGTGCGGGACCTGGGCATCACCGGACTGGCGCCGAATCTGCCGGACATCAATGGAGTCTTCGATGTGAGCTTCTCCGGAATCGGCCTCACCCGCATTACGCAAACCCAATGGCGGCATCCCGGATTCAAAAACGTGGTGCATCAGTGGCAGGAACACCTCAACTGGTTCCGCGGCCGGCACAGCCTGAAGTCAGGGGTCATTATCAGCCGCGTGAACTTTCAGGACCAACAGGCGAACAACGCGCTCTTCGGGCGTGTTTCCTTCTCCAACCGATTCTCGGGCCATCCCTATGCCGACTTTCTGTTCGGGATCCCGACGAGCGCGAACCGCGCGTTCCCCCCGGTGTTTATTGACCGGAACCGTCTGGCCTACGACGTCTTCGTGACTGACGAGGTCAGGCTCGCTCCGCAGTTGACGCTAAACCTCGGAGTGCGTTACGAGTGGCATCCCGAGTACTCGGAAGGAACGGGACAGCAAGCGCTGTTCGACATCGATACGGGACGCATCGTGGTGCCCGACGGATCGCTTTCGAAGGTCAGCCCGCTGATGCCGCGTGGCTACGTCGATGTGGTGGAGGCCAGTCAGGCCGGGTACGACAGCCAGATCCTGCTGCGAACCGACCGCAATAACTTCGCGCCGCGGTTCGGCCTCGCCTGGCGGCCAGCCGGTCCCGATACGGTCATCCGCAGCGGCTTCGGCATCTTCTACGACGTGGTGCCGCGGGCGCTTAGCGCGGGCGGCTCGCCCTTCTCCATCAACGAGCCCTCGTTCACCAATCCTTCGCCTAACCCGACCGTGATCTTTCCTCGCGTGTTCCCGGAAAGTGTCGGAGGGCCATCGACGGTGGGCCTGCCCGCCGCGATTCGTAAGGACCTGCGGAAGCCGTTCAGCATGCAATACAACCTGACCATCGAGCACCAGCGCTGGAGCACCGGCTTCCGGATCTCCTACATCGGAACCAATACGCGCCAGGGAGATTGGGGCTACAACATCAACCAACCCGTGCCCGACACGCGGCCGTTTGTGGACAAGCCGCGCCGGTTCCCGCGCTATCCCGGCATCACCTATTTCGGGAACGGCGCCGGCCACCAGTATCATTCGCTCAATACAGAGGTCGAGCGGCGTTTCAGCAGGGGGCTTTCCTACCAGCTCTCGTATGTATGGGCTCGCGACATCGGAGACCTCGATCGGGGGGCCTCACCCGAGAACGCCTACGACCGCCGGCGTGAGCGCGCCGTCTGGCTCGACATCCCGACTCATCGCTGGACCGGCAACCTGATCTATGAGCTGCCGTTCGGGCGAGGCAAGACGTTTCTCAGCAATGCCGGCCGGCTTGCCAACCTGATCGCCGGGGGATGGGAGATGTCGGGCATCTACAGCTACTACTCCGGTCAATTCCTGACACCGCAATGGACCGGACCGGATCCGACCGGCACCGCGTTCACCAGCAGCCGCACGGCTCCGAACGTGACCATCCGGCCGGACCATTTGCGCGACGCGAACCTGCCGGATTCGCAGCGGACAACGAATCGCTGGTTCGATATCTCGGCATTCGATGCGCCCGAGCCCGGACAGTTCGGGACCTCCGCCAAGGGCGTGATCAAGGGACCGAACTCGAACGTGGTCCACGCCCGCCTGATGAAATCGATTCCCTTCACCGAGCGCGTGCGCGCGCGCCTCGAGCTGACCGCGACCAACCTGTTCAATCACCCGAATTACGACAATCCGGCTGTTAACATCTCCTCGGCCGCGACGGCTGCGACCATCAGCGACGTGGGGCGGGACGGCGATCTCGATCAGAGTGGGCAGCGTTCGTTCCGCGCCGGCTTCAGGCTCGAGTGGTAAAGTCTCGCCACATGCACAAACTGATCTGTTTGCTCGCGGCGGGCGCGTCGCTGCTCGCCGCCCAGGCGCCCTCGCGCGAAGCGGTGCTGGCCGCCATGAAGAAGGCCGCCAACTTTTACATCGAGCAAGTCTCGACGAAAGGCGGCTATCACTACTACTATGCCGCGGACCTCAGCTACGGGCGGTCCGAGCACGGCGAAGGACCGACCCAGATCGAGGTGCAGCGAGAGGCGACGCCCCGCGTCGGCATGGCGCTGCTTGAAGCCTACGACGCCACACGTGACGAGGTTTACCTCGAGGGCGCGCGACGGGCCGCCATGGCGCTGGTCATGGGGCAGCTCTGTTCGGGCGGGTGGGATTATCTCGTCGAGTTCGACCCGGCGAAGCGCAAGCGCTACCCGTACCGCGTCGAGCACGACTGTGGGGGAGCGTCCGTGCCCGAGCGCCCGCCGACGACACTCGATGACAACGTCACTCAGGCGGCCACCCGGCTGCTCATGCGCGTCGACCGGGCGCTCGCGTTCAAAGACAGCAAGATCCATGAAGCGGCCCTATCGGCGCTTGGCAGCCTGCTCAAGGCGCAATATCCGAATGGCGCCTGGCCGCAGCGCTATACGAAGTTCCCCGACCCGGCACTGCATCCGGTGAAGAAAGCCAGCTATCCGGAGTCGTGGCCGCGAAAGTGGCCGGGCGACACCTACCAGGGTTACTACACGTTCAACGACAACTCCATCGCTGACGCTATTGACGCGATGCTCGAGGCGGCAAGGATCTACAATGACACCCGCTACCGCGCTTCGGCCGAGCGCGGCGGGCAGTTCATCCTGCTGGCGCAAATGCCCGACCCCCAGCCCGCCTGGGCGCAGCAGTACGACGCGGACATGCATCCGGCATGGGCCCGGCTTTTCGAGCCGCCGTCGGTGACCGGCGGCGAATCGCAGGGCATCCTGAAGATGCTCATGGTGCTGTACCGCGAAACCGGTGATCGCAAGTACCTCGATGCGGTCCCCCGCGCGCTGGCGTACCTGGAGAAGTCGGTGCTGCCGCCGGTGGAAAAGCCCTCGGAGGCGCGGAGGAGGTTTGCGCCCGGCGAGCCGGTCCTGGCGCGGTTCTACGAACTGAGGACGAACCGACCGCTGTACGTGACCAAGGGAACCCAGATTCAGGCACGCGGCCTGGGGTCGGCCCGGATCGACGGCTACGAGCTGAGCTACAGCGATGCCTCGGTGATCACGCACTATGGCGTGCTGACCAGCGGCGCCGGCCTCGCACCTCTCCGCAAGGAATACGAGCGGCTGTCGAAAGCCGGCCGCGCGACCATTCGCCGTCCCGACAACCTGCACGGTCTGTCTCCCTGGAGCGGCATCGAGGACCAGCTCGGTAAGCGGCCGGACGACGCCAGGGTCCGCGCCGTGCTCGCAGCCATGGACTCGCGCGGAGCGTGGACCGAGGAAGGCGCCATTGGCAAGGCGGACCGGATCGTATCGGTGTTCGCCGCGCGTGACATGGTGTTGACGATCAACGGCCGGCCCACTCCTCTCCATGAGAACGATCGGGTCGAGATCTTCCAGGGCACGCAGCCGCCCCGGCAGCAAATTATTCGGTCGACTACCTTCTCGAGCAACCTGGAAGCCCTGGCGGCCTGGGCCAGGCGCACCCAGTAACTACTTCGCGGCGCAAGAGTGCGTGAAACGGACGAAATGGACCGCTTGCGAATGCGCGGCTCAGTTCGATCGACGCTGCGGTAGCTTTGTGCGCCGTTTCGTGAGAGGTGTCAGCGGCTGACCGCCGGGGCCGACGCGGTCAGCAGAGCAGAAACTGGCGCCGCGGTCGCCGCGCAACGGCGAACTCCGGGTTTCTGGGGGGAACTCTCTCCTGAAATTCCCTGAGCTCCTAGGTAGCTCAGCTCAGTGATTGAAAGGCGCAGGCTAGGTAGTTGACCTGATGGGGTCATAGTACTCTTTGTACAGAACCTTTTTGCGATGTTCAAATCGTCGTGCAAGCGTTAGAATCCTAAGCGATGACTGTCTTCCCTCAAATCTCTCCGGCTGAGCGAGCAGTATTTGCCCGCGCGCTTGCGGTGAGCGAAATTCAGATGATCGAGCGCGAGCGGGTGGCGACTCTGGTGCTGGCAGTTGCGCTGGATACGGCCGCGCCAATCGACCGCGGCCGCATGCCCCTGGACCTGCTCGAGCCCAACCCGGACGAAAGACTACGCGATCTTCAACGCGTCGCTTAAGCGGCTGAGTCGCCTTCCAATGCAGCCGTAGCCCTACCATGGTTCGGCGGTGCACCCCTGACCTCTGGTGGTTTCCCAAACGCGTACATCTCTGGGTGTAACCTGGACGGACGATGATCCTTACGGTGGACAGAAAGCAGATCGAGCCCAACATCGAGGTATTCACGTTACACGGCCGTGTGGTGCTGGGCCGGGAGAGCCAGGCCCTGGAATGGCAGGTCGAGGAACTGCTACGGCAGAACCGCAGCAGGCTCGTCTTCGACATGACAGACGTAAGCTTTATTGATAGTGCCGGTCTCGGCATTCTCGTGGGCTGCCTGGGAAAGGTAAAGGCTGCAGGGGCGGGCTGAAGATGATTGGGCCGAGCGACCGCGTGCGGCAGATTTTCCGGATGACCGGAGTCGAGGCTCTGTTCTCGCTGCACGCCTCGGTGCCCGAAGCGGTGGCGAGCTTCGCCGCGGCAGCATAGGAGCGTTCCGGGATTCTCGTGACGGCCGCGGTTTGGAGCGACACTACAGACTGAGCCACCAAACGTGAGGGAGCGCCGGTGGCGCCGAGCCATGTCCTTTAGTAGACCCGTGTCGCGCCCCCCCGGGCCTCAGGCGGCCCTCCCGCCGGCCTGCCCGGCAGTCGGTGACCGAACCGCCGATCAATCAGCGGCTCGGCGACTGCCAGTGCCTTGCCCTTCTCAGGCGATGCCCCTGCGGCCCATGAGGATCCGCTGTGCGGACTCGATGGGGTGTACGTCGAGTGGCAGTAGCTCGCGGTTGGTGATGCCGCGGGTCACCAGCCCGGCCCCCAGCGCCGCGGCCGCGGTACCGACCGCGTTGTGCTTCTTCATGCCGTAGCTTGCGAGGAATCCGCCGAGAGCGGCGGCCAGCAGCCGGGCGGCCGGAGTCCAGTTCTCCTGCGCGAACTCCCACCGCTGACCGGAACGCTCGCGTCCGCCCTGGAGGCCGGAGACCCCCTCGGCGCTGGGGTGCATCTCGAGGTTGTTCTCGACGGCGACCACACCGGGTGTCGAGCGGACAACCGACATCAGGCGGCGAACTTCATGCGCCAGGATCGGACCGGCCAGCCGCACGTACCCGCGGCTCGAAATCACCTGGATGGCGTGAGGATGAGAGACCACGCGGCCGATCCGCGAGCGGATCCGCTCGGTGAGCTTGTGATCCGGAACGTGTTCCTGGCGAACGATGTTCCTGGCTTCGGCGACCAAACCGCTGGCGCGGTTGACCATGTCCTCGCGCGCCTTGTCCACAAAATCTCCGGAGGCGTGATAGAGACGCACGGCCTTGTCGCGCACAACGGCGCGCCGCCTACGGCCGCGGTTTGGGTCCAGGAAATACATGAGCCCGGCGCCGACGGCTAAGCCGCCGAGCAACAGCATTCCCGATCCGGCGGCGCCTCCGGCGAGACCGCGGCGCGGACGGAAGCTGCGCGGGCCGATGCCCGCGGGCTCGGATATGTCTTCCACGACCTCGGCGACCTCTTCGCGCTGCGCGACATGACGGGCAATGTCGGCTTGGGCGATGATGCCGACCAGGCGCCAGGAGTCATCGATCACGGGGATGCGTCGCACCTGGTAGCGCGACATGAGATTCATGCAGTCATCGAGGTCGTCATCCGGACGGCAGCAAACCGGATCCGAGGTCATGATCTCCTGGAGCCGGATCGCGCCGGGATCGCGGCCTTCGGCCAACACCTTCAGGCAAAGGTCGCGATCCGTAATGATTCCACATAGTTCATTGTCGTGCCCGGAGACGATCGGCACCGAGCCGACGTTCTCGTTCCTCATGATTTGAGCCGCTTTCACCGCCGTGTCGGTTTCGAAACAGCACGACGGGTTCTGTGTCATGACGTCTCTGCAGTTCATACGGTCCTCTCAAAAGAATTCGTGGTTCATCAGCAATACTCGGGGGCGGCAATCCCCACGTCGACCCCCGGCGAGTAATGCACCAGCGGATCGCCGGCGGGATCGGGCAGTCCGGCCGCCGTGGTGAGACTCTGTTCGAGCCGCAACACGCGGGCGCGCGTGAGCGGCCAAGGTTGATGTTGCACGTCGGCATGCGCCAACCGGTTATCGATGCGCGTGTAAAGCCGGAAGCGCGCAGTCAGGAAGTGATCCCGGTCTCCCAGTTCGTCAGGCTTGAACGGATCGCCCGGCTCAATGAGAATGTCGGTTCGGGCGTTCGCCGCGGGCCGGCGGCGCACGCTTCGGTAGCGCACCAGCCCGCCCTGGCGGGAGAGGTCCATGTCCGACCACGCATACGGCAGCCCGTAGGACGCACGTGCCGCAATGACAGCGGCGTAACGCGCGGCGTCGAGCGAGAAGAACCACACGCCCGGCACGCCTTTCGCGTTGCGCACGTAGGTGCGGAGGTTGGTTTCCGGGAAGTAGGAAAGCCAGGGAACGGGCGGTAACCAGGGCGCGCGCAGCCCTCGCACCTCGAACGGGACCACCCCAACCCAGGATGCGCCGTCGAACAGCTCGAGCTCGAGCGCTTGGGGTACCAGCGGACGGAGCAAATCTGGTTCATAGGGCCAGTGCAGAAAAGTCAGCCAGCGCCAGCTCTGATGATTCAGCGGACATGGCACCGGCGCCGGCGGGAAAGGGCTGATGGAGTAAGGGTTAGCCGTTATCGGTGTGTTTTCCGGTGGGGACATGGCATTCTGCCCGCGCCTGGCGCCTGCTACTTGTGGACAGCGCCGAGCGCCGCCTGGTTTCGAACTTCGGGCAGGGCAGTCGAGAGACGGCTACAATTTACGGAGACGGCCATGCGGAAATCCACTCATCCTGAAGATCTCGAAGGCGTATTTGCGGTGCCGCCGCTGGCGCGGCGCGAGGATCAGAAACGTTCGCTCGATCTGGTCGAGAACGAACGGCTCGTCGAGCATATCCTCAGGGGCGGCGTCACGCGCCTTCTTTATGGCGGGAACGCTTTCCTCTACCACGTTACTCTCAACGAGTACGAGCAGCTCGTGGCCTGGCTCGATGGTCTCCCGGACACTTGTTGGTGCATTCCGAGCGTGGGTCCCTCGTTTGGGCGGGCCCTTGACCAGGCGCCCTTTCTGCGGCGGCACCGCTTTCCCATGGCAATGGCGCTGCCGTGCGCGGATCCGCGCGACGCGGCCGGACTCGCGCGCGGGCTGCGCGAGATCTCGGATGCCGCGGGCTTGCCGCTGATGCTGTATCTCAAGGATGAGACCAACTTCGGCGCGGACCGTGAGCGCGGGCTCGACGCGGTGGCCGAACTGGTGAACGCGGGCGTCTGCGCCGCGATCAAGTATGCCGTCGTGCGCAGCGACCCCGAGCAGGACGCTTACCTGGAAGCGCTGTTGCGAAGAGTTGACCGCCGATACGTGATCAGCGGGATCGGGGAGCGCCCGGCGGTGTCCCATCTACGGAAGTTCGGTCTGCCCGGCTTCACCACGGGCTCGGGCTGTGTCGCGCCCGCTCTCAGCGAGGCCATTTTCCATGCATGCCGCCGCGGCGATTGGGAAACGGCAGGCGAGCTCCGCGAGAAGTTTCTCCCGCTCGAGGGCATCCGCGATCGCTTCGGTCCGGCGCGTGTGCTCCACCACGCGGTCGAGGCAGCCGGCATTGCGAAAACGGGACCCATAAGCCCGTTCGTCTCGCCATGTGACGCGGGTGAGATCGAAGCGATCCGGAAAGCGGGCCGCGGCCTGATGGAAACTCGCGCCGCGGGGGGCTTGTGACGATTGGGGCGTTCAGCGCCCAGCTTTGGATGAGTGCTGCGATTGCAGCTCGGCTGACGGGCTTGGGGCGCGAATGAAGTCGCAGCGATCAAGAAAGCGGGACGAGCCTACAGTGGGATCGGCCCGAGTGATTAGGCGAGTGGCGCTTGAAACTCGCTTCCCGGGTGTACGGTGCTCGACGAGCGGCGTGTGCGACTCGCAGGGAATCTTATTACCGGAGGGGCCGCGCCTCGCCACTTCGGAGGACTGGCCGGCACGGCCCGCTCGCGGTTGGCCCAGCCGAAGCCGGACCAAGCCTCCTACCCTGCCTAAGGAGTACTGTACCACTGAAACGGGCGTCTGTCTCGCGCCCGGCCCGAGAGCAGGCAGGAGGGCCGGCGCATATTAATGCGGACTCCTCCCCGGACGCAAAAGGGGCCCCAGCCCTCCGACCACCGGAACCCCTCGAAGCACGGCTGGATACGCCGCATCTGCCGCATCAGACTCGGAGCGAGAGAAATTGTTTCCCGCCTTCAATGGCGAGTGCAGAAATATAACCGTGAACCGAATCGAGGTCGCAGATGAACCATGCAGGGGCGGAGCCGGAGGCGCTGATACCCGATTCCAGTTCGCGCAGCTCGATGCAGCTCAGCGGATCTCCGAGGCCGCGGCCGAGGCCTTTCAACAAAGCTTCCTTTCTCGTCCAGACGCGGAGAAAGGATTCGGCGCGGGCGTGTCGAGGGAGAGCCCGCCAGTCCGATAGCTCGGAGGGCGCAAGGCACCGCGCGGCGAGGCGGTCCAGAAGCGCCGGCTCGCGGATTCTCTCCACATCGACGCCGACCTCATGCAGGCGGGATACCGCGATCAGCGCCACGCCGAGGGAATGGGACAGGCTGAAGTGGAGCTCGCGATCCTCGAGCACAGGCTTGCCGCGAGCCTCCCGGCGGAAGCGCAACGCCCTGGGATCGCTCCCCGTATAGCGGGCGAGCGTGACGCGGAGCGCGCCATGAGCACGCGCATAGCGAATCCGGTCGCACTCGAAATGAAAGCGGGCGGCGCGCTCGGTTTCCTCGGGCGAGAGCAGGTGTTCGAATGGCCCCGCGCGCTCGAGTTCGACCGCCCAGACGTGAACCGGAGCGTCTTCGAATGTCATCGCAAGACGGTGTTCAGGGCGGCGAAGAAGGCGTCCGGGTCGCGCTGGAAATAGAAGTGGCCGCCGCGCAGGATACGGATGGTACAGCGGGCCGGAGACTGGTCGCGCCAAGCCTCCAGGTGTTCAGGGCGGACGTTGGGGTCGTCTTCACCGCCGAACACGTGGAGCTGAATGTCGAGCGGCGGTTCGTCGGCATAGACATAGTTGCGGTACAACTCGGTATCGGCGCGCAGCACGGGCAGGATCAGACGGACAACGTCGGGGTTTTCAAGCGCTCCCTGGGGCATTCCCTGCAAGCGGCGGAGTTGCTCGAGCAACTCATTCTCGGGCAGCGGCGGGACCGGCGTGCGGCGAAGCTGCGGAGCGCGGGCGCCGGAAACGATCAGGCGCCGTGGCAGCGGCAGGTGATGGCGGCGCAGCCAGCGGACCAGCTCGAACGCGATGCCGGCGCCCATGCTGTGGCCGAAGAAGGAGAAGGGCGCATCGACATGCTTCTGCAGCTCCGCGCCGAGTGCCTCGATGAGCGGCTCCATGCGCGTGAAGAGAGGCTCCGAGACGCGGCTCTCGCGCCCCGGAAGGCGCACGGCCCAGAGCGCGGCATCGTGGAGCGCGCCGGCCCAGGAACGATACGCCAGGGTACCCGCGCCCGCATAGGGAAAGCAGAACAGGCGGGTGGCCCCGGCGCCGGCGGTGACAAACCACTTGCTCTCCGCTCGTTTCCGTAAACGCAGATCGAGCAGCCGGCGCTTTTCGGGCGAAAGCATCTCGACGCCGTGGGCGGGGGCGGGAGGCGTCCGCCGCCGCGGGGCGGCGACGGCGCGCTCTAGGAGCTCCTCAAAGGGGCGGACGGTGAGATGCGTTGCATAATGCATAGCCGCCTCCCGCGAGCCGCGGGCGATCTCGTCGTAGTGCGCGCGGGAGGCATTGAGACGTTGCAGTGCGTCCAGCCACGGAGCTGTGTCCTGCGGGGGCACCTCGGCGATGGGCACCATATTCTCATCTACCCGCGACTGGTAACGCTCAATGGGGCGCACGGGCAGGAGGTACGGCACACCCATCTTGGCCTCTGGAATGCCGCCGGTGTTGCTCGCGACCACGGGCACAGCGCGCAGCATGGCCTCGACCACAATGCGGGAGCGCGCTTCCGCCCACAGAGATGGAACCAGCAGTACGCGGGTGCGCCCCAGGATCTCATCGATGTCGTCAACCGAGTTCAGGATGGTGATGTTCGGGAGGCGCCGGAGGGCTTCGAGATCCGCCTGCGATGTGCCCCAAGTGGGAACGGCGGCAAAGCGGGTGCAAGGCATGGCCGAGGCGAGCGCCAGGAAGATGGCAATGCCCTTTACCGCGCACGGGTTCACGAGCGTGACGAATTCGTTGTCAAAATTACCAAGCCAGGGCCAGGGGCCGGGGTCGAGCAGGGAGATGGGCACGTGCACGGCCTCGATTCCGCTCCAGCGGCGCACGTAATCGGCCACGTAGCGGCTCACGCCGATGATGTCGTCGACTCGCCGCAGCGTGTCC
>JACOTZ010000208.1 GCA_016178155.1 Acidobacteriota bacterium
AAATGCAAACAAAGGAGTCGCTGCGGCATCCGGCGGCAAGGTTATGGGTTTATTCGCGGCAAAGATATGGCTTAAGTCACAGCTACGAATGGCGATTGGGTCGGCCGCGGCGTATGCTAGTCTAGTGTCCAGCCGGAGAAGTGCGCATTCGGAAATCGCGACGGTGAGGGAGGGGCAGACTAGCGGCGCTTCAAACTCGCAAGGAGCTCTTTGAGCACTCCTCCGACCTGGATGAACTGCTCGAGCCGATGAGGCTTGCGGATATACCGCGCCACATGCAACCGGGCGGCATTTTCCTTATCCTCCCGTGCCTCGGATGACGTAAATACGACGACGGGCACGTGAGGACATTGAACGCTGGAGCGCATACGCGCCAAAATTTCGTAACCATGTCTCCTGGGCAAGTTGAGGTCGAGAATTACAAGGTCAGGACAACGCCCGCGCCGTTCATCGATGTCACTGACGAAATGCATCGCCCGCTCACCGTCAGTGAGCACAGTGAGCTCACAAGAGACGCCGTACTCGTCGAGCGCTTCCCGGACGAGCCCGACATCCGCGGGGTTGTCCTCGATCAGGACAATCCAGGGCGCCCGCTCGCTCGATTGAGATTTGGCACGTTCCTCAGGCCGGGAGGGTAAAGAAGAAGGTGGAACCTCGTCCGAGCTCAGATGCAACCCAAATGCGCCCGCCGGCCCGTTCAACGATGCGCCGACAAATGGCAAGCCCCATACCGGTTCCGGGATATTCGGCCGGACTGTGGAGCCGCTTGAACATTCCAAAAATTCGCTCATGGTATTGCGGATCGATCCCGATGCCGTTGTCTTGAACCGCGAATTGCCAGTGGTCTCCAGATCTCTCTGACGCCACATGGATTTCGAGCGGTTTGCCACTGCGATAGCGGATCGCGTTGACAATCAAATTCTGAAATAACTGCTCCAGTTGGAACCGATGGCCACGGAACAACGGCAGACCGGATCCCGTGATCGAGGCCGCGCTCTCCTGAATGGCGGATTCCAGGGTTTTGAGGACTGTACTTAGAGCCGCGTTTGCGTCTACTTCTTCCGGGTCGGTCTCCTCCATGGTGGCTGCGCGCGTGAAAGCGAGCAGATCGTCAATCAGCTTCTGCATCCGCTCCGCGCCTTCAATAATGTAGCCGATGTACTCGTCGCCGAGCTCGCCAAGTTGACCGCCACACTTTCGTTTGAGCATGGCGCTATAGGTGGCGACAGTTCGAAGTGGCTCCCGCATGTCATGCGAAGCAGAGTACGCGAACTGCTGGAGATCGACATTGGAGCGGGTGAGCGCGCGATTCGCCTCTTCGAGTTCCTGTTGGTGGCGGATCCGTTCCGTAATGTCCCGAGCGATCTTCGACGCGCCGATGATTACGCCGGATGCGTCCCGGATGGGCGATACGGTCAGAGACACCGTGAGGATGCGGCCGTCTTTGGTGCGCCGCTCGGTTTCGTAGTGGTCAACGCGCTCACCCCGCGCGATGCGTGCGAGAATTCGCGGGATTTCGTCCACCCGATCGGGCGGGGCGATGATGGAAATGTGTTTGCCCATCACCTCTTCCGCCTTGTACCCGAAAATCCGTTCAGCTCCCCGGTTCCAGCTCTGAATGATCCCGTCGAGGCTCTTGCCGACGATGGCATCGTCGGAAGATTCGACGATCGCCGCCAAGCGCTGCTGCAGCTCAGTGGCGCGCCGCAGGTCGAATTGAAGCTCCGGCATCACCAGCTCGGTCCCGCGCTCATGTGGGGCGGACATCGGCCGAAATCCTTTCTGCGAAATTTGAGCGCACCGCATCGCGGCTCAGGACGCTCCAGAAGCTCTCCGCGGGCAGGCTCGTGGTCAACGATCACATCCTCGTCCTATGCGTCGTGAGTAGGTTCGCCAATTTACGGTGACAGGCCCGCCCGCAACGCCGCAACGCGTGGGATCAATGCCGCGCAACCAGAGTGTACCACGGCGCATCAGTGCCAGCTTGACCTGCTTTCCCGCAATTTGGCCGCCCTTCGGAACCGGGCGGGCGCGGCGATGTCGACTTCGACATGATTGAGCTCCTGGAGGTGCGCAAGATGCTGGAGCCCCAGGCGGCGGCGCTCGCGGCGAGCCGGGCCACCGAGCAGCAATTGAAAGAAATCAAGGGGCATCTCCTCAAGATGATCGAGCACCTGGACGTCGTAGCAGTTCGCGAACAGCAGGATTTTCTTTTCCACGACGCCATCATCCGCGCGGCCGGCAACCGCGTGTTACTGGAGCTGGCGAAGCCGCTGACGCCGATGTTAATCAAAAGCCGCAAGATCACCGGACAGACGCACTGGGATATGGACCGCATTAAACGCCAGCACACCGCCATCTACGAGGCGCTTCGTCTTGGTAACGCTTCGCTCGCCGAAGAGGCGATGCGGCAACATCTGCTCGGCGTGGGAGTGGACTTGATCAGCGAAAAACGGTTGGTAGACGTTTCGCTAACGGGCGACATAACGGTAGGAAGCAAGACATAGGAGGTTGTATGAGCAGAGTATTTCGTGCCCTCTCCCTTTCCATAACCTTGATGTTTCTGGTCAAGACCGTAGCTTCGGCCAAGCCTGGAACACAACCCTTCTGGGAACCGTTACGGATTCCAGCGATGCTGTTGTTTCGCAGGCCAAGGTGACGATAACCGAAATGAACACCGGTGTGAGCCGTTCGACAGAGACCAACGAAGAGCGGCAACTACGCCTTCCCCAACCTCCCGCCAGGCCTCTATGCGGTCGCCGTAGAAATGACGGGGTTCAAAAGGGAAGTCCGTCAGGGAATCGCGGTCGCCGTGAATTCGGCGGCGCGGGTCGATATGCGGCTGCAGCCGGGAAGCGTTACGGAAAGTATCGAGGTCAAGGCGGAAGCGCCGGCTCTTACCACCGATCGGGCGGACACTGCCGCGAACATATCTTCCGTACGGTAGCCCGCTACCGCTCGCGCGTTCACACCTGGGATGTCATCAACGAAGCGCACGGCACGGCAAACGATCTGAAATACAACAAGGCGCAAATGCTCGAGCTGACGCGGGCCGCTTCCGAGTGGACCCGCGCCGCCGATCCCGCCGCGTTCCGGATTGTCAACTCCAACAGGCCCTGGTGCGAGTACGCGCAAAGCCGGCGGATGGGCGATGGCGAGCAGGCGTTGATTCGGAGAATCGCTGTGTACTTACGGGCGATGATTTCGCGGCGGCCGTTTGACATCGGAGAAGAGAATCACCACCACCAGGGCGAAGCCACCGGCGGCGGCAAGAAAGAGGATGATGGCGAGGCCAGGATAGCCGAACAGGCGAAAGTGGGTGGGAACGTTCATGAGCATGGCTGCGCCGACGATCAGGGCGGCGAGCACGAGGCCGAGTGTGATGCGGTTCGCGACCTTCTGGAATCCTTCCATCAGGCCCTGTTCATCGATGGCGTCGACGCGGATTTCCAGATTATTATCGGCGATGCGATCGAGGATGCGGTTCACACGGCTGGGCAGGCGTTCGAGGAAATCTTTCATCTCGCTCACGCCCGCGACGAGATGGCCTGCGCTGAAGCTCTTGCGCACGCGCAGCCGCATCATTTCGACGCCGTAGCGGCGGATCGCGGAGTTCGGGTCGAAATCGGGGTCGAGGATGCGGCCGACCTGATCGAGGCTAAGCAGGGCCTTGCCGAGCAAAGCGAGCTGCGCCGGCACACGGATGCCGGATTTGGCTGCAATACGCGTAACTTCGAGAACGAGCCGGCCCACCTGGATGTCTTTCACGGCGGCATCGCGGAGCTGATCGATGAGATCGGAGACGCGGTGCGTAAAATCGCTCTGATCGAAGCCGTCGCGGACTTCGCCGATCTGCACGGCCGCCTCGGCCGCTTCCTCGCCGCGGCCGTGGGCGACCGCGATGACGAGTCGCAGGAGCTTCTCCTGCATCGACGCGGGGATGCGCGCCACCATGCCGAGGTCAAGCAGTGCGATGCGGCAATCGCCGGTGAGAAAGACATTGCCGGGGTGCGGGTCGGCGTGGAACAGACCGTCGATCAGGATCTGGTGCAGGCAGGCGCGGAAAAGCTCGTTGGCGAGCGCGCGGCCGTCAACCTCTACGAGCTCGAGCGGACTGACCGCGGTGATTTTGCGCCCGTCGATGTACTCCATCGTGAGAACGCGCCGGGTGGTGTAATCCACTACGGGCGCGGGGACGATGATCCGGCGGAAGCGGCGCAGGTTCTGGTTGAGCGCGGCGAGGTGGCGGGCCTCCTGGCGGTAGTCGAGTTCGCGCAGGATGCCGCGGCGGAACTCATCAACCAGGTCCTCGAAGCCGAAGAGACGGCCGGCATCGCTATGGCGGTCGAGGAGGCGCGCGATTTCCAGAAAAGCCTCGAGGTCGTTGAGGATCTGCTCGCGGATGGCGGGGCGCTGCACTTTGACCGCGACCGGCGTGCCGCCGCGGAGCGTGGCGCGGTGTACCTGGCCAAGCGAGGCGGCCGCGAGCGGCTTGGACTCGAACGCGGCGAAGGCTTTCGAGATGCGCACGCCGAGCTCCTCGGTAACGATCCGCTCGACTTCGGCAAAGGAGAAAGGCTCCACGTCATCCTGCAGGCGAGATAGGGCGGCGATGTAGTCGGGCGGCAGGATGTCGGGACGCGTGGAGAGGAGTTGGCCGAGCTTGATGAACGTGGGGCCGAGTTTCTCGAGATCGGCCGCGAGCTCGGTGTGGCCGGCGCCATCCGGCGCAGGATCAGCATCGGACGGTTCAAGGCTTTCTTCGAGGCCCGCTTTCCTGACCCAGTCGCCGCGGCCATATTTCATCAACAGCCAAGCGATGTCACGGTAGCGCCTGAGGTGCTCGGCCCTGAGCGAGAGTGTCACGCGCGCCCTCCAAACCGTGAGACGCGGGCATGGGCCATTGATTTCGGGGGGGCGTGCGAGGAGCACAAGTTTGCGGCGTTCCCGCACGCGGAGAGCTAATCGGCAGGCTCTCGGTAGAGATCATCTCTGAGCTTGGCGATCAGTCGCAGGATTTCCGCATCGTTGTAATTACAGCGGACCAGCACCTGCCGCACCATTTCTATGCCGCCTTCGAATTCCGGCTGGACGGCGGCGTCGACCCCCAGCTTTCGGAGTCCAGCGACATGTTGCTCGCGAACGGCGCGGGCGATCACGACCAGCAGCGGGTTGGCACGCCGGGCCCGCTCAACGCTCAACTCCACGGTGCTTCGGTTAGGAACGGTCAGGACCAGAATCCGTGCGTTCTTAATGCGCGCCGCCTGGAGTACCTCTTCGCGCGTGATATCGCCCCACACACCGGAGAATCCCTCGTTCCTCATGTCGCCGAGCAGGGCGTGATCCGACTCCACTACGACGAGCGGAATACCGGCGGCGCGGACGATTTGGGCGACGGCGCGTCCCGTCCGGCCGTAGCCCGCCACGACTACGTGAGCATCGAAATCCTCGTCGGGAAGACTGATCGTTTGTAAAGGCTGGGCAGGCTTGCGCCAGCGGCGCCAGGCGCGGCCCAAAGGAAGCGCGGCACTTGACACGAGTGGTGAGAGCGCCATCGTCACTATCGTGCAGGTCAGCGCCAGATCGTAAGTGTTCTTCGAAAGTGAGCCCCCGCTAAGTCCGCTGCGCGCCAGGACGAAACTGAACTCGCCGATCTGAGAAAGACCCAACCCAATGATCCAGGGCGCCATGTTGCCGTAGCCGAATGCTGTCGCTAATCCACCGAAGATCAGGGCCTTTCCGAGAAAGATCGACGCGACCACAAATGCGATCCGCGCGATATGGGCGAGGACATAATTGGGGTCGAACAGCATTCCTACACTGACGAAGAACAGTAGCCCGAAGATGTCGCGAAGCGGAACGACATCACTGAGCGCCTGATGGCTGAACTCGGATTCACTGAGGACGATACCGGCCACGAAGGCGCCCAACGCAAACGACAGACCGACGATATGCGCTGCATAGCCGAATCCGACCCCGGCGGCAACGACCGAAACAAGGAACAACTCCCGGGATCCCCAGGCGAGCCCCCGTCTCAGCAGCTTAGGCAACAGCCGCGTGCCGAGAGCCACGATTGCGAAGAGGAATACGGCCGCGATGACGATCGAGCGCGCGACACTCGCAAGCGCATCCTCCAGCTCCCGCAATTGGGGCAAGATGATGAGCATTGGAATGACGGCCAGGTCCTGGATTACGAGCAAACCGATCATGACCCGGCTTGCCAGAGTCGAGGTCACTCCTGCCGCCGAGAGGGTCCGGAGCACGACCATTGTGCTCGAGACAGAGATCATGGCCCCGAACCACAACGATTCCGTGGCCGCCATTCCGAGCGCCTTCGATCCAGCCAGCGCACCGGCGGCGCCAGTCAGGACAATCTGAATCGGCCCTCCGATCAATGCGATCCGACGGACCGGTTGCAGATCGCGGAATGAGATCTCCAAACCAATCGAGAAGAGGAGCAGGGCGACGCCAATTTCGGCAAGAAGCTCGATATCCCGAATTTGCACGACCGTGGGGCCAGCCGTGTGAGGACCAACCGCCACTCCGGCGGCTACATATCCGACGAGCAGCGGCAAGCGGAGAGCGCGGGCGAGCAGTCCACCGCAGAAGCCTGCGATGACGATCAGCACGAAATCGGCAGCGATGCCCAATTGCAGCCACTCCGTATCCGATTATCTCCGGATAGAGACAGGGCTTGCCTTGGTCTCCCCTTCGGGATTAGCCGAGGTTCGTCAGTGCGCCCCAACGGGGCAGATCACCAGTGGGGGAAGGACCCACTCAAGTAGTTGTTGGTAGGACTTGATAGCTTGCGAGCGTCCGAGCCGGGAAACCGGTGAGGGCGGAGCCTCGCGATAAAGC